>CALARR010000167.1 GCA_937889015.1 uncultured Planctomycetales bacterium | reverse complement strand
GGCGGGCGGCCAGAAATAGAGAATTCCCTTTTCCCGGTCCAGGTACCATTCGCCGCGCGAATCGAGTTCCTCGAACAGGTTGCGCACGTAGTAGCGATCGCCTGGTCGGACCCCGCCCGGGTAGCCTTCGTGTGTCTTGACGTCGCGTGTGAGCGTGATCAGACGCTGTTGGGGATCGAAGGCGGCGATGCCCACGCTGATGTTCATCCAGTTATGCCAGGGAAAATAGATCACCTCGCCCGACTCGGGATGTGCCCACACACGCGCATCGCACGGCTTGCAGCGGATCTGGCGCGGCGGGTACTCGATGTCCTTCTTGTACTTGAGCGAGTCGCTGGGAACCTGGCCGTCGACATAGGCATAGCCGCCGGCGTAGGGGTTCGAGGGATCGAAGTTCGGGTAGCGTGCCAACGGCATGCGCTGGCTGTTGAAGAACAACTCGCGAAAGGCGTTCTTGAAGCCCAGGGCGCCGACGTCCGCCTTGAGGATCGAATTCTGGTGCCGGGTGAAGCCGGTGATCTTGCGGCCGCCGCTGAGCACCGGCTTTTCGTCCTGGTAGGCGCGATACACGATCGGCGCTCCCTCGGCGCCGGAGTCCTCGGCGGCCAGCTTGAGCGTCTGGCCCAACTCGTAGGTGCCGCCACGCACCCAGACGGTGACGCCGCCGGAGGGCAAGCCGCCCTCGTTCTTCAGCTTGCGGATCCGGTCACGCGCCGCGTGGAGCGTCGCCAGCGGCTTCTCCAGGGTGCCGGGCGCGGCGTCGTCGCCGCTGGGGGCGACATAGAACTCCGCGGCCGAGGCGAGGCTGGTCAACCACAGCGCCATCGCCAAGACACTGGCTCCCAAGAGCCGAACCACGCATCGTCCGCATGTAGATCTCACGCCTTCTTCTCCTGCAGGGCTTGATGGTCGTACTCAGTTGTTTTCTCGGAGGGCGGCATCGCTCGCCGGCCGCGCCGACAGGGCGAACAGCAGCAGGCTCACGTCCAGCACGTTGTCATGTTCGGCCACCACGCGAACGATCTCCCGGTCAGGATTGGGGTTGACCCACTCCCATTGGAACAGGTGCAACGGCCTGCCGCTCGCATCGTCGATGCTCCAGGTATAGCGGTTCTCCAGCGTCGCGCGCGTGGCGCTGGCCGTATCGAACCGCTTGACGTTCATGGTCAGGCGCACGGGCAGCACCACCTGGGAACCGTCTGCATAGTGAACCACGTAGTTGCCGCAAGGCCAGCCATAGATCCATTCGCGCACGCGCACACCGGCCACATTCTTGTCTTGCGGGTCGTTGACGAAGGCGGAATGCAGGAAGACCAATGAGGCAAATCGCCCTCGAACGGGCAACTCGACCGACGGACTGTTCTTGCGCAAGGCAATGCAGTCGTTCTTGCCCTGTGCGGCCAGACGCATGGGCAGGCAACCAATCGGCCGTACGCCCGGCGGAAGCTCAACTGGCGGATCTTGCGGAACGTGGCCCTTGGGCATCCACTCCGACAACAGGCGGCACAAGCGGTGGGTCAACACGGGGCCAAGGTCGATCGGCGTCACTTGTGCGCCGGCACGCGGATTGGGACGCAGCGCCAACAGGTGTTCCAGGGCCACCAGCCGCGCAGGGTCGACCTGCTCATCCTGCTGGAAATTCCATGCGTGGTCGGCCACGCGCAAGGCGTTGCTCAACGCAGAAAGCGGCGAGTACTCGTCCAACAGATGCGTCTTGTCATTGCCGAAGCTGTACAGGCCTTTGCCGAACCCGATCACCAGGCGTTTGGCCTCTGGGCTCAAGTTGAGCATGCTGGTCGCGTTGGGCCAGACCCGAAACCCTCGGGCGGTAAAGTAGCGAATCTCCTTCTCCGGCTCACTGCTGCTCCAGAGCGTGAGAATGATGTCCTTGGGAAACGAGTCGATCACTTTGTAGGTGTCGAAACGCTTGCCATTGTGATACGGCGAGAGCATATCCTCGAAGACCATCATCGTGATGCCCCGCGCGTGCAGCCACTGGTTCATCCGGACATGCGATTCGAGAAACGCCTGGGCGCGCGTGCGGCCATGCAGCAACTCGTCCGGGGTCTCGTCGGGCTTGCGCTGGTGCCACCACTCGTCGGATTTCGGGCTCAGGTACTTGGGCTGCAGGGCCTCGATCACGTCCAGCATGCAGTCGCGCACGATCGGATCGTGGTCGGGATGCGTCACGTCGCCTTGGTTTGGCCAGCCCTTCTCGCGCAGTTCGGGATGATAGCCGAGCGTGAGCCACCAATTGGCATGCCCGCCGATCTGCCAGGCGGGGCAGAGATCGATGAAATGATCGCGGCAGAATTGGCCGAACCGCCGCAGGTCGTCCAGCGTGTAGAGCTTTTCCGAGCCGTCGAACTCGGGCCGCCGCTGATAGCGGATGTTGGCCGAGAAGTCGATATAGAACGTATTGAACTTGTTGCCCGCCACAAAGCGATCGGTCCAGTCGATCAAGTATTCGATGCCCCGCTTCTCGCGGATCGGATAGTTGCGGAACGTGTGCGGATGCTCCAGGCGCAGGAGCCGGTTAGGCGTGTCGGGCCAGTCGACGATCGCCACGCAGGGCACGGCGATGCGTTCGGCCGGCCGCTGCAACGCGTGCTTCAGCAATTGAAAGAAGGTGACCGTTCCGTAGTACAGGCCCGGCTCATCGTTGCCCGCGATGTCCACGCGCTTCCCTTCGACATTCAGCGTGTAGCCCTGCGGCTTCTGACCGGCGTCCATCGCCTGGCCGGGCCCGGTAGCGGCCCTGCGGAGCACGATTCCCTGTTCGGGCAAGGTCTTGGTGAACTCGCGGACGGCGAGACGCTCGCCCGTGTACTGCCGATAACGTTCGGCGAAGATCTGGGCCGTACGGCGTGTGCGCTCGGTGGCTCCCTTCTCGCAGAAGAGTTCCCAAGGCTTGCTGGCCACGAAGGCGCCGGTTTTCCAGCTTACGTTCTTGGGCCGCGGCGACAGAATCGGCTCGCCAAACAAGTCTGGGACGCGTGCCGCTCGCCCGTCGGGGACCGCCTCGGCCAGAATCTGGCGCACGGTGATCCGCCCCAGGCGGTAGACGAGGTCGATCGGGTGCTGGCCGGCCTCCAGGTTGATCATCACGTGCGAAATCAGGCCCCAAGGCGGCGGATGCTTTTCGCGGCGAAACCCGCGCTCAACCAGGTAGCTGTGCCGGCCGCGCTCCAAGGCCAGTTCGCGGGTCAGACCTGACTTGTCCGAGAAGGAAACACTCACGCGGATGTGCGGATAGTCGTCACGGTCGCAATCCATGTCGAGTTGGAGGCCGCTGTACTGCGTGCCGTCGTCGGGCGCCGGCAGTGGTTCGAAGAAGAGCGTGGAGCAGGCCATGCCCCGACTGCCGCGAAAGGAAAATTCAACCCACGGCTCTCCTGCCTTGGTCACCCTCGCGGCCGAGGGCACCAGGTCTCCCTTCTTCCAACTGGCGGTGTAGTTCTGCACCGGCTCCAAGCCATGCCGCTGGACGTCGAACAGCAGCAGCGAACCAGCCTCCTTGAGCGGACGAAGGGGCGGCGCCTTGGCCCCCGCCGCGCAAGCCACCAGAACCAGGCCTGCCAGCAGCCACGGCCCACGACCCGCCGATCGCGCTGATGCCCTGCAGCAAACGCCGATCCGGTGGGTGGCGCAACTCCGGGCCGCGTGCTCCGGCCCCCAGCGCAAAGTGCTTTGGGCGTTCATTTCTTCAGTACCAGTTCCGCCAGGTAGATGGCCGTCATGACTGTTCCGTCAGCATCTTTCTCGTGGCTGGAGTAATAGGAAACCAGGGCCCGACCGGGCGCGAGTTCGACGAAGCCGGGGTAGGAATTGTCGCCGCCGCTGGGCAACTCAGCGAACTCCTGCAGTTGATCGCCGACAAGCCAGTCGAGCGGCAAGTCGTTCCGGCCGGCGGCCCTGCCGCCCCGCCTACGCGTGCCACTCGCGCTTGCGTTTGAGCTTCGTCTTGGGGTCCAGCAGGTCCAGGACGATATTCACGTCCTCGACGATCTGGAAGTCGTACATCCCCACGCAAATGAAGTCGGCCCCGGCTTCCAGCGCGTAGCGGAAGCCGTTTTTGGGATGGATCGCGCCCGCAGCCAGGACCTTGAAGGCGATCCACGGCTCTTGCACTTCCTTCATGTAGGCCATCACCTCGTCGGGCTTCTTGCACCAGAAGTTGTCGTGCTTGAAGTCGCCATCCTCTTCTCCGCCGAACGAAGACCAGTACTTGCCATGATGCATGGTCTTCATCCAGAAGTCGGGCTTGAGCCCCTTATCGCGGCAGCCCTTGACCGTCTCCAGTTTGTGCGCGCCGATGCCGGCCACCAGGCCATTGCGGCGCGTGAGTTCCACGGCCTTGGCGATCGTGTCGAAATCGCCCTTGGCCACCAGCTTGTCGGCGATCCCGCCTTGCACGTAGCAGGCCGAGGCGCCGGCGTCGATCGATTTTTGCACCGCCTCCAACACGTCCTTGCCGCCGCAGTCGGAGATGAACTGGATCTTGCCCCCCGTCGTGCGCCAGTAGTCGTTGATCATCGCGCACAGCACCGGGTTGGTCAGGATCGTGTTGACCCCGCAGGACTCGGCCAGGGCAAAGGTCTCGAAGATCTTCGCCCGGTGGTGATAGGCCTTGACCAGGGCCGAGGCGTAGAGCAGGTCGCGCGCATGGGCCCAACCACCCATCAGGTTGCCCCCGAGGATCATGCGGCTGAGCTTGAGCTTGCCGATCTGGCCGTAGGGGAGTTGGCCCTTCAGGTCCTCCACGCGCTTGGCGGCGCTGGCCTTGGCCGACGCGCCGCTATAGGCGTCGGCCAGCGCCTTTTCCTCGGGCGTGAGCCAGTGATGGCGGCGCAAGGCGGCCAGGGCAAACCCGCCCAGCAAGGGCACGCCGGTCAGGCTGGTGAGAATGCCGCGCCGCGACAGATTGGCCGACGCCTCGGGCGGCATGCCCGGCAGCAACTCTTCGGCCGGCGCGGCCGCGGATTCGCCGCGGCGCAAGCGCAGCCAGAACAGCCCTTCCAGGCCAAATGAGCTTGCCGGGCAGACCAGGATCGCCAGCAGGGCGAACAACTCCACGAGGTTCTTGTTGACCAGCAGGTAGTGGCCTTCCACCGGCCCGATGCCGGGCCCCTGGAACCAGGGCGGATTGGCCGCGTAGTACAGGCCCAACAGGGCCATGCCGCCGAGGGCCGCCGGCCGCGTGAACAGTCCCAAGATCAGGGCCACGCCGATCAAGGTCAGGCCCCACATGTTCAATTGGTTGATCACTCCCAGGAGCGTGGCATCGGAGGCCAGCTTTCGGAAAAACTCGGCCATCGGCCCCGTACTGGCCGTCAGATAGCTGGCCGCGCTCCAGTTGGGCGTCATCAGCTTGGCCACGCCCTCGTACAGGAAATGCCAGCCGATGGCGATTCGCAACAAGGCCAAGACCAGGTTCACGCCGGTGTTCGTTCCGTTGGCCGGCGATCCGAAAAGCAGGCTCTTCAAACGCATGCAAGACTCTCCTCGACGGGTGTTGTTGATCGGTTGAGTTATCGGAATGGTTCAAACTGCGGCGTCCAGTCTTCGTCGAAGCCTTGCGCCCCGCGCACGAGAAAGAAGGCCGCCAGGCCCTCGCGCTGGGCCACCGCCAGGCCTTCTTCCGGACCGAGCACCAGCAGGGCCGTGGCCCAGGCGTCGGCTTGGGCACAGGTCTTGGCGATGACCGTGACCGAAGCCAGGTTGTGCTGGATCGGACTGCCCGTGCGCGGATCGAGAATATGACAGTAACGGATGCCGCGCTCCTCGTAGTAGTTGCGATAATCGCCTGACGTGGCCATGCCCTGGCCGGAGAGGGGCACGATCCGCTGCGCTGCGCGCGTTATGTCCTGAGGGACCTCCACGGCCACCTGCCACGGTTGGCCGCGCGGATTGCGGCCGCGTGTACGGATCTCGCCGCCGACTTCCACACAGTAGTCGCCGCTGCCCAGTTGCTCCAGCGCCTCGGCGACCTTGTCCACGGCAAAGCCCTTGGCAATGCTCGATAGATCCACCCGCACGCCAGGGACCTTGACGCGTGCGGCGGCCGGGGCGAGCCGGACTTCAAGCTTGTCCAGGCCAGACCTCGCCTGGGCGGCGGCTATCTGTTGGGCCGTGGGCGGACTCTCGGCAGACGCCGCCGGCCCGAACCCCCACAGATTCACCAGGGCCCCCACCGTCACGTCGTAGGCCCCCGCGCTACGCCGACCAATGGCGATGGCTTGTCCCATCACGCGCGCCGTTTCGTCTGCGATCGGCACCCACTCGCCGGGTTGGGCGCAGTTCAGCCGCCCAAGATCGGAATCCGGGCGGTAGGTCGACATCAGGCGGTCCGCTTTCTCCAGGGGTGCCGTGATGGCCCGCTCGAATTCCGTGCGCGTCGCGCTGTGCGGCAGCAACGCCGTGACCGCGTAGCTTGACCCCATCGACTGGCCAGAAAACTCCTCGACCCGCGGCTCCGAACGCCACACCACCCAGGCCGCAGTGGCCAGGGCCGCAGCGCTGGTGACGACCGCCGCGACGAGGCCCGGCAAGAGCAGGCGCTGGGCCAGTCGGCGTCGATGGACGATGGGGTGGGATGACGGCTGGGGGCGGGTCACAGGTCGGCGTCCTGGGGGAAGGAACGCTTTCCGGCGAAACGGGGAGGGCTTTGCGTGTGCGGTGTCTCAGAATCGCCACGGCCAGCCTGAGCGGCTTGGAGAGACCGGACCGGCAAACCGTTTGCCGGTCGGCTCCCGCCACAATGCCGGAATCTCGACAGTATCTCTCATCCGGGGGTCACGTGGCAAGCGGAAAATGGGCGTGGCAGAAAAATGAACCGAAAATCGTGAGATTCCCGGTCCTGGGTCATCTCAAAGCCTCGGCCACGAGTCGGGCGCGTGCCTGCCGCATCTACACGCAGCTCCGTTGACCTTCTGGGGGGCAAACGGCGGGCCCTCCTGACAGCCGGCCGTGCCTGCGGATCCGAAACACGAGCTCGCGACTCAGGACGCGAGCCTGCGGCCCAGTATCGTCTCAGGTACGACTCCCTGTCAACGCGGCGATTTCGACCATGACCGAGAGCAGGCAGGCCACCGCAAACCAGGTCCACAGTTTACGTGCCGACTCTTGCCGCCCCGGCCGGCAAAAGCACGGCTCCCGGTCCGTCGTCAGACGATTCTGCATCCCATTGCCAGGGGTTGTATTGATTCGGCTCTCTTCCGGTCCCGGACGGTAACCCAAAAACTTTCCGGCCACGGCCGCGGCGCCCTCAATGGTTTGCGTTCCCCCTTCCACGGCCGCCATACTCTGGCTGGTGTCCAGCGACACCGCGCGCACGGTCTGGTCGCCAGCGTCTTGCTCGGCCGCGCGGTCCGCCTTCCATTGCGATTGGGCCACGACCATCGCCAGCAACAATACGGCCAGGGTCCGCGCCGCCAACAGCGTCACATCGCGCAGCCGATGCGAAATTCGGGACTGGTCGGTACACTCGCGCAGGTTCTCCGCGCGCCAGCGAGTCTTCGCCGATCGGCGCCGGACGAGGAAGTGGATCGCCAGCGGCAATCCCGCCCCCGCGATGCCCACCATCAGTGCCCAGGGGTGCAGAAAACTCATGGCGTTTGCTCACGCCGGGAAGAGAAGCAACAATCGCACCAACCGCGATGAAACGACCAGGCCGCGCAAGGCCGAAGGAAGCCGACGAATTCGCGCCTCAAACGTCGCGGCCTTCTCGGCCGCCGCCGATGCGGACAGAGCCATGCGCGGCGCTCCTTGAACAAAGAGTACGCCCCGACCACGACCGTGTGGTGACGTCGATTGAACCAGACCGGTTACGAAGACGAGTGCGACTGGAGCCTCCTAGGGTTGGCTCCAGTACGCCGGAATCATGTTACTGCGCGATCCACACCGTGTAAATACTCGGCCCTGGAAAAGAACCAAGCTCTGCGGTGCCCCAGAGAACCCCCCGCGGGGGCGCAGGCGGTATCGATCGCGGCCAACAGTAGCCGTGATCTTCCCGCGACTTCAGTTCTCGTAGATTCCAGCCCAAATCCGCGGGAACTGAGGCCATGGGTCGTCTCGGAATCAAGAGTCCCTTCCGCCTGACGACCCCAGCGCAACGCAGAGGCCGCGAGGAACGAACCTCGCGGCCTCTGCCCGTACGTTGCCGGGCTCATGCCGAGCCGGCTACCGCCAGGAAATCAGACCACGCCGTGCGCGACCATGGCGTCGGCCACCTTCACGAAGCCGGCGATGTTGGCGCCCTGCACATAGTTGATGAATCCGTCCTTGCCGCGGCCCCAGCGCACGCAGGCCTCGTGGATGGACTTCATGATGACCTGCAGTTGGTTGTCCACCTCATTCCGCGAACGCCGCATGCAGCCGGCGTTCTGGGTCATTTCCAACCCCGACACGGCCACGCCGCCGGCATTGGCCGCCTTGCCCGGTCCGTACAACACCTTGGCGTTCAAGAGCACCTGCACGCCCTCGTAGGTCGTGGGCATGTTCGCGCCTTCCGAGACGCACATGCAGCCGTTGCTGACCAGCGTCCGCGCGTCGTCGGCGTCCAGTTCGTTCTGCGTAGCGCTGGGGAAGGCCAGGTCGCACTTCACGAACCAGGGACGTTTGCCGGCATGGTACTTGGCCTTGGGGTACTGCTTGATGTACTCGGAGATCCGGCCGCGGCGGATTTCCTTCAATTCCTTGACCCACTGCAGCTTCTCCTGATCGATGCCGTCCTCGTCAACGATCGTGCCGTTGGAGTCGGACATCGTGACCACCTTGGCCCCGCATTGCAGGAGCTTCTCGACCGTGTATTGGGCCACATTGCCCGAACCGGAAACGGTCGCCACCTTGCCCTTGGCGCTCTGGCCGGCCGTGCTCAGCATCTCTTGGGCAAAGTACACCGAGCCATAGCCGGTGGCCTCGGGCCGAATCAGCGATCCGCCGTACTGCAGGCCCTTGCCGGTGAGCACGCCGCAGAAGCGGTTGGTGATCTTCTTGTACTCGCCGAAGAGGTAGCCGATTTCCCGGCCGCCCACGCCGATGTCGCCGGCGGGGACGTCGATGTCCGGACCGATGTGGCGGTACAACTCGCTCATGAAGGCCTGGCAGAAACGCATCACTTCGGCGTCGCTCTTGCCCTTCGGATCGAAGTCCGACCCGCCCTTGGCTCCGCCCATCATCAGCGTGGTCAAGCTGTTCTTGAAGACCTGCTCGAAGGCCAGGAACTTCAGCACGCCCAGATTGACCGTGGGATGGAAGCGCAACCCACCCTTGTAGGGGCCGATCGAGCTGTTCATCTGGATCCGGTAGCCGCGGTTGATCTGCACCTCGCCCCGATCGTCCATCCAGCAGACGCGGAACAGGATCACCCGTTCGGGCTCGACGATCCGTTGCAGGATCTTCGCCTTGCGATAGGCCGTCGTGTCGAGCACCACGGGCATAATGGACTCCACCACCTCGCGCACCGCCTGATGGAATTCAGGCTGGTTGGGGTTGGCGGCAATCACACGCTCCACGAAAGATTCCACCTCGGCGCTCACGGCAGGGTCTTGCGGGGCGGTCTGGCTGGTCTTGGACATGCTTCAGCGACTCCTTGGTTACTATCGAGCGCCCGGCAACACGACGCTGGCTACGTTGCAGGTCCTGCGGGCCGGAGACAACTCGATCGGGTGGGGGAAAGGAAATCTTCCTACAGGGCCCGGTTACGTTTGCTGAGAAAAACGCTGAACGTAATCCAGGTAATGCTTCAAAAGACAAAACTTCTCCAGGAACTCCGGCCAGCCGCAGGGCGGGGTGTAACCGGCGCGCGCCTCCGGCAACACAGGGATCTCGGACATCTCCGGATCCAACTGCCGCCAGAGGTCTTCCCAGAGCTTCAGCGCTTCGCCGTTCACCTCAGCCACCACATAACGAAAGTTCTTCAGTGCCCGATCGGGCGAGGCGGCGTGGGCCCCGAACAGGCTCTCCAAGCGATCGCTCATGGACACCGGCGGTTTTTCGACCATGGCCTATTCCTCGCGTTTCAGGGGGTGCCCGTGGGCTTCAGGCCGCTTCCTGGACCATGGGCCGCTTCAGTGCCTCCTGCTGGCTCCACCTGGCGGTGCGGCGCCCTGCCCTTGACAGGCCGCTTGGCGTCGGTCGTCGCCGTCGCGTCGCGATCCTCGAACAGGTCGCACTCTTCGACCCACGTGCCCGGCTGTCGAAAACGACAATCATCGCGCGATCGGCAGCGGGCACAGATTCCGGGCATGGATCGCCTCGTCAAAGAAAATCTGCTAGCGGGCGTCTGGCTTCATGCACGTTCCGCGCCAGATTCGCCAGCAAAAATCACTAGCGGCCGCAACTCCAGAAATCACACAGCCTTAGGGCCACAAGATGCGACCAGGGTCCCAGGCCCGTGTCATGGCATGCCTGCTGCCGGACTTTGGCCACCGCGGCCGCCGATGGCCGAGTCGCCGCGCGCAACATCTGCTCGCCAAAGGCGATACGACAGCTGTTCAAGATCTAAACAGGCCTGTTGCTCTGGCAACAGCCCCGGCACGCCAGCGATCGTGCGCGCTGCGAAAAGCGGCCCAGAGGTTTGCCATTCTGAGAAGCGGAGCGAAGAATCCGCCCAGTTCGAGATCCTTCGCTTTGCAGGATGACCTGGTGTGGACTTTCCGCAAGAGAGACTCAATCGGTCTCTGCGGCCGGGCCTGGCGGCGGAGCGTCGGGGCTCGGTTCCAGGCCGTACTTGGCGATACGGTGGCGCAGCGTGTTGCGGCTGATTCCCAACAGTCGCGCCGTCTGCACCTGGTTGTGGCCACACTCCTGCAAGGCCTGGCCGATAACGGCCTCTTCCACCAGGTCCACAATGTTCGCGTGCACGTCGCCGCCAAATCGCAGCAGGTCGGGAACCAATTCCTGGATCTGCTGCCGCAGACGCCGGCGACGATGCTCCACGCTCGGGCTGCCGTCGGCGCCGTCCTGGTCGGTTTCGAAGTGCAGGTGCTCGGGCAGGAGCACGTCGCCCCGGCACATGAGCACCGCGCGGCGCAGGCAATTCTCCAGTTGCCGCACGTTGCCCGGCCAGTTGTAGGATTGGATCTTGCGAATCGCCGGTTCCGACACGTAGCGCAGCGTCTTGCCGTATTCCTGGCCATAGCGGCCGACGAAATAGTCCACCAGCAGGGGCACATCCTCCAGCCTCGCGCGCAACGGCGGCATGTGGACCGAGATCACCTTGAGCCGATAGTAGAGGTCCTCGCGAAAACGCCCTTCGGCCACCTCGCGTTCCAGGTTCTTGTTGGTGGCGGCCAACACGCGCACGTCCACCTGGATGGTCTTGCTGCTTCCCAGGCGCTCGAATTCCCCCTCCTGCAGCACGCGCAGGACCTTGGCCTGCGTGCGCAGCGACATATCGCCGATCTCGTCGAAGAAAAGCGTGCCGTTGTGGCAGCGTTCGAACTTGCCGGCATAGGGGCGGTCGGCCCCGGTGAAGGCCCCGCGCTCGTAGCCGAACAGCTCGCTCTCGAACAGCGTGTCGGGAATGGTCGCGCAGTTCACGGCGATGAAAGACTGCTCCTGGCGGCGGCTGTGATGATAGATGGCGCGCGCCACCAATTCCTTGCCGGTCCCGCTTTCGCCCGTAATCAGCACCGTCACGTCTTGCTGGGCGACCTGGCCGATGAGTTTGAAGACCTCCTGCATTTTGCGATGACTGCCGATGATCGTCACCGCGCCCCGTGGCGATGGAACGGAGATGCGGGTCATGGCCCCGGGCAGGCTGACGACTTCCTTCATCAGCCGATTGACTTCCAACGCGTCGGCCACGACCCTTTTCAACTCCTCGTTGTCGAAGGGCTTCAGCAGGTAGTCGTAGGCCCCCAGCTTCATGGCCTCGATGGCCGTCTCGGTGGTGCCGTAGGCGGTCATGATGATCACCGGCGTCTTGCACTGGGCGCGTTTGATCTCGGCCAGCGTGTCCAGGCCGTTGAGGCCCGGCATCTTGTAGTCCATGAGCACCGTGTCGAAGGACTCGGTAGCCAGGCGTTGCAGGGCCGACTGGCCGTCGCTGCAGACCAGGGCCTCGTAGCCCTGGCGTTCGAACAGCCGGCTGAGAAAATGCACCAGTCCCTCGTCGTCGTCGACGATCAGTATGCGTTCCATATTCACTTCGCGTCGGGGTTCGTCCCGGACAGCAGGATGCGGAAGGTTGTGCCGCGGCCCAGGGCGGTGTCCACGCGGACCTCGCCGCCGTGCCGCTGGACCGTGGAATGCACCATCGCCAACCCCAGGCCGGCGCCCGAAGGCTTGGTGCTGAAAAAGGGCTCGAACAGTCGCTGCAAGTCCTCCTTGGGAATCCCCGGGCCGGTGTCGGCCACGTCGATGCATACGCCTGCCGGCAGATGCCCCGCGGCGGACTGCGCTGCCACCGTGACCCGCACGCGACCGCCCTGGGGCATCGCGTCGATGGCATTCGCCGCCAGATTGACCAGGGCCTCGCTCAACTGCCGCATGTCGCCTTCGACCCTCGGCAACCCGGATTCGATCCGGGTCTCGATCTGCACGCCTTGCTGCTTGGCGCGCGGCCCCACCACCGACAGAGCCTCGTCCACCAACCGGGCGAAATCCAGCACCGTGCGAAACGGCTCGCGCGGCCGGGCAAAATCCAGGAACTGGTTGACCGTGGCCTCGATCCGCCGCACCTGCTCCAGCGCGATGTGATGGTCCTTGGCCAGCTCGGGCGAAGTGCTGAGTTCTTCCTGCACGCCTTGCAGGAACAACTTCAACGACGTCAACGGCGTGCGGATCTCGTGGGCCACGCCCGCCGCCAGCCGGCCCAGCGACGCCAGGTGCTGCGACCGGAACGCCGCCTGCAGCGTCTCCTGCAGCCGCTGATCCGAACGCCGCAACTCCTCCTCCGTCACTCCGATCCGCTGCTCCAGACGCGCGTGCCGCTCGTACAACTGCTGCGCCATGTGCCGGAAGGCCGCGTACAGCGAATCCATCTCGTCGCCATGGTGCAGAGGCGCGTCGGGCAACGGATGGGTGAATTCTCCGCGCGACAACGCCTCGGCCGCAGCGCTCAGCCGCCGCACCGGCGACGTCACGTACCAGCCCGAAAACCAGGACAGACCGATCGCCCCCGCCACCGTCAAGGCAATCACCAGAAAGTGGTTCCGGGCCAATTGGTCCGAGGAGGCAAAGGCCTCGTCCCGGTCCTGCTCGGCCACCAGGTACCAGGGCGTGCCCTCCACCGGGCGCGAAGCGCCCAGCACCGCGATCCCGCGATAGTCGGTGTAGATCGGCTGCCGCTCTTCTCCAAACAGGTTGGCGAAACTGCCC
Source organism: uncultured Planctomycetales bacterium (assembly GCA_937889015.1). Classification (GTDB taxonomy): domain Bacteria; phylum Planctomycetota; class Planctomycetia; order Pirellulales; family Thermoguttaceae; genus CALARR01. Next base: position 2,399 of record CALARR010000167.1, on the reverse strand, counting down.
GACTGGGCAATGTTCTCGCGCAAGATGCGCTGCGGGTCCTTGTGGGCCAGGAACCGCCCCGTGCGGTCGACCAGGTAACACTCGCCCGTCACCCCCAGCGACACATTCAACACCTGGACCGAAATCTCGCGCGTGCTGACGGTGGCGCAGACGGAGCCCTGGGGCTTGCCGTCGCTCCCGGGGATCGGCGTGGCCAGGCGAAAGACCGACTCAGAACCGTCCGGGGCTAGCGTCACCTCCGACAGGAACGTCTCCCCGCGCATCGCGCGCTCATGCCCTTGCGCGTCGGCCGCCGAGCGATCCTCCCCCGAACGCGTGTCGTACACCAACTTGCCCGAGGCGTCCAGGACCAAAAAGCGGCGGTAGACCTTGTAACGATCGCCGACCAACTGCAGGTGTCGGGCGATCTCGGACCGGTCCATGCTCCGCAGGACCACCGACCCGGCCACGACCTCCAGATCCGCCTGGCGTTCGGCCAGCCAGCGTTGCAGCAACTTCTGCTTTTCCGCGGCCACATTCTCCAGTTGATTGCCGACGATCTCCAGAATCACCCGATTGGCCATACGCACGCTGTAGAGCGACACGATGCCCAGCGGTACCAGCGAAATCAGCAGGAATATCAGCGTGACTCGAAACTCGAGCCGGCGAAGGAGAGAGAACAAGGGAGTTGTATTCTCAGAACGGGCAGATGGGGGGCGTGCGCAGGCCGCTACCACAGATTATAGCTACCAACACCCCCCACGAATAGTTGACCGGCCTGCATTGACAACCGGCCGTGCGTGCCCGCAGAAACACCGGATTCCAGCCGACCGCATTCTGCAGTCGGCCGAGACCGGGCCTGAATCGGGGGGGCTTCAACGACGCCGAATCCATCCCCCTGATTGCTGTCGGTGCAGTCGATGATCGCAATGCCGGGGCTCGCGCGGCTGCGGAACGATCATTGGCAATCCGGACCCCAATAGCGAAGAGAATTCCTCGCCGAGAACCACTTACGGTCAAGATGTCGCACTCTCAGTCCGATGAAGGCGGTGGCCGTTTCTTCCCGCCGACTCGATAGGCTGGGCAGGCCAGCAGCACCCCTGGGCCGTGTCCTGGGGCCAGGAAGTGGGGAGACACGGCCGCCGTTTTCGTCTATAGGGCGAAATGCGACCTGTGATTTCCTTGTCGGTGCAGTCGTCTTGTGTGTGCGAGGATTCGTCCAGAATGCTAGAAACCCGTCCGCGAACCCCCACGGTCACCCGGCACAGCCACAAGAGCCTGGCCCAGAACCGCCTCAGCCGGCCTGACGGCGTGGAGCCGCCGGCAGATCCCGAGAGCGATTCCCCACGCGCTCGTCGAACCCTCTTGGGCCAGGCCCCCAGGGCGGCTTCCGTAGACCTCGCCGACGATCTGGTGGTCAATCATGCGCGCAACGACATGTTGCGGATCTCGACCGAGGACACGATCGCCGACGCCCTCGATCGAGCCCAGCACAACCATGCGGCCGGTCGGATCGTCTACTTCTACGTGGTGGACGAGCGGGGACGCTTGGCCGGCGTGCTACCCACGCGCCGTCTGCTGCTCAATCCGCCCGAAACGCGCATCGCCGACATCATGGAACGAAACGTGATCGCGTTGCCGCTCAACGCGACCTTGAGCCAGGCCTGCGAGCTGTTCATGGCCCATCGCCTCCTGGCCCTGCCGGTCGTCGATGGCGAACGGCGTCTGCTGGGCGTGGTGGATGTCGAACTCTATACCGATAAGTTGTCGGACCTGATCCGCTGGAAGGAAAACGAAGACGTCTTCCAGCTCATAGGCGTTCGCCTGGCCTACGTGCGGCGCGCGTCGACCCTGGCCGCCTTCCGCGGCCGCTTTCCCTGGCTGCTGTGCAACATCGTGGGTGGGCTGGCCTGCGCAGCCCTGTCGGCCAGCTTCCAGAGTGTGCTGGACCACGTCATCCTGCTGGCCCTGTTCATCCCCATCGTCCTCTCCCTGGCCGAGAGTGTGAGCATCCAGTCGCTGACCCTTGCCTTGCAGTTCCACACGTCGGGCCGGTTCCGGTTGGCCACTGCCTTGCGAATCTGTCGCCAGGAGGCATTCACGGGCCTGCTGTTGGGCCTGGCCAGCGGCGGCCTGGTGGGGCTGGCCGTCTGGGCCTGGCAGCGGCAGGCGCTCGTGGCCGCGGCCATCGGCGGGGCGATCACGGCCTCGATGTGCGCCGCCGCCTTGCTCGGCCTCTTGGTGCCCGTCTTGCTCCGGGCCCTGCAGCGCGACCCCAAGGTCGCTTCCGGGCCCATCGCCCTGACGATCACCGACCTGGCCACGTTATCCTGCTACTTCGGCCTGGCCGCCTGCTGGCTCGGCGCCTGAATAGATCGGAAGAGCACACGTCTGAACTCCAGTCACGAGTGGATATCTCG
>CALARR010000166.1 GCA_937889015.1 uncultured Planctomycetales bacterium | reverse complement strand
AAAAACAGGACCGTTCGGCGGTCCGAACGGTCCTGGTTGGCATGGAAAGACGCTATGTGATCGGTTCCGGCTGCGGAACCGGTCTACCGCGGCGCGAAAGAATCAGCGCCAGGGGCCGCGAACATAGTTGATGCCCATTTGGTCCGTATCCGAGGGCCAGGGCGGGGTGGGCAGATAGCCACGGCTGTCGTAGTAGCCAGGGCCGGGATAGTTGCGTCCGAACTGCGGACAGATGTAGGTAATGCGTGTATTGCCTACACCCCAACCGTAGTGGGTTTGTTGTTCGGCGGTCGGAGGCACAACCAAGGCCACGGGGGCTCCCCAGGCGGGGTTGTAGTAGCCGGTGTTCCAGGGGTTATAGCCGCGGCAGACGTGGCAATCGCCGTGCGGTCCGGCCAGGGCCGGTACGGCAAGACTGAAGGCAGCAGCGAGGGTCAGAAGGATCGAGCGGTACATGGTGGGTCAACTCCGTTGGCCGGTGAAGGTTCAGTTGGGCCCAATGAAGAGGCGATGGAGCTTGGAAGCCGTGTCATGGCCGCCCCATTCCACGTGGGTCGAGGTCCAACCGCTGCCGGGGTTGCGGGTGTTGTAGGTGCGCGTGTGGTGGTAGAGGAACTCGTGCGCCAGGAAGGGCTGATAGGTGATATAGGTCTGCCCGACCCAGGCCGGTGTGGGCCGGGGGCAGGGATACATCTCCGCCCCGACGCCGCCACAACGAGGCGCTGGAGGGACGTAGTAGTTGTAGAACAGGTCGTGCGGTCCACCAGGCTTGACGCGCGTCGAGCACGCGGAGCAGGGATCGCAGGTGGGACAGGCCTGGGCACACTGAGCGCACCGGCATGGCTCCTTGGCCTGCGCCGCATGGGTCGCCAGGAACACGACCGCCGCCACGGCTACTGCGGCCGCGCCTGCACGCAAAATTCCTAGAACCATAGGTGACTCCTCATATCGCCAGGATGTTTTGGGGTCTCGATTGGGTTTCGGAAGACGCATGCCGCAGCCAGCCTTTCCGTCGCCCGGCAGAACCTGCCTAGTGTCGGCCGGTCGCTCGGCTGGCATGGTCCGAGGCGGTATCGGCGTCCGAGACTCGGCATTGCTGCGCGGAGGAGCGAAGCCGTCGCGGGGCAGCGCCGGGATCGGCAAAGCACAGCACTCTTGCGAGTGGGGTGGCTCGAACCCCCTGCGGCGCGGCCTGGTGGCTCGGTACTCCCGAGTCTCAACAGAAGAATCGTCGGCTGGGTTGGGTCGTGCGGGTGAGACTTTGTGAAGCGGATCTTCTCGGGGAAGGGGAAATGCCGGTTTCAGCGGTAAATCCGTGTGGGAGTAGGGTGGTAGAATCGCTATAATCGCTAAAAATTACCCCGGTCCACACGGCCCGGCGGGGCTGGCCGTTTCTTGATTCATGCATCACCAAGTCTGTCGGCAAAGTCAGCCTGTCTTTTCTGGCCGGCGGGATTTTGAGCGTCTTCAGGAGCTGTAAGAAATTGGTCGCGTCCAAGTCATCCAAGGAACCGTCCAGACAATCCAACCCTAGCCGAAGCGGCCCAGCCGATGACTCGGGCAACGCACGTGCAACCGACTCGGATGCGGATCAGGGCGTGGATTTGGCCGAGGCGGCTCCCCTCAGTCAGGGAGGGGGGCGTTCTGGTCGGCGGCGTGCCACGGCGCAATCGATGGCGGCCAGCCAGCGGGACATCTCGGTCAGCGAGTTCTTTGCCAAGAACCGCCATCTGTTGGGATTCGACAACCCGCGCAAGGCCCTGCTCACGACGGTCAAAGAGGCCGTGGACAATGCTTTGGATGCGTGCGAGGAATCGGGTTTGCTGCCGGAGGTGTGGGTCCACATCGAGAGCACGGGCGAGAACCGCTACAAGGTGGGCGTGCAAGACGCCGGGCCGGGGATTCTCAAGAAGCAGATTCCACTGGTCTTCGGCAAGCTGTTGTACGGCTCGAAGTTCCACCGCCTGCGCATGAGTCGCGGCCAGCAAGGAATCGGCATCAGCGCCGCGGGGATGTACGGCCTGTTGACCACGGGCAAGCCGGTGAAGATCGTTTCCAAGATTGGGCGCAACAAGCCGGCGCACTACTACGAGATCCAGATCGACACCAAGCGGAACCTGCCGGAGATTCTCAACGGTCGCGGAGAAGGAGAGGACATTCCCGCCAACAGTGCTGGCCGGGAATACATGGATAAGAAGGGGATCGAGTGGAATGAGGTGGATCATGGCACGCGCGTGACCATCGAGTTGGAGGCTCGTTACCAGCGCGGCCGGGGGAGCGTGGACGAATACCTGGAGCAGACGGCGATCGCCAACCCGCACGTGACGATCCATTATCAGGATCCGGAGGGGGGCGAGACGACGTACGGGCGCGTGACCGAGCAGTTGCCGCCGGAACCGCGGGAGATCAAGCCGCATCCTTACGGGGTGGAGTTGGGGATGCTGGTCACGATGCTCAAGGACACCAAGGCCCCCACCTTGTCGCAGTTTCTGGGGCATTCGTTTTCACGAGTCAGCCCGGCGGTCGCCAAGCGGATCTGCACGGGGGCCAAGCTCACGACCCGCGCCAACCCGAAGAAGATCGGACGTCACGAGGCCGACGAGTTGTACAAGGCGATCCAGGCCACGAAGATCCCGGCGCCGGCCACGGATTGCATCTCGCCGATCGGCGAGGAGTTGATCCTGAAGGGGCTGCACAAGATGGTGCCGGCCGAGTTCTACGCGGCCGCCACGCGACCGCCTTCGGTGTATCGCGGCAATCCCTTCGCGATCGAGGTGGGTCTGGCGTACGGCGGCGGGCTGCCCACGCAGAAGGTATCGCGCGACGCCTTGGAGGAATTGCTCTCGCAGAGCGATGCGCGCACGCTGCGGCAGTTTCTGGCCACGACCTTTGACGGCATGGGCACGATGGCCGCGGACAAGATCATCCAGCAGGCCCAATTACCCACGCGGATTTCGCCGGGCAACCTGGACAAGCAGCAGTTGGATCGGCTGCACGAGGCGATGCGGAACGTCAACCTGCACGAAGGTCAGACGATGACCGTGCTGCGGTATGCCAACCGCGTGCCGCTGCAGTTCCAGGCCGGGGCCTGCGCCGTGACGCAGACCATCATGCAGACCAACTGGCGGTCGTACGGTTTGTCGCAGAGCCGCGGCGGGCTGCCCACCGGGCCGATCACGATCATGGTGCACATGGCCAGCGTGTGGGTGCCCTTCACCAGCGAGTCGAAGGAGGCGATCGCCAGCTATCCCGAGATCCAACGCGAGTTGCGGCTGGGCCTGCAAGCGGTGGGGCGGAAGCTGGGCATGTTCCTGCGGCGGCGGCAGCGGGTGAAGCATGAAGGGGAGCGGCGGACGATCTTTCTCCGTTACCTGGGCGAGGTGGCGTCGGCCGTAAGCCAGATCAACCTGGTGAACCGCGACAAGCTCTACGAACGCCTGCTGACTGTGGCGCGGAAGAAGACGGCCGAGGCGGACGTGAAGCTGGATGACCGGGGCAAGGTGCTGGAGGTCGAAGATTACGGCGGAAACGTGATTATCGTCGACCAGGAGGGGGCGGCGGAGGCCGGGAGCCCGGGGGCCGCGGCTCCTGGGTCGGCCGGAGAAGATTGACGGGGGTGACGAAACCGAGAAGAAGTACTGTGACATTCGCACATTGCAGATTTGGTGGAACGAATGGACCTATGCGTGGGACTGGAATCCTCCCAAACGTGCCTACGAACGTAAATCTCAATAAGACAGCCTAGCTCAGGCACGCGGTGTGCGGCTGCATGAACCCGCTGTTTCCTGCAACAAGAACCTGAATTCCTGATGGCCAAGAAGACTCGAAAAACCGCATTGGAGATGGCCGAGCCGGTGAACGTCTCGGCGTTGAAGCCGCAAGACCGCAAGACCTTCACCCAGATCAAGACCTTGGCGGACGACGTGGTGCAGGCCGCCGAGACGTCGAAGGACCCGGCCCTGGACATTCCGGCGCGCACGCTCTCCAACGTGCACTACAACCAGAAGAAGCGCTTCATCGAGATGGGCAAGGCCTCCAACCGGCGGCAGTTGTTCAATCTCAACCAGGCGCGGAGCTACATGCAGACGATGCTCGTGGCCAGCGGCGCGAAGAAGCTCATCGCGCAGGGCAAGACGACCAGCCTGCGAGGTATGTACTACCTGCTGAAGCACACCATCGAGGGCACGCGCGAAGAGACCTTCGACGACCAGGAAGAGTCGGACACGGTCATCGAGGATCTGGAGGTGACGATCAACGCCCTGCGCGAAGAGCTGCACGTGTTCGCCAAGAACGCCGGGGCGATGGTGGGCGAGATCACGCTGATCGACAGCGGCGACACGATCGATTGCACGCGGATGGGGTCCGGCGGGTACAGCGTCCCATCGATCGTCGAGCCGGAGGTGATCCAGTTTCGCAAGTGCGGGGCGAAGTTCATCCTGCACGTCGAAAAGGACACGGTCTGGCGGCGTTTCAACGAGGACAAGTTCTGGCGCAAGTACAAGTGCATTCTGACGCATGGCGGCGGTCAGCCGCCGCGCGGGGTGCGGCGCCTGCTGCACCGCATGCACAACGAGTTGAAGCTGCCCGTCTTCTGCCTGCTGGATAACGACCCTTGGGGGTACTACATCTACAGCGTGCTCAAGCAGGGCTCGATCAACCTGGCCTACGAGTCCAAGCGGATGGCGATTCCGGATGCGCGGTTCCTGGGGCTGCGCGCCAAGGATTTCGAGATCTGCGAGCTATCCAACAGCGTGAAGATCTCGCTGAACGACACGGACCGCAAGCGGGCCAAGCAGATCGCCAAGTATCCCTGGTTCGCCCACAAGAAGGACTGGCAGAAGGAGATCAAGCAACTGCTGGACAACGGCTTCAAGCTGGAAGTGGAAGCCTTGATCAGCCGCGACATCAGCTATGTGACCGAGGAATACACGCCGATGCGGCTGCGAGACAAGGACTGGCTGGATTGATCGCGTGTCAGCGGGCCTGAATCTCCAGGCGGCTGACCGAGGCGGCCGAGCGTGCGGGCTGATCCACGCCGCTGCGGCTTTCCAGGAAGACGTGTACGTCGAACTCGCGCAGGCCCTTGAGATCGGCCTTGGGGACTTCGGCGGTCAGCGGGCCGCGGAAAGTGCCGCGGGATGGGCCTTCGGTCGAGGCCTTCCATTGCGGCAGACCGCCGCGCGGGGCGACGGCCACCGAGGCGTAGCCGGCCAACTGCTTGGCGTCGGCCCGGCAGTAGACGGTCGCGCGCAACTCGGTCAGTTCGCGCGCGGTGGTGAAGCGTTGCACGAGGTGCACGCGCGCGGAGCGGCCGCCGACCAGTCCCACCCAGAAGTTGCCCGGGCGCCATCCGCCGCGGTCCTTGTGCTCGACGTCGAGTTGCCCCAGGTGTTTCCAGCGCGGGGTGGTGAAGTCGTCGTGGTAGCGGAGGTTGCCGTAGGCGTCGGCTTCCAGGGGGGCGGCGGCCGGCGAGGCTGGCGGCCGGTGTACGCATTGCACGACCAGGCGTTGGAGGCTGTTGCCGGGCAGTCCCGGCTTGTCGGCCCGATTGGTCATCGCCACGCGGAGATAGACGACGCGCGTGTCTTGCAGGAAGGCATTGTCGGCCACCAATTCCAGCGGCGCGGGCTTGTCGGCGGCGGTCTGCTCGGCGGTCAAGGGGGGCGGGTCGGCGGATTCCTCGCGCGCCAAGGCGAGGTGGTTGCGGCACTGGGCGGCGGCGGGGGCCGAGGCGTCCAAGCGTACGCGCACGCTCTGCAGCGGAAAGTAGGACTCCAAGCGGTAGAGCAGCGATCCGGCGACCGTCTCGCCGGGAATGGTGAGCAGTTCCAGGCGGCCGGGTTCGTCGGGCCGACTTCCCAATCGCATGCGCTGGAAGCCGGCCAGGCTGGCGTCTTCGATCCAGCGAAAGGAGTCGAACTGCTCCACATAGCTGCTGGGCTCGTCGGGATCGCCGCCGACCGCGACGGCTCCGTTGCGCGCGGAGAAATCGGCCGAGGCCAGGGGCAGGTCGCCGGGCCGCACCGCATGCATGGCGGCGCGGCGCGCGGCCAGGGCGTCGCGGAGGGCGACCATCTGCGGTGTCTTCGCGGCCAGCCAGGCATTGACCGAGCCCGCGCCGGCCACGGCGAACGCGGCCGGCGAGACATTGAATTCCAGGCAGGCGTCGAACTGGTGCCACTCGGCGTCGATCAGCGCGGCTGCCGAGTCGAACTTCTTCCAGCCCGGCCATTGTGGATCGGTGGCCCAAGGCACGCAGAGCACCGGCCGGCGCAGGGCCACGAACTTCATGAGGTGCTTGCGGAACTGGGTGGGCGGCATGCCATAGGCGTCCAGGATCCAGCCGTCGGCGGTGAGCGTGGGGTTCGGCTCCAGGGGCATGGAGTACCACTGGAAGACCGGCAGGCCATAGTTCTGGCGGATGTGCCGGGCCAGGGCGTCCAGCACCGCGTCGTGCTGGCGGCCGTTTTCCTCTTCCAGGCACACGGCGGGAATGAGCTGGGGAAAGGTCTCGGCGTCGGGCTCGGACTTGAGCCAGGCGTCGATTCGCCGCCGCGCCTGTTCCAGGTCTGCGCCGCGCTTGATGCCGGGGTAGAGCAGGAACACGTCGTGAGGGCTGGCGGCGTCGGTCGAGCGGCCGGCCTTGAGATTCTGCCACCACTGCTTCTTGTCGCGAAACGTGTCGTCCAGATGCAGCTTGATGAGGCGGTAGTCGAAGTGGCTGCTCGATCCGCCGCCATAGACGCCCAGACGCCGGTAGCCGGGGTCTGGGTAGAGGCTTGGCCGGGACTGGCCCGAGGCGACCGGCAAGCTGGTCGCGAGACACAAGAGGGCGCCGACAAGAAGCAGCGGTCTGGTGATCATGGCGTGCCAAGGCCCTGGTTCCGAGGGAGAAGGACAAAGGGAGAAGCACGAGACTGCGGGGCGGCAGTCGTCGTGCTTTTCCACTTATTCTTTTCGTTCAAGCCCGTCGGGCTGGCCGTGGCGGTTCTGCAGGCCGCTGTCAGCGGACCTTTTCGCGCAGGGCCTTGAGTGGCTGGCGTCGCGCGCGGCCGGCGGCCTGGCCGGAGCCCATGACCTTGACCACTGAGGGTTCGATGGCCTTGGCCCAGATCTCGTAGCCTTCCGGGCTGAGGTGCAGCAGGTCGGGCATGATGTCCTTGGTCAGCTTGCCGTCCTTGAGGAACTTGGCGCCGATGTCCAGGTATTCGACCGTCTTGCCGTCGGCCAGCTTGGCGATGATTTCGTTGGTCTTCTGGTTGACCTTGTGGCGGGGGTCTTCGGCGGCGTCGCCGCGCGGGAAGACGGCCAGCAGGAGGATCTTCATCTTCGGCAACTTGTCGCGCAACAGCTTGACGATCGCCTCGATGCCGGCGGCGATTTCTTCGGGCGTGTTGGAACCGGAATTGTTCGTGCCGATCATGATCACGGCCAGGCGCGGGCTGATGCCATCCAGGTTGCCGTTTTGCAGGCGCCACAGGACGTGTTCGGTGCGGTCGCCACCGGTACCGAGGTTCACGGCATTGCGCGGAGCGTAGTGCTTGTCCCACACTTCCTTGCCGTTCTTTTCCCAGCCTTGGGTGATCGAGTCGCCGATGAACAGCAGGTCGACGTTGCCCTGCTTGACGCGTTCGTTCATCTTCTCATGGCGTTGGAGCTTGGCGTCGGAGGGCGGCTTGGCGGGAACGACGGTGACGGGTTCGGCCCGGGCCTGCGAGGCAAGCACGGCCAGGGAGAGGGTGAAGGCGGCGGCGAGGCGCGTGGAGGTGAGGGAACGTAGCACGGCAAGCACTCCGATAGGGGTAAACAAAATGTGACTGGGTCCAGGGGGGCCGCAGCCCTGCCTGACCAAACCCCCATAAGATAGTGCTTTGCGCGCGGGGCTGCAAGTTCCAGGGGGTTCGGCTTCGTTTCGCTTGTGACCGGCGCGTGGGGCGACTATCATAGGGGCTTCTGAGCTACCGTCGCTCGGTACCCCGCCGATCGTGCCCACCTTAGAGCCGGTCCGAAAACCTGTCGGCCGTTTGGTCCCGCTGGACCGCCCGACGTGGCTGGGATGGTTTTGGGATGGGTTCTTATTCACTCCCTCGTGAAGGAGCGATCCGTATGCGCAACGCAGGTTCTTCTTCCTCCTCGCCGCGTTCCCGCCGCGACTTCCTCAAGACCGCATCGCTGGTGGCGGGCACGGCTGCGGCCGGGCTTTCGATCCAGCGCGGGGCCCATGCGGCCGGCCGCGATGGCTTTCGCATCGGCCTGATTGGCTGCGGCGGGCGCGGCAGCGGCGCCGCGGTCAACGCGATGAACGCCGGGCCGGACATCAAATTGGTCGCGATGGGCGACATCTTCACCGACCGCCTGCAAGGCGCGCGCGAGCGGATGAAGAAGATCAAGCCCGACCAGGTCCAGGTGGCGGACGATCATTGCTTCATCGGTTTCGACGCCTATCAGAAGGTATTGGCCTGCGACATCGACGTGGTGCTCATCGCCTGCGCCAGCCATTTTCACCCGATGTATCTGAAGGCGGCCATCGCCGCCAACAAGCACACCTTCTGCGAGAAGCCGCACGGCTTGGACGTGCCGGGCCTGAAGAGCGTGCTGGAGACCATCGAAGAGGCCAAGAAGAAGAACCTGGCGATCCTCTCGGGCCTGTGCTGGCGCTACGATCCGGGCGTGCAGGAAACGATGAAGCGGATCCACGACGGGCAGATCGGCGACGTGGTCTGCGTGCAGGAACTGTACATGTCCAACCCCTACGGCCTGCGCCCGCGCAAGCCTGAGTGGAGCGAGATGGAGTACCAGTACCAGAACTGGTACCACTTCAACTGGCTCTCCGGCGACCAGACCGGGCAGCAATTGATCCACAGCCTGGACAAGGCCTCGTGGGTGATGCGCGACCAGCCGCCGGTCCGCGCCTTCGGTATGGGCGGGCGCCAGGTCTGCACCCAGCCCGAGTACGGCGACCAGTTCGACCATCACGCCGTGGTGTTCGAGTATGCCGACGGGGCGCGGGTCTTCGCCTTCACGCGCGACATGCCCGGCTGCTACAACGAGACCTCGGACACGGTTTTCGGCACGAAGGGCAAGGCCTTCATGCCGCGCAAGTGCCGCATCGAAGGGGAGACCAAGTGGGAATACGAAGGCCTCAAGGTCTCGATGACCGACATGGAGCAGAAGGCCCTGTTCGACGCCCTGCGCGAAGGCAAGCGGATCAACTCCGGGAGTTACATGGTCACCAGCACCATGCTGGGCATCCTGGCGCAGATGGTGTGCTACACGGGCCAGGAGATCACCTGGGAGAAGGCCATGAGCTCGACCCTCTCGTATGCCCAACCGCGCTACGCGTTTGACGCCGAAGCGCCGGTCAAGCCGGGTCCGGACGGGCTGTATCCCACGGCCATGCCGGGGGTGACCAAGTTCGTGTGACGCGGCAGGGCGAAGTGCCGAGTATCGCGGAATAGCGCCACGGGGAGCCGGTTGCGGCTCCCCGTGGTCTTTCTATGCGCTCCCGGTCAAGACTGCTGGCGGTCTGCCGTGCGGCTGAAGAGGAGCAAGGCGATTATCACGGCCAGGCCGAGGCCCAGCAAGAGGATCGACCAGAGGGCCTCGTTGCTCTGCTTGGCGATGGCGTAGTCCAGGCTGTTGTAGACCATGAAGCCGCTGGAGAGGCAGAAGACCAGCGGCACGATTGGATAGAGCGGCACGCGAAATGGCCGGGGCGCGTGCGGTTCACGCCAGCGGAGCACGAACAGCGACAACCCCACCAGCAACAGGAAGATCCAGAACACGGGGGTCGTGAAGATGACCATGCTCTCGAAGCCGCTGCCGAAGACCACGATCAAGGCCAGCGTGATGGCCCCTTGGATGACGAGCGACCAGACCGGCGTGCCCAAGGTGGGATTCCAGCGGCCCAGCCAGGCGAAGAGCCGATGGTCCTGGCCCATGGCGTAGTAGATGCGCGCCCCGGTGAAGGTCATGCCGTTGATGGCGCCCAGGGCCGAGATGCAGATCAAGACGCTGATGAAGCGCGCGCCCCAATCGCCAGTGGCCAGCGACAAGACCTGAGCGGCGATGGCCGAGGCGTTGCGCGTGCCTTCGAAGCCCAGGGCATGCAGGAAGGCCAGGTTCACCAGGACGTAGATCCCCGTCACGGCCAGGGTGCCCAAGACCAGGGCGCGGAGGATATTCCGTTCCGGGTTGCGGACTTCCGCGCCCACGTAGGCCATTTCGTTCCAGCCGCCGTAGGCGTAGAAGATGAAGATCATCGCCAGCCAGAAGTTGCTGCCGCTGGATGAGGAAGGTTCCACAGGCGCGGGTCGCGGGGCCCACACCAAGAGGCCCACGGCCACCACGGCCAGCAGCCCCAGCACCTTGGCCGAGGTCAGGATGTTCTGCGTCCACTTGCCCGGCGGTACGCCCAGCACGTTCACCACGCTCAGCAGCAACACCGATCCGACGGCGTACCAGACCAGGCTGAGGTGCGGATCGTCGTTCAGGGGCCAGAGTTGATGGGCGTATTTGGCGAACACGAAGGCCATGGCGCCGATCGATCCGGGGCGCACCACCCACAATTGGGCCCAGGCGAAGAGAAAGCCGCAACCGCGGCCAAAGGCGCGCGTGAGGTAGACATAGTCGCCGCCTTCGCGTGGGAAGGCATTGGCCAGTTCGGCATAGCACAGGCCGCCGAGCAGGGACAACAGACCGCCCAAGAGCCATACGCCGAGCAAGCCCAGGGGGCTGCTGACGTTGGCGGCGATCAGGGGACTGCTTTCGTAGATCCCGGCCCCGACGATGATCCCCACGATGATGTTCGTGGAGTCGAAGAGGTTCAATTGACGCTGGGGGGCCGCACGTTGGGGAGTGTTCGTGGTGTTCATGAGCGTCAGGATACGCGCGGGGCGTCGGCGGAGGAAGGGGCAGTTGGGGAAAAGGAGGGCGGATCGTCTGTGTGGTAAGCTGGACAATCGCGCGGATGTGGGCAATATACAATCGATTGCTGCCGGGTTGGTCCGAGTCGGCAACTGCCCTTGTTGCCCCGGAGGGCTCTTGGTACGATCCGCCCCCTCAAAGCGGCGTGGTCGGGCGGTTCTGCGCTTGGATCATGCGGCGGATGGGGACCCTGTGCAGATCTTCATGCTTTTCGGCTTTGTTCTTCTTCGGCCGCGCTACCTTTCTCACGTTCGGAGCGAAATCATGCGATGGATGGCGTTGCGACCACTAGGTTTGGCCGCCCTGGCCTTCCTGGCGGGTTGCGCCGACAACGCGATGGTGCTCAAAGGCCAGATGCAGAAACTGCAAGACCAGCAGGTGGCCGTCTCCCGGCAGCGCCAGGAGATGCAGGAGCGGGCCGCGGGTTTGGATCGCGACAACCAGGAACTGCAGTCCCTGTTGGCCCAGGCCCGGCAGCGCAACCAGGTGCTGGACGATCAACTCAAGGCGATGCGCGACCAGTTGGGCAGCGTCTCGACGCAACTGGCCACGGCGCGCGAGGAAAAGGTGGCCAACGAATCGAAGATCCAGGCTTTGAACGCCTCGCTGCAGCGCCGCGGTGGCGTGACGATCACGCCCAACAACAGCCTGCTGCAGACCTTGCCGGCGATCAACCTGCCGGACGTGCAGGTGCGGCGCGACGGCGATGTGATCCGCATCGAGTTGCCCGGCAGCCGCTTGTTCGACGGCAGCAATGCCCAGCTTCGGCAGGGCGCGCCGCAATTCGTGCAGATGGTGGCCGCGGAAGTGCTGCGCACGTATCCGCAGCAGATCATCGGCGTGGAGGGGCACACCGACAGCGATCCGGTCACCGGCGGGCCGTATCACAGCAACCACGAGTTGTCGGTGGCCCGAGCCGTGGCCGTGTACCAGATCCTGGTGGGGCAGATGCGCGTGCCGTCGAGCCAGTTGTTCCTCACCGGCCATGGGTCGAACCATCCGGTGGTCTCGAATGCCACGCCGCAGGGCAAGCAGCGCAACCGCCGCGTGGAACTGGTGGTCTATCCCGAGCGGTTCATGCAGTAGGGACGAGCCAAGAACTACCTTTCGATCTATTCTCGTACTCCTCACGCTCCGCGTGAGGGAAGACCTCACGCGGAGCGTGAGGAGTACGGAGGTTATTCTTCGGCCGGGCCTAAGGGTTGACGATTGCTATGGCGCGCACGGGTGAGCCGTCGCGCGCGCGGATCTTCAGGCCCAAGGCCGCCAAGGTGAATTGTGGCGGCAGGCGGTCCAGGTGGGCTAGGCTTTCCAGGAGCACGATTCGGGCTTCTGGGCCCAGGAGCGTGCGGTGCACGGCCTGCCAGTCTTGGCTGGGACCGGGCGTGTCCATTCCCAACAACGCAATCCGTCGTTGGGCGATCCACTGCGCCGCCTCGCGCGTGAGCGATGGGAAGTGCTCGAAGAAGGCCGGCGTGCCGAACCGCCGATCCCAGCCGGTGCGGTAGAGGACTCGCGCCCCGGGCGCAAACGCCGCGGCATGCGGTTCCAGCAGGGCTGGGGTGATGGCCGCATCGGGCGGCAGTTCTCCGCCGGGCGCCAGGTCGATCAGGGAGGCCGGACCGTAGCAGGCCTCCAGCGGCAGTTGGTCGATCGTCGGGCCGTCGTCGAAGAAGTGGAAGGGCGCGTCGAGATGCGTGCCCTGGTGGGTCGACAGGCTGAGACGCGTGATGTGGTAGCCCTGTTCCGCCAAGCTGCCGTGCGGCTGGACGCGAATCTCAGGGTCGGAGGGATAGACGGGCTGTCCATCTTCCAGCGGATGCGAGAGGTCGATGAGCAGGGGCATGCAGTGGTCCTCCTCAGGCCATCCGTTCCAGGATAGTGTGATTTTGTTCAGATATCCAGGAAAAGCAAGATCACCAGGCGATCCTCGCCCTCGTCGGGCCGATTCGGGTGGGATAGGATAGACGGTATGAGCCAAGACAAGGATTCTTCAGACGCTGCGGACGCCTGCTCCCGCCCCCTGGAACTGCTGGCCCCGGCCGGCGACTGGGCGGCGATGGAGGCCGCGCTGGAAGCCGGGGCGGATGCCGTCTACTTGGGGCTGACGGCTCTGAACGCGCGTCGTCGGGCCAAGAACTTCCGGCCGGCGGAATTTGTGCGCGCGGTGGAGCAGATCCATGCGCGCGGGGCGCGCGTGTATCTGACGCTGAACATCGATCTCGCGCAGCGCGAGGTGGGCCAGGCGGTGCGGATTCTGGAATTGGCGCGGCAGTCGGGCGTGGATGCGGTGCTGGTGCGCGATCCGGCTTTGCTGGCTGTGCGCGGGCAGTTTCCGGAGATCGAGTTCCACTTCAGCACCCAGACTTGCATCGCCAACACGGCCGACGTGGCCGCCGCCAAACGGCTGGGCGCATCGCGCGTCGTGCTGGCCCGGGAGATGACGCTTCGCGAGATCGAGGCGGCCTCAGGCGTGCGCGGCGTGCGGAGCGAGGTCTTTGCGCAAGGGGCCCTCTGTTTCTGCGTTTCGGGGCGCTGCCTGTTGTCGAGTTGGGCGGGCGGGCGGAGCGGCAACCGCGGGGCCTGCACCAGTCCCTGCCGAGTGCCTTGGACCGTTGGGCAGCAGCGCGCCGACACGCCCCTGTCGATGCGCGACCTGTCCACTGTACACCGGCTGGACGAACTGCGCCGCGCAGGCGTCGCGGCCTTGAAGATCGAGGGCCGGCTGAAGACAGCCGCCTGGGTGCGCACGGCCGTGGGCCTGTATCGCCGGGCGTTGAATGGCGAGCAGGGGGCGGCCTTGCTGGCCGAAGCCCAGCGGTTGGGGGCCTACACGGGCCGGCAATTGACCTGCGATTACCTCGACGGCCAGCGCGACGAGTTGACCGGGCTGGCCGCGCGGAAATCGGCATCGCTGGAGCCGCGGCCGGTGGCCGATCTGTCGGCCGGTCCGCAGGACGATGAATCGCCGGCGACCGACGAGTTCGCGACGGCCGAAGCGGCGGAAGGTTTTGGCCTGTCGATCACGGTCAGCGATCGGGCTGTCGTGTGCCGGTGCCAGTGCCGGGAGCACGTCGAGGAGTGGTGGATACCCAAGACCGTGGTGCGTCGGGCGCACAAGGCCATCTCCATCGGCCAGTTCCTGGAGCACCTGGCCGCACAGGCGGTCCAGGGGTTGCGGTTGGCGGAAGCCACGACCAACACGCCGGAGTATCTGCTGGTCCCGCGCGCGGCCAACGCCTTGGTGGATCGCGTGACCGCCGCGGTGCGCCAGGCCCTCAAGGCGCCGGACGAGCTGGTGCGGATCGAATTGCCGGCCGGCCTGCAGGAGATTCTCGCACAATCGCACGAGGAACGGGCGCACGCCTCGAACGGGCTGAAGCTGGGCCAGGCAGCGGACCGCGTGCGTTTGGATGCGGCGGACGCCGCGGCCTTTTTGAAGCAGGTGCGCGTGCGCACGGCGATTATCGAAGGTCTGACTCCGGCGCGGCTGGAGAAATTGGCGGCAAGCGTGTCCGGGGTGCGCCTGGTGGCGGCCCTGCCGAGCGTGTTCTTCGAGGAAGACATACCGTTTGTGCGGCGGGTGATTCTGGCCTGCGTGCAGGCCGGCTGGCCGGTGGAGGTCAACAGTTGGGGTGGATTGTACCTGGCGCGGCGTCACGGGGCGAAGATGGAAGGCGGGCCGGGGCTGGGGGTGCTCAACAGCCTGGCGGCGCGGTTCCTGGCACGCAAGGGTCTGCGGAGCGTGACCCTCGATGTCGAGGCCGATCGCCGGCAGTGGGAAGAGATCACCGAGCACTGTCCGGTGCCGTGCAGCCTGGTGGCCTTCGGCCGGCCGGCGTTGCTCGTCACGCGGGTCAAGCTGGCGCGCGAGCAATTGGGCACCGTGTTTGCCGATCGCCGGGGGATCAAGATGGTCGCGCGCCGCGAGCGCGGACTGTGCGTGTTCCGGCCGGTCGAGCCCTTTGATCTGCGCACCACGCACAACGAGCGGATTTGCGTGGCGCATCTGGTGGTCGACCTGGTCGCTTCGCCCGACCCGGTGGGCGAGTGGCGCGACGTGTGGCCGCAGCGGCGCGTGTTTCGTTTCAACTACGATCGCGGATTGGCGTGAGTGAAGAGGTGGCCCTTTCGCGAGTCAAACACCTATGGAACCGTGGGGACCAACATGAAGAATCTCAGGTGGGAATCGATCGGACGTCGTGCGGCTCTGCGCAACATGGCCTGGCTGGCGTGCAGTCTTGGGTTGGCGCTGGGCAGCGTTTCCGAGGCCCAGGCCGCCGGCAAGACCGTGCGGTTGCTGACGGTGGGCAACAGTTTTTCGCGCAACGCGACGCACTATCTGGAAGACATTGTCACGGCCGCGCACGACGTGCTGATTCACCATCAGGCGTACATCGGCGGGAGCACCATGGCCCAACACCTGGAAAAGGCCGAGTATCACGCCAAGGACCCCCAAGACTCGCGCGGGCGCTACGCCAGCGGCAAGAGTCTGATCGAGGAACTGCAGGCCGAGCCCTGGGGTTTCATCACCATCCAGCAGGCGAGCATCAAGAGTCACGATATCGAGACCTATCGCCCCTCGGCCGAGCAGATCTACAAGTTCATCAAGCAGCGCGCACCGCAGGCCGAGGTGTTGATGCACCAGACGTGGGCCTACCGCTGCGACGACCCGCGTTTCACGAAGCCTGCGGACAAGCCGGGCGAGCCGAAGACGCGCGAAGAGATGTATCAGGGGTTGTGCCACGCCTACAACACGATTGCGGCCGAGCTCGGGGTGCGCGTGATTCCGGTGGGCGATGCCTTCCACATGGCCGACAGCGATCCCAAGTGGGGCTACAAGCCGGACCGGGCCTTTGATTTCAAATCCGCCAAGAAGCCGGCCCTGCCGGACCAGAGGCACTCGCTGCACACCGGTTGGCGGTGGGGCAAGGGGGATAAGTTGGGGATGGACGGGCACCACGCCGGCAAGGCCGGTGAATACTTGGGAGCCTGTGTGTTCTATGAATTCCTGTTTGGCAAGAGCGTGGTGGGCAACAAGTTCGTCCCGGAAGGGATCGAGCCAGACTACGCGCGGTTCCTGCAGGAGACGGCTCATCGGGCCGTGGAGAATCGGCGCGTGAAGTAGGCTCGTGTGGTTCGGGTCTGAACCGCGCGGCAGACACGGAACGGCTTGCATGTCGCGGCGCTGATGAATCGATCGAGGTGCGTGCGGATGCGCCTGCGACATGGAGCACAAAATCAGGCGGGGCACTCATGAAGCGTGGACACGGGATTCTCGTTTTGGGATTGCGCCTGATCGCGAGCCTGTGCGCTGTGGCAGCGCTGGGGACGGGCACGGCGGCGATGGGTGCAGGGGCCGGGAACGATTGGCCGATGTGGCGCTACGACGCGGCGCACACGGCCGCTTCGCCGCACGCACTGCCGGCGGCCTTGCACCCGGCGTGGGCCCAGGGCTACGGCGAACGCGAGCCGGTTTGGGATGATCCGTTGAACCGGGACATGATGCCCTACGACGCGATCTTCGAGCCGGTGGTGGCCGAAGGGAGGATGTTCCTGGCCTTTAACGATCGGGACAAGGTCGTGGCCCTGGATGCGCGTTCGGGCGAGGAGCAGTGGAGTTTCTACGCGGACGGGCCGGTGCGGTTTTCGCCGGTGGTGTTTGAGGGCAAGGTGTACTTCACCAGCGACGACGGCCACCTGTACTGCGTCAGTGCCGCGGAGGGGCGGCTGCTGTGGCGGTTCCGGGGCGGCCCCTCGGCGCAGAAGGTGCTGGGCAACCGGCGCGTGATCTCGGCCTGGCCGGCGCGCGGCGGCCCGGTGCAACGCGACGGCGTGATCTACTTTGCAGCCAGCATCTGGCCGTTCATGGGCACGTTCTTGTATGCCTTGGACGCCCAGGATGGATCTGTGCGGTGGATCAACGACTCGACCAGCGCGGACTATATCAAGCAGCCGCACGGGGCCCCGGCCTTTGCCGGCGTGGCGCCGCAGGGGCAACTGGCGGCCACGGAGGAGCTGCTGCTGGTGCCCGGGGGACGATCACTGCCAGCGGCCTTGGATCGCAGCACGGGCCGGCTGCGCTATTTCAACTTCGGGGCCAAGGGACAGGGGGGCTCGTTCGTTGCGGCCGACGAGACGCGGATGTTCGTACACACGCGACTGCGCGGCACGATGGCGTTGGCCCTGTCCGACGGCAAGGAGGGCAAGTTCAGCATCAACGAGCCGGTGCTGGCCGACGGCATGGCCTATGCGGCCAACACGCCCGGCGAAAAGGACGGGCAGCCGGCTGCGCCCGTTGTGCAGGCGTTTGGAGCGGACAAGCAGGTCTTGTGGCAGATCGAGGCCGACGGGCGCGGGGACTTGATCAAGGCTGGCAAGCGGTTGTATGCGGCGGGCGAAGGCGGCATCACGGCCATCGACCTGCCCGACGGGGAGCGGCCGGCGAGCATTGCCTGGTCGCTGGCCGTCCAGGGGCGCATCCGGCGTTTGCTGGCCGCCGGCGAGATGCTGTACGCCGTGACCCAGGAGGGCTGGATCCTGGCCTTTGGCGCGCAGCAGGTCCCTGCGCAGATCCGGAGAGAGGAGTTCCCGCCGCCGGCGAGCAGCGATGCGATCACCACACAGGCCGAGCGCCTGTTGCGGCAGACCGAGGCCCGGGAGGGATATGCGCTGTGGCTGCAGGCCGACGACGAGCGCTTGTTGGAGGAAGTGGTGCGGCTGAGCGACCTGCACGTCACGGTGGTGGACGCGGACGGGCAGCGCGTACAACGGTTACGCACGCATTTCGATGCGGCCGGGCTGTACGGTCGCCGGGTCGCGATCCAACAGGGCGATCCGCTGGCGTTCCTGCCGCCGCGCTACACGGCCAGCTTGATGGTCGTGGGAGCGTCGCTGGCCGAGCCGCTTGCGGACGACGCATCGCTGGCTACGCTGTACGAGTCGTTGCGGCCGTACGGCGGAAAGCTGTGGATTCCGGACCAGACCGGATGGGGCCCTGCGGCCGAAAGACGCGTGGCGGCAGCCAAGCTGGCCAAGGCCAAGGTGAGCCGGGGCGAGGGGGCTACGATCCTCACTCGCGAAGGGCCGCTGCCCGGGGCGGGCTCTTGGACCCATGCCTACGGCGACATCGCCAACACGGTGAAGTCGAACGATCGACGGGTACGGCTGCCGTTGGGACTGCTCTGGTTTGGCGGCAATTCGCATGACGACGTGTTGCCGCGTCACGGTCACGGCCCCGCTCCCCAGGTGATCGGCGGCCGGTTGTTCATCGAAGGCATGAACTGTCTCAGCGCGCGCGACGTGTACACGGGCCGGGTGCTCTGGAAGCGGGAATTCGAGGACCTGGGCACGCACAACGTCTATTACGACGACACCTACGTCAACGAACCGCTGAGCGTGATCTACAACCAGGTACACACGCCGGGGGCCAATGCGCGCGGCACCAACTACGTGGCCACGCCTGAAGGCGTGTATCTGGCCGTGGGCAGCCGCTGCCTATTGTTGGATGCAGTCACGGGGCGAACCGTGCGCGAGTTCCAACTGCCGAAGATCGGCGCGCAGCAGCCGGCATGGGGGTTCATTGGCGTGTACGAGAACCTGCTCCTGGCGGGAGTCGGTTTTGCCAACTACTCCGAGCGCTTGGGCTATCAATACATGCCCTTGCCGAAGCGGGGCATCGCCTGGGGGCCGGACTACACGGCCAGCCTGGGCTTGATGGCCTTCGATCGGCACACGGGCCGGCGATTGTGGAAGCTGGACGCGGCCCAGAGCTTCATTCACAACGGGATTGTGGCGGGGGGCGGGCGGATCTACTGCCTGGACCGGCTTCCCAAGCGGATTGAAGACCACCTCAGCCGCCGCGGTCAAGAACCGCCGCCGCCGCGCTTGCTGGCCGTCGATCCGCGCAGCGGTCGGGTCGTCTGGCAGCGCACGGAGAGGGTTTTCGGGACGTGGCTGGGCTACGCGCAGCGTTTCGACCTGCTACTGGAGGCCGGCTCGCTGGCTTCGGACCGCAGCCCGGACGAGGTCGGCAAGGGCATGACGGCCCTCCGCGGTCGTGACGGCCGGGTGCTGTGGGAGAAGCCCGAGTTGGCCTATTCCGGACCGTGCATCCTGCACAACGACGTGCTCATCACCAACGTGACCAGTTACAAGACCTCGCAAGGCGCGTATCGGCTGAAGGACGGGGCCCCGGCTACCATTCCGCATCCGCTCACCGATGAGCCGGTGGCCTGGAACTTCACGCGTAATTACGGCTGCAACACGTGCATTGCCAGCGAGCACCTGCTGACGTTCCGATCCGGGGCGGCCGGGTTCTATGACCTGGAAAGCCACAGCGGCACGGGCAACTTTGGCGGATTCAAGTCGGGCTGCACCTCGAACCTGATTGTGGCCGACGGCGTGCTCAATGCGCCCGACTACACGCGAACCTGTCTGTGCGCCTATCAGAACCAGACCTCGTTGGCCTTGGTGCACATGCCGGAAGTCGAGCTTTGGACCTACAATTCGTTTTCCCTGGCGGAAGAGGGTTCGGCGGCGATTCGACGCCTGGGGGTGAACCTGGGCGCCCCCGGCGACCGACGATCCGAGGATGGCGTGCTGTGGATTGAGCATCCCAGCGTGGGCGGCAGCTCGCCGAAGATCCAGATCGAAGTCGAGGGGCAAGTGAGCTGGTTCCGGCATCACAGCGCGCGGGTTTCGGGCGAGGGGCTGGCGTGGGTGGCCGCCTCGGGCGCGGATGGCGTGCGTAAGGTGTCGGTGCGGCTGGCGGCGAAGAAGAAGGCGTCTGCGCCGCAGGAATCGCCGCACATGATTCCCATCGCCCAGGGCTCGGACGACGCCGAGGAAAGCGCCGCCGGAAAGGTGGGGTTGGCCAGCAGCGATCTGGAGTTGACGGAAGAGAAATCGCAGCAGACCGTGGGACTGCGGTTCCAGAAGGTGCCGATCGGCCCAGGCGATCGCATTCGCCGAGCCTGCGTGCAGTTCCAGGTGGATGAAGGCGCCGCGTTTCCCACCAAGCTCTCGATTCACGGTCAGGCCGCCGACAACGCGCCGACCTTTGCCGCCAAACCGCAGGACATCTCTTCGCGCGAGCGCACGAAGGCTGTGGTTTCCTGGGAGCCTAAGCCCTGGAAGGCGGGCGCGACGGCGGGGCCCGATCAGCAGACCCCCGACTTGACGCCCGTGTTGCGCGAAATCGTCGCTCGGCCCGGCTGGAAAGAGGGCAACGCCGTGGCTTTGATCGTGGAGGGAACGGGCAAACGCGTGGCGCGGGCCTTCGAGAACAAGAAGTTCGGTCCCGCCAGCCTGGTGCTGGAACTGGACAAGGGGGACGAGAGCGGCCAGCGCACGGCGGCCGAAGACAAGTCGATGTCTCGGAACTACACCGTGCATCTGCACTTTGTCGAGCCCGACCGCGCGGTCGAGCCGAGCCAACGTGTCTTCCGCGTGCGCCTGCAGGATCGCACGGTCGTGGAACGCCTGGATCCGGTGGCCGAGGCGCGCGGTCCCTTGCGATCGATCGTCAAGCGTTTCTCGGCCGTGCCGATTGCCGACATGCTGTGCGTCGAGTTGCAGCCGCTGACGGATCGCGAGCCGGTGCTGTGCGGAATTGAGCTGTGGGCCGAGGACTCGCCGGCCAAACGGCAGGAATGAGGGGTCCGATCCAAGGACTCGGCAACCACCGGCCTGAAGGCAGGTGGCCAGGCGCGCATCGGCTCGAAGCGTATGGATTGGGAGAGGCCGATCGCCCCTCTGTGGGTGGGGTTTGTGCGTGTTTCGGTGTGGGCAGACGGCGTGTTCATTCGATTGCCGACTGTCACGCTTGGCCACCCCTAAGTAGAATAACGATTGCTTGAGGAAGCCATTCGGCTTTCGGATACGGTACCGCAAGGAATCAATCCATGGCGCTTCGCATCGGTATCGGTGCCCTGGTGGCGGCAATCGCCCTCATGGTCTGGGGCCTGCTGTTCTGGAACGTGCTCACGGTGCCGGAGGAGTTTCTGCAGCCTCTGCCCGGGGGTGAGGATGTGGCGCGCGCGATCAGCCGCAACGTGCCGGAATCGGGGGTCTACATCTGGCCGGCGGCGGATTCCAGCACGGCGGGAAACGGAGCGGCGGCCCAGAGTTCGGCCGAGTCCTATCGCCGCAAGGGGCCGTTGCTGCACCTGTTTTTCGTGCGCGAGGGAACGGTTCCGCAGACGGTGACCACCTTGGCCCGGGGGTTGTTGCAGTTCTTCGTGGCCGCGGCGCTGGCCGGCTGCCTGCTGGCGGCAGCCGAGTTGCGGCTGAAGTCGTTTGCAGCGCGTGCGGGGTTTGTGTTTCTGGCGGGCCTGTTCGCCACCACTCTGACGAATCTCGGCCAGCCGATCTGGCTCAACCACCCGTGGGGTTACCACTGGCTGATGGCCGTCTACGATAGCTCCAACGCATTGTTGATGGGGATCGTGCTGGCCCTGATCGTCAAGCCGCAGGACGAGCGTTACTGGTCGCTGGACGGGAAGTGACCTCGTGCGGTCTGGTCACGCGGTCAGAGTTTCCCGAATCTGAAGCAGACGCGGATGTTTGCGGCACCCTGGCGCGTTATATGGGGCTGAGTTTATCGCCAAGGTTGATTGTCGGGTTGCCGCAGCGCGCCGGGTCGCACAGCGATCTGGAATGCGAGGCGTAACTGCTAATCACGCAAGCGGTTGCGGCAAGAAAGCGTTCGGGCGTACTTCTCTCTGCACCTCAACCGCGAGGAGCTCGGTGATGGAAGAGCCTCTGATCGTCCTGCTGATTCTGGGCTTGTTTGCGGCCATCGTCATCGTGCCCGTGGCGCTGTTGGTGCTTTCGGCCAAGATCCTCTGGAGGCAGGACGAAGGGGCGCAACGAGTCGCCGACTTGTCGCAACTGTTGCACGACGTGCGTGAGGAGTTGAGCCAGCAACAGCGCCTGTTGCGCAAGCTTCGTGGGGCGCTTGCCGAGGGGGCGCCGCCAGCCAAGGCCGAGGCTGAGACGCCAACTCCGGAGCTGGCGGCTCCGGTGACGCCGCCAGCGGTCGCCGCGGCCGAGGCGCCCGCGTTTGCGACGGTCGAGCCGGTGCCGGTCGAAGTGGTGCCTCTGGAGTCCGCGCCCGTTGAACTGGCCGCTGCGCCGCCGACGGCCGAGGCCGGCATGGCGCCTATGGAACCGCCGATGCCGCGCGAGCCGAGCCGGTTCGAGGTGGCGGCGGTCGAGGCGCTGCGCAAGATCTGGAATTGGATCATCGTGGGCGAGGAGCATCGCTCGGCCGAGGTCTCGATGGAATTCGCCGTGGCCAGCACGTGGCTGCTGCGCGTGGGCGTGCTGATCCTGGTGATGGGGATGGGGTTCTTCCTGCAGTATTCCATCGAAAAGGGGCTCATCGGTCCAATAGGGCGGGTTTCGCTGGCCTTGCTGGCCGGATCGGGGCTGGTCGCCGGCGGCATGCGTTTGCTGGGACGTCCGTATCATGCGCTGGGTCAAGGGCTGATCGGGGCGGGCATTGCCACGCTGTACTTCGGCGTCTTTTCGGCGGTCAACATCCACCACCTGATCACGATCTACCCGGCCTTCGGCCTGATGATCCTGATCACGTGTGCGACGGGCGTGATGGCCGTGCGGTTCAACAGTCCGCTGATCGCCGTGTTGGGCATCCTGGGCGGCTACGGCACGCCCGTGATGCTCTCTACCGGCCGGGCGGACTTCATAGGCCTGTTCAGCTACATGTTGCTGTTGGGCGTGGGCGTGCTGGGCGTATGCCTGTACAAGAACTGGCGACTGTTGTTGTGGCTGGCGTTTGTATGTACCTACGTCCTGTTCTTCGCGGCCACGGGCCAGCACTATCAAGTGGAGCATTTTTGGGAGGTGACGCCGTTCCTGGCGGCCTTCTTCGTGCTGTTCTCCACGGCCGTGTTCATCTACAACCTGGCCAACGGCGTGAAGTCCACGCTGTTGGAGTTGATCGGGCTGTGGCTCAATGCGGCCGCGTTCTTCGCCACCAGTTATCATTTTGTCGTGCCCGTGTACGGCAAGCCGTGGATGGCCGCGGTGACGCTGGCCCTGGCCCTGTTCTACATGCTGCACGTGTACTATTGCCTGGTGCGGCGCCTGGTGGATCGCGAACTGCTGCTGAGTTTCACGGCCCTGGCGGCCTTTTTTCTGACGATCACGATTCCACTGATTCTGTCCAGCCAGTGGATTACGGCCAGTTGGGCCATCCAGGCATTGATCATGCTGTGGGTCGCCGGCAAGCTGCAGAGCCAGTTCCTGCGTCAGGTAGCCTACTTGTTGTATGTGCTGGTGCTGGGCCGATTGGTCTGCTGGGACCTGCCCAACCAGTACCTGCACGTGTCGGCGGCGGCCAACGTGTTGCTGGGCGAGTATTTCGCCCGATTGGCCGAGCGGCTGGTGATGTTCGGCGTGCCGATTGGCTCGCTGGCGGCGGCCTACCGGCTGTTGCAGCGGCCGGGCGAGGCGGCCCGACTGGCGATGGCTTCGGACAATGACATTCCGCAGTGGGTCGAGACGCCGTGGGCCATGATCGCGACGGTCGCGGCGGCCCTGGGCGTGTTGTTCGTGTTCCTGCACCTGGAGTTGAACCGCACCTTGCTGTACCTGCACTCGCCGCTGCGGATGCCGGTGCTGACCCTGTTGTGGATGGGGATGGCCCTGGTCGCGTTGTTGCAGTATCGCCGCTGGCGACATCCGGCGCTGTTGACCTTGCTGGTGCTCCTGGTGGGCGGCGCGCTGGTCAAGTTGTTCTGCTTCGACCTGGCAAGCTGGGGAGTGGGGCCGGGCCTGCTGTACCACGGCGAGTACGTGGCTGTCCACGGCCTGATGCGGCTGCTGGATTTCGGGTTCATGATTGCCTTTCTGGCTGGGGCCTATTTCGCGCTGGCCGGTCGCCGCGACGTGCGCGCGGTTCGCAACCTGCTGGGCAGCCTGGCCGTGCTGCTGCTGTTCGTCTTCGCCACGCTGGAGACGAACACGGTTCTGGCCGCATTCCTGCCGGAGCTGCAGTCGGGCGGCGTGTCGATCGTGTGGAGCCTGTTCGCCCTGGGGCTGATCCTCAGCGGCATCCGGCGGGACGTGAGTGCGCTGCGCTACGTGGGCCTGGCCTTGTTTGCCGTGGTGGCGTGGAAGGTGTTCTTTGTGGATATGGCCGCCTTGGATCAGTTCTACCGCATCGTGGCCTTCATCCTCCTGGGCGTGCTCGTGCTGTGCGGATCGTTCCTGTATCTGAAGTACCGGCAGACGTTTGCCCGCCGCTCGGGCGACGAGGAGAGCCAGACGCCATGAAACGATCGCGGGTGTTGTGGGCGTTGTTGCTGATCGGCGCCCCAGGCTGGGCCGAAGGGGCCAATCCGGAGCAGTTTCGCGCATCGCGCGAGATCCTGCGGAGCGCGGATGGGGGCGAAGACCTGCTGGCCGTGACGCTGGACAGCAAGGTCTATGCGGCCACGCGCGACGGGCTGCCGGATTTGCGGATCTTCGATGAGCAGGGCGTCGAAGTGCCCTACTTGCTGGAGAAGGTGACCGAGAACATCACGCGCGCCCGGCGCGAGACGTGCCCCAGCAAAGTCCTGTCCTTGAAGGAGACCGACGACGGCGGGATCGAGGTCGTGGTCCGGCTGGAGGACGACGTGCCGCCGGCCACGGGGCTGGAGTTCCACACGCGACTGGTCAATTACCAGCGGCGCGTGGGCGTCGCCGGGAGCAACGACGGCCAGGAGTGGACGACGCTGACGAGCGACGCCCTGATCGTGGACTACACGCGGTACATGGACGTGCGTAATCGCGAGGTGCGTTTGCCGGAGAACCGTTTCCGCCAGTTTCGGGTGTCGGTGGCCGCCGTGACCGATGAGCAATCGTCGCCGCTGACGGAATTGACTCGCACGCTGCAAGGCGGCACGGAACAGGAGCGGATCGAGCGCACGGCGATCCTGCGCCGCCCCTTCCGCATGGAGCGGATTGAGATGTGGCGGGAGATCGTTCGCAGCGAAGCGCGGAACGACAAGTTGGTCGACCATCCGGCCGTCGAATATCGCTGCGAAGAGGATCCGAAGGAGAAGGCGACCATCGTTCATGTGCGCACGCAGCGCGAGCCGTTGGTGGGTCTGGCGCTGGTCACCGGCAGCCGTAATTTCAATCGGGCCGCGACGGTGCAGGTGCCGGTGGCGCGCGGCGTGCGAACGGAGTGGGACACGGTGGGCAGGGGCATCGTGTCGCTGCTGGACTTCCGGGGGCTGAAGCGGGAAGGGCTGTCGGTCAGTTTCTCCGAGCAGCGGCAGGCGGAATATCGGCTGCTGATCCGCAACGAAGACAGCCCGCCGCTGGAGATCACCGGCGTGCAGGGGCGGGGGCGAGTGTATCGCGCCGTGTTCCTGGCGGGGCCGAACAAGAAGTACCGGTTGGCCTATGACGCGGAAGAGATCGAGTCGCCGCGCTACGACACGGCGGCGATCGCGGCGGCCCTGGGCGCGAGAAACGAGCCGGTGGTCGCGGGGCTGGGCGAACCGGTCGCACAGGCTGGACAGACGCCGGGGATCTTGTCGCTCCGCAGCCTGCTCAACAATCGCATCTTCCTGGGTGCGATGGTCTGCCTGATGGTGGCCGTCCTGGGCTGGGGCTTGTATCAGGCCGGTCGGCGGATCGACAATCTGCCCAAGGAATGAACCGGGCCGAGGCGGTCAGCGGTCGGGGCGGCGGGGTCTCCGGTGCCGAAAGCGAGAAGACCGCGACAGGTGCCTGAGAGGCGTTCTAGGCGTGTCGGATGGCGGTCAGCAGGGCCGCGGCCCGGTTCAGGACGCCGCGTTTGGCGCGGCGCCAGTAGAAACGGAAGAGCAGATTCCAGCTTGGGTCCATGGATGCTTCCCCTCGGGAGGTGCGTTTCGGCCTTGGGCAGGCCGGTTGGTGGTGAGGAATTGCAATCGGCGTGCCACTTCACTGTTGCCCCTGGCTGCCGGGCGCAGAAACACCTTGTGCCGCGGAAAAAGGGGGCCTGACACTCGCCCTGCGCTCCGCCCGGAGCAGCGCGTTGCTTAGCGGGGCCGTGTTTGGCCACAGCTTTTCCGGCAAATGTGCTGGCTCGCCGCCGTGAATGCTGGGCTGGTCACTGATTGCTTCCCGCCGGCTGAACAAGTGCAGGGTGGGTGGCTGGGCTGCGCTGGCTGTAGTCGAAAAGTCCAAAAAGCGGACGCCGTGACTATGGCGGGGGGGCCTTGGTTGATGCCATAACCAGACTATGCGGCGCCGCGGCTGGACTCTTGGGTGCCGCGTGCGGATTGCGGCCCATACCTGCCTACTGCCGAACCTGCCTGCAGTTGCACTCGATCCGTAGCCGCAACGTGGTCCGACACGCGAAGAGCACTCCATCGTCGGCGAGGAGCGTGTTGATCGCGCTGCAGCCTATGATCCCGCGGCATTTATTGGGTGTCAGAAAAGGAATGTCGTGGCTGTCCCGGCCGTTGCCCGGGAAA
>CALARR010000165.1 GCA_937889015.1 uncultured Planctomycetales bacterium | reverse complement strand
ACTTCCGACTTCCCACTTCCGACTTCCCACTTCCGACTTCCCACTTCCGACTTCCCACTTCCCACTTCCCACTTCCGACTTCCCACTTCCGACTTCCGACTTCCGACTTCCCACTTCCCACTTCCCACTTCCCACTTCCGACTTCCGACTTCCAGCCACCACCCCCTACACGGATGCAACAACCCATCCACAGGGACTACGCCGCGCGCGACGCCACGTATAGCCGTAACGTCTTTCCGTAAATTACGTTACGCAATCGCTCCGCAAAGCAAACGCGTAGGAGCACGATGTGACGCGTTGCTTGTTGCGTTGCTTGCCACAGACGCACATCGCGCGCGCTTCCCAGACTGCCAGCGAAGTCACGCTTGGCAAGCAGGGGGCCAGCCGACTCCAAACGCGTTGCGTCGGCCCCGGCTCCTCCAATCCCCCCCAGCCCCTCACCTCCGATAGCTGGCCACTGATCGCTGACTGCTGATCGCTGACTGCTGATAGCTGATGGCTGATACCTGATCGCCGAAAGCTGATAGCCCCCCGCCAACTTGTCACGCCGCAAACAGCCTGGTCCCGCTTCGTGCGACAGAATTTCGCCACCCAGACACTGCAGTCTACGCAGTCTACGCTCCCCCAACGATCGCTACGCTTGCTTCAAGCTCCACGGCAGACGCCGCCGATAGTGAAAGATGGTCCATTGCCTATTGCCCCTCAGATCAGCGATGCAATCCGGGCGACCCAGGGGAGCCTGGTTTCGCGTGGCCGACGCCACGAGTACGTTGCATTGCTCTTCTGAATGCCAGTAGACACCGGGACCGGTTCCCGGTTGCGCAGCGAAGGGGGTCGCATGTCGCTTGTACTGCTCGTGCCTCTGATCATCTCGGCTGCTTGGGCCGACGCCGCTGGACAGGCGTCGCTCGAGTTGATCCCCGAGCCGATCGTCACGCGGCAGACCGTGTTCACGATCCCCTTCCGCATCGACGGTGGTCAGGAGCAGGGCAAGGACCCGTCGGAAGTCCAGTTGTACACCTCCACCGATCGCGGCCAGACCTGGCGACTGTACAGCAAGGTCGGTCCCAACCAGGGCTACTTCCTGTTTCGCGCCATGGGTGACGGCGAGTTCTGGTTCTGCGTGCGCACCATGGATCGCCACGGTACGATCCGGCCGGAAGTCAACCGTCCGGAGCTGCGCGTGCTGGTAGACACGGCCCCACCGCGTCTGGAGGTTCGTGCCCGGCGCGGCCCGGCGGGCCAGGTCATCACCCAATGGGACGTGCGCGACGCCAAGATCCGCCCCGAGAATGTGAGCATTCAGTATCGCCTGGCCACGGACCAGCCCTGGCAGGCGGTGGCCGTGAATCAGCAGAACTACGCCGTACGCGAAGAAGGCCAGACCGGCGAGGTCTCGTGGTGGCCCAACACCACGTCGGGCATGGTGCAAATCCGGGTCGAGGTTGCCGATGCGGCCGGCAACCCGTCGGTCTACCACGCCCAGGTGAACCTTGACAGCCTCTCCGACACCGACGCCGCCGTGGCGCGAGCCAAGCCCGAGGCCGACAAGCGGCCAACAGCCTCAGTCACTTCCCCACCTCCCGCCGCAGAAACAGGCCCCTGGCGTCCAGCCACGCCGGCCCAGCGTCCAGCCGATCAACGGCAGGCAGAGCACTGGCCGGCAGACATCAAACCCACCGACAACGCCTTGCGACCGCCCGTCTCCAATACATTCCAGACCGGCGTCCACACGCCCTCGACCTCCGCCAGAAGCGAGAGCCGACCATTCGGCGATTCCACCGCGCCAGTGACGCAGGAGTCGTACCGCCCCGTACCGCCGGCGACCAGCGTAACGCCCGGTCCAGCCGGTCCGGCCCCGACTGCGGGAACGATCCCCTCGCGTCCCAGCGGCAGCCCGATGGCCGCCGGCTTCAATCCGGCCATCCGCAACCAGTACCTGCCCCCCGCTGACCTCCGTCCCGAACGCCCCACCCCGTACCCCGCCGGGGTCCAGCCGCACATGCTCAATGTTCGGGCCTTCGAGGTGGAATACGACGTGTCGGCCGTCGGTCCTTGGGGAATCGGACGAGTGGAGCTCTGGGGCACTTCCGATGGCGGCCAAACCTGGAAGAGCTTTGGCGTGGACGAAGATAAGAAGAGCCCCATCTCCGTCACGTTGAGCCAGGAAGGATTGTACGGTTTCCGCGTCGCGGTGCAGAGCACGGCCGGCCTCGGCGGCGAGGCCCCGCGCCCCGGCGATCCGCCCCAAATCTGGGTCGGCGCGGATTGGACCAAACCGCAAGGACGGATTGTCGAGGCACGCCAGGGCCTGGGCGAAGCGGCTGCCCAGTTGTCCATCGAGTGGGAAGCCAGCGACGGCCAATTGGCCGAACGGCCGGTGGACCTCTACTGGGCCGAATCCAAACAAGGGCCTTGGAACCTCATCGCCAAAGGCCTTCCAGCCAACGGTCGGCACTACTGGTCGATCGACAATCGCCTCACCGATCGCGTCTATCTGCGCCTGGAGGTTGCCGACGCTTCGAGCAACCGGGGCCAGTTCGATATGCCCGAGCCGGTCATGCTGCAGCGTTTCGTGCCCGCTGTGCAGATCCGCGACATTCGCCCCCTGCCGGCCAAGCCGTAACAGGTCCGAGGGGGCAAACAACTCTCCGTCACCGCATTCCCAACTTCCCATGGGAACGCACTTTCGTGGAACTCCCTGGACCGTGTTGCCGAGCGGAGTCCTGAAAGCTGGCCATCCTCGAGCCGCAGACCGGCCCACGACCTAAGAGGGGATGCGCCTATTGCCCCTCAGGAAAGCAACGCAACCAGGACGACCAACGCGAGCCCGAGTTCTCGGTACAAACGTCGCGCGCGTGCTGCATTCCCTTTCAGAAGGCCAATACCCCCCTGGCACAGATTTCTAATCCCTAATCCCCAATCCCTCCGGTATACTGAGGCCATGCCTAAGCCTCAGCATGCCCTGGATTTCCTGGCCGCGGAGCCCCCGCATGATGTGCCGGCGGTCTGCGCCGCTTTTGGCGACGAGCCGTTCTTGAAGCGCCAGGTCCTGGCTCGCCTGCGCAAGGCGGTGCTGGCCGACGACGAGGCGGACTTCTCGCTCAGCGAATTCGACGGTTCCTCGGCCGAATTGCGTGACGTACACAAGGATTTGGCCACGCGTGCCATGTTTGGCGCCGGGCGCCGGATGGTGGTGGTCGATTCGGCCGACGAATTCGTGACTCGCTTCCGCGAACCGCTCGAAGACTACGTCAGCCGACCGGTCTCCACCGGCGTGCTGGTCCTCATGCTGGACTCGTTTCCCAGCAACACACGATTGCACAAGGCCGTGACCGCCTCGGGACTGCTGGTCGACTGCTCGGCCCCCCCCACGGCCCGGCTCACGCGCTGGCTCGCGGAGTGGGGCAAGCAGACACACGCCATTACCGTGCCTGGCTCTGCGGCCGAACTGCTCGTGGATCTGATCGGCCCGGAGTTGGGACTCCTGGACCAGGAACTGGCCAAGCTGGCCCTGGTGGCCGGCGCCGGTGGCAAGGTCACCGTGGACATGGTTCAGCAAATGGCCGGCGCCTGGCGTGCCAAGACCACCTGGGCCATGCTCGATGCCGCCCTGGCCGGCAACGTGCCCGGTGCCCTGGGACAATTGGACCGGCTTCTGGCGGCCGGCGAAACGCCGATCGGTATTCTCGGCCAGATCTCGGCCAACCTCCGCCGTTTTGCCGCAGCCACGCGACTGGTGGTGGCCACCGAGAAGCAGGGCCGCCGGCCCGTGCTGCGCGACCTCTTGGAACAAGCCGGCGTGCGTTCCTTTGTGTTGCAGAAGACCGAGCAAGAGTTGCGCCGCCTCGGGCGCCAACGTGGGGCCCAGTTGTATCGCTGGCTGTTGCAGGCCGACATGGACCTCAAAGGCGACAGCCAACTGCCTGCGCGTCTCATCCTGGAACGCCTGATCGTGCGCCTGGCCGCAGCCGAGGCCCAACTCCGCCCTGCCGCTGCCCCAAGCTGACAGCGGCACCAGTCATTTTCCGTAACCACTTTTCGCGTAATGCATTACGGCACTCACCCAAACGTGATCGGGAGAGCGTCTGCAACGCTCCACCAGGCTCCGCCGTCGCTGTCAACCGAGACTTTCTGGCTCGAAAGGGCTGGCCTTGCATCTCGCCGGTGGTTTGGTTAAGATTCGCCCCCTCTTCTGTGGGCTTCCGGGCTTTCCGCGCTGACCATGATCCGATTGTCCATCCCGACCTGCCTCATGCTGTGTCTGGCCCTGGCTGGCTGCAACGCCTCGCCTTGGTCTGGTGGTCATTCCACAACCAGCCCCGTCGCCAGCGCTCAGCCCCCTGCCCCATCGCCCGCCGTCCCCAGCACTCCGGCCCAAACCGCCGTGACGCCTGTGCCGCCGCAGACCCTGCAGCAACTGATGGATGAGATTCAACAGGCGGGCACCCTGGACCCAGCCACGCAAGAGAAGTTGCTGGAGGACCTGCGCAAGACCGACCCATCGCTCTGGCCGCTGGTCATGCAGCAGTTCCGTGCCAGCGCAGCCTACGCGCGACAGGCTCAGCAAAAACGCCAGCCGGCCGAAGGATCGCCCGGCCTTTCGCCGGCCATCGCGGCCAGTGCCGCGTCTGGGACGCTGCCCAACGCCACGGCCTCAGCCGATCGCCCTCCGTCGCGTCTGGCGGTTCCGCGCGACCAGGACCGCGATCCTGTTGTGGAACCACGCGCTGCCGATACCAGCGTCGCCAAAGTCGAACGCCTGCCCGATCCCAGCGGCGTCCCCTTGCCGCCCCAATCAGCTCCCACAGGCAGTTACCCGCGCACCGATCCGGCGCAAGTCGCCAAACAAGCGGACCCCGCGACCGCCCCTTCTCCGACTGCCGAGGACAAACCCGCCGCGGCAAAACCCGCCGATCCCAAGCCGGCGGATGCCAGCCCGATCGTTCCGGTCAAGTACGAAGAGCAGGTCCAAGACTGGCGCAAGCACCTCGATGCGACCATCCGCGCCAAGGAGGCTGAAGTCAAGCGTGGCGGCAAGACGGCCGAGGACGAGGTGCGCCAGGCGCAGCTCCGACTGCTGTACATGCTGGCGGGCCGGCGCGACGAGGCCTTGAAACCCATCCCTTACGCCTCACCCGCCACGCAGGCCTTCTGGACGGCGGAGGTCTATGGATTGTCGGCGTGGCTCGACACGTCGCGCATCGGAGACGCTACCCAACGCACCAGCGAAGCCCGACAGCATCTCAGCGAGGCCCTGGCCCGGCTCAGCGAGGCGTGTGCCTTGATGGTACGCAACGTGGCCTTTTGCAGCGAAGTCCAGAGCTACGGCTGTATCAAACGCTTCGACAAGTACGACTTCACGCCCGGCCAGCGCGTCTTGCTGTATGCCGAGGTGGAAAACTTCTCCAGCGAGTCCACGGCCCAGGGCTACCACACCAGCCTGCGGAGCAGCTACCAGATCTTCGATAGCCGCGGCCAGCGCGTGGCCGACGAAGAGTTCACGATGACCGAGGAATTGTGCCTCAACCCGCGGCGCGACTACTTCACCGGCTACGTATTGCGGTTGCCCGAGCAGATCTACCCCGGCAAGCACACACTGCAACTGACGATCGAAGACCTCAAGAGTCGCAAGATCGGCCAGAGCAGCGTGGAGTTCACGATCAAGAAGAGCGATCGCCAGTAATCGCCTGCTCCGCCCCCCCAGCCCTGTCGACCGGCCTCGCGGGACCGATGTGCTGACAGAGCAAACGCCGCTCGGCTCTCTGCCCTCGGCTTTCCGCTTTGGAAAAGGCGGCCGCGCCCGTTCCCTGGCGGGGTAAGAACGAGCGCGGCCAGGTGAGTGCATGGCCGTCCGAGCCACCGCTGAATCACGTCCAGTCAACGTTTCGCGACTCTTCGCGAGTTGGCCTCCGAAAGCAATGGCTCGTCGCACGCTGCCCCTCTGCGCAACAAGCCCTAGGGCAAAGTGCTCTCGAAATGGTATTGGCCACCGCCGACTTCCACCACGGCCCGGCCGCCTTCCATGCGCAGGAACTTCACTCCGGCGGCTTCGGCTAGGGGCCGGCCACCTTCCCTCACGCCAGCCGCGTCGCGTGCTGGCACAAAGAGCGTGGCCGTGGTATTGACCGGCACGGTTGCTTTCAGATTCAGGCGATTGTCGCTGACCTCCCAATCGCTCTCAATCGTCCCCCGGATGCTGCGATAGGCGACCTTGACCCAATTCAGCTTGGGGTCCAACTCCGGGCGGATCACAATCTGCTTGTAGCCCGGCGCTGCCGAGCGGATTCCCCCCATGTTCTCCACCATCCATTGGTAGACCGCGCCGAACGAATAGTGGGCGAACGAATTCATGCCTGGGGTTTGAAAGCCCTTCTCCGGCGTCCAGCCGTCCCAGCGTTCCCAAATGCTGGTCGCACCATGCTTGATGGAAAAGCCCCAGGAGGGGAACGTCTCGTTGTAAAGCAGACGGTACGCAACGTCGTTGCGTCCGATCTTCGACAGCACGAGCATCAGATCCTTGGTGCCGATGAACCCTGTCGACAGATGCCCGTCGCGCTGCGCGATGTTCTCGACCAGGTACTTGGCGGCCGCCTCGCGGTGGGCGCCGTCGACCAGGTCTACGGCCAGGGCCAGCACGTAGCAGGTCTGAGTGTCTCCGTGGATGCGGCCATCGGCCTTGACATAGGCCGTGTTGAAGGCCGCCTTGATCCGCTCGTACAACGCGCGATACTTGGCCGCATCGTCGGCCTTGCCCAGCACCTCCGCCGCCTTGGCCGTCAGCAACGTGCTATAGGCGAAATATGCCGTATAGATGATCTCCTTGGGCGTGTCGGCCTGAATGCTCAGCCAGTCGCCGAAGCAATGATACTTGGCCGGCGGCAGCAACTCCGGCGTGCTCCGCTGCTGGCAGAAGGCAATGAAACGCGTCATGGCCGGATAGTGCTTCTCCAGGATCCGCCGGTCACCGTAAACCTCGTAGATCGTCCAGGGACAAATCACTCCGGCGTCGGCCCAGGCCGGCCCGCCGTCATCCGGAGCCACCTTGACCGGAGCCACGCAGGGAAACTGCCCGTCGGCCCGTTGGCCGTCTTCCAGGTCCACCAGCCACTTGCTGAAGAATGCCTGCACGTCGCAGTTGAGCGTGGCCGTGCGCACGTAGACCTGCGCGTCGCCGGTCCACCCCAATCGTTCGTCGCGTTGCGGGCAGTCGGTAGGCACGTCGATGAAGTTCGCACGCTGGGTCTGCACGATGTTGCGATGCAGGCGTTGGAGCATGGGCTGCGAACAGTCAAAACTCGCTGCCGCTGGCGTGTCACTGCTCAGCGCTACGCCGACCAGCGTGCTTTCCGTCGGAGGTTCAGTCAGTCCGGTAATCTCGGCATACTGGAAACCATGAAATGTAAACCTCGGCTGCCAGACCTCTTCCTCGCCGCCCCGGCAGATGTAAGTGTCGGTGGCCCTCGCCCCGCGCAGGTTGGTGGTGTAAATCGTGCCGTCGGGATTGAGCCGTTCGGCAAAGCGAAGCACGATCTTCTGGCCGGGCTGCCCACGCAGCCGCAACCGGGCCACGCCGGCAAAGTTCCGTCCCAGGTCCACGACGTAGACCCCGGGTGTAGGCTCTGTGATCGATTTGGCCGTGTACTCACCCATCTCCACCACGGCCGGCCCGGGATGTGCCTGAATCGGCGGCGACGACGGGCAGCCTACGTCCACGGCCTGCCACTTTCCGTCGTCAAAGCCGGGCCGGTCCCAGCCGGGCATGGCCAGCCGGGCGTCGTAGGTCTGGCCCATGAGGAAATCGGCCTCGCGAATCGGTCCCGACGCCGCCTTCCACTGCGAACCGGTGGCGACCACCTCGGTACTGCCATCGGCATATTCCAGGTGCAATTGTGCGCGGAATCGAGGCTGGTTGCCGTAGTGGTCGCGCACATGAAACCAACCGATGTAGCCGCTGTACCAACCGTCGGCAAGGATCGCCCCCAGGCAGTTCTGGCCCGGTTGCAGCCAGGGCGTGACATCGTAGGCCCGATAGTAAACCCGTTTGCTGTAATCGGTCCAACCAGGATTGAAGTAGTCGTCGCTGACCCGCTTCCCGTTGCAGTGGACGTCGAAAATCCCCAGGCCGGTGACATACAACACGGCCCAACGCAGCGGCTTTTCGATGCGGAAGTTGTTTCGCAGATAGGGCACGGGCGGCAAGAACAGTTCGGCCAGTTTGACCTTCCCCCAAGGCGCCACGCCAAATTCGCCCACGACCCTCGCCGCTGGCCACTGGCTGGCGTCAATCTCACGATTGTGCCAGTTCGCCCCCGGCTTGTTCGTCGAGCGCCACTCGGCATCCGTCACATACGTGATCGTCTTTCCGTCACGCGTGGTCACACGCAATTTGGCAATCAGTCCGGCCGGGCCAGGCGTCGCATTCTGCACTTCCACGCGCAGTTGGTTCACGCCCGGCTTGATGCGATCGGTGACATCCATGCTCCGGGCCAACTTCCAGCCTTCGTTGCCCCGGCTCTGCAGGGCCATGCTGCCGTTGATGACGAAACGGAAGCTGTCGTCCGCCGTGGCAATTAGTTCCGCCTGCTGAATCTGGACGTCGGCCGGCAGGCTCGCGGTGCCCAGGAACACCCGGGCCCCCTTCGGCGCTTCGTTCGATGGATCGGCCGCGTGCCAGATCCACTTCGCGTCATCCAAAGGCGCCTCGCCGGGCGAGTACACCCGCGCCTTGTCGTAGCCGATCCACTCGGCCTTCCACTGCGCCGG
>CALARR010000164.1 GCA_937889015.1 uncultured Planctomycetales bacterium | reverse complement strand
GGGCCCGTAGCTCAGCGGTGAGAGCAGGGGACTCATAATCCCTTGGTCGCAGGTTCGAATCCTGCCGGGCCTACTTGAGTTGCGTTGGTTCGGGGCGATCCAGCACGCCGCAGGCACTCCACCTTGGCCAACCGGACCCTTTCGACGAGCGCGCAACGGCAACTTGTCCGGCGATCCCGTTGCTCGGCCGCCCTCTGCGGCCGCCGCCGGCCGGTGACCACCGCGTCCACGACTCGAACGGCGACTGGGAGAGCGACTCGGCCTCCCAGGAGGCCCGGGAGCTGACCTTCGTGGACGAAGCCACGTTCCAGGCGACCTTCTGGTCTTTCCCGCCACACGTCGCGGTGCCTGGCCGGTGCGCGCGTGCGGCGGAATGCGACCTGGATTTCCCACCCGATCGGATGGCGATCGCCCTTGATTTGGCCAGATTCGCCCGGTTAGGCTGATCCCTGTGACGAGAATTGAATTTCCTATCAGGATCAGTTGTTGGCGGATAACAAGACGCTTTCGATACCTGAGTTCGGACGAAAGAGGAAAGAAGCGGTTCCCGGCAGATTGCGGACCGGGAAGCAGCAGGATCGCCATGCTGCCGCCGCGGACACGAGAAGGATGATATGAGAAAAGCGGTGCCAATCGGAGTTGCGGTAGCGTTGATGAGTGCGTGTGTCTTAGCGACAGACGCACCGCCCAACCCCGCAGTTCATGGTCAGGTTGGCAATGGGCGGAGTCCGGAAGATAAGACCGAGCACGTCGGTAAACCAAATGAATGGATTCATGTCGAGCACGTAGCGAAGAGCGGGAACCGTATAACCGCAAAGGTGCGCAAAGGCACCTCCGCCAATCTGATTTTGATTCCCGGAACGTGGGGCAGTGCCGACTTCCGGACCCGGCTTGTCGAAGCGCTGAATCCGGATCTCACCCTGGTGTGCGTTGCTCTCGCGGGACAGGATGACAATTGGCCGCCTCCCGGCGATCCTTCAATACCGCAGTTCAGTCAGGATGTGCTCTGTCTTGCGGACAAACTTGGACTGGAGAACTTCTTCGTAGGCGGTAACAGTCTCGGAGGCATGATTTCCATTGATATGCTTCGGCTCTGCCCGGAGAGGATCCTCGGAGCGATTTCGATAGAAGGGTGGACCCATTGGCAGGCCAGTGTCCGCGCGTTCGGAGGCGACACGACGAGTACGCTGACAGCGGAACAGCGCAATTACATCGAGCAGGTGCGCCGCAAACTTCTTGGTCGATGGGAACCGGCGCTTCGCGATAAATATGGTGCCATGTGGAAAAAGTGGAATGGGTGGGAAACTCTTGCGACCACCCAGGTTCCGGTTCTCGAAATCTGGGGGGATCGGAGACGCGCACGGCCGTCCCGGGAGAAGATGCTCATTCCTGACAGGGACAATATCCGGCTGGAATGGATTGCAGGGGCGTCCCACAGCTTACTCATTGAAGCGCCGGAACAACTGGCCGAATTGATCAATCGGTTTGTGGAAGCTAACCGTAAGGTTGCGCCGCCTGCAGACCAACCAACGGCCATGTGCCTATTGGATCGCCACCACGCGAAAACCATACCCTTGAAGGTCGTCGCGTTCATCGAACCGCGCGCACCGTCGCGCAACGATGGTCAGGGGAGATGATCGAGAAGATCCTGCGGCACTGTGGCCTGGGGTGTCCCGCCTCGCCCCGGGCACCGCCGAAGGAACCCCACTTGGGAACACCCCACCGATTTATGGTTGTGCCCAGAAAACGTTTCGTCTGGAACGTCGAGTCTTGACTTGGGCCAGTGCTGTACTCAAGATCAGTCTTGAAAAGGTGGAAGAATACCACTCCTGCTGGGTGTGCCTGCCTACCCCAACGTTAAACCGTTCCCAATCGGCCGCCGTTCACACCTGGATGCGCCGTGGGGACTGGTGCTGTCATTGATCCCAATTCGAGGCAGATTCCAGCCGCGTTGGCTGGAACTCGCTGGCCTCGCGGCCGGATTTGCAATGCAGGACCCAGTGATGCGGTCGGACGTTGAATGCCAGAATGCTGCTTTGAGACGCTCCTGTGACGAGGTTTTCTGATGAGCTGGCGATCGAGATTCTTCAAATGCGCGGTTGTGGCGATGAGCCTGACCGTGGTTACTACCGCTTCACTGCCTGCCGGGACATTGACTTGGGTGCCTACGGCGTCCGGCACCTACTCGTGGGCCACGGGCGCCAACTGGTCCCCGGACGGGGTTCCGGACGATGTGGCGAACCTGAACATCAACATCCTCGGGGACCAGACGGTTACCCTGGATGCGGCGATAACGCTGAACCGGCTGAATATCGGCGACGCGGAGAGTCTGACCTCTACGGACGCGAAGTCCGTCTTCACTCTCGCCGGGGACGCGACCCGATCGCTGACGCTCAACGGGCCGACCGGGATCAGTATGGGCTCTTTCGATCTACAAACGGGGCCCACGGCGACGATCTCCGCGAAGGTGATCATGGGGGTGGCCCAGACCTGGAGCATCGGCAAGAACAGTACCCTGAATCTGACGGGTGATGTTTCGGGCGCCCACATCCTGACCAAGACCGGATCCGGTACGCTCGGACTTGACGGTATCAAGAGCTTCTCCGGCGGCACGATCATCAATGACGGTGTCGTGAGGGTGAGTTCGCTGCAGAACGTGGGCACGAACGATTCGCTGGGCTCCGGCACGATTACGATTTCCAAAGGGAACCTGTCTTACGTCGGGACTTCGGCGGTCACGACCGATCGGCAATTGCTGCTCACAGGAACCTCGGCAACCCTCTCGAACGGCAGTGACAAGACCCGCACTATGACCTGGACGTCGGCGCTCAGCGGTGCGGCAGGGCTCACCACCAGTCTGTCGCTGAACTCCAGGGCCGCTATCAACGAATACCGCGGCGTGCTTTCGGATGGTGCCGGCGGCACGCTCAACCTGATCGTCAACGGCGGGGCGGGCTGGCTGTTGACTGGTGAGAATACGTACACCGGCAATACGTACATCGGATCCGGTACCAACGGTTATCTCTACTTTACGACCCTCAAAGACACCGGTGCCGGACCGAGTTCCCTTGGGAACCCAACCGGCAGCAACGCCACCATCCGCCTGGGCGGCGACAACGACACGGGCGGCCTGGTCTACGTGGGCACCGATCTGAATGGGGTCGATTCCAATCGTCCGATCCAGATTGGGACATCGAGGGCCGGCACCGAAGCCGGTGGTATTCTCTCCAGCAATGGCACGGGCGCGTTCGTCCTCCGGGGGGATGTCACGCTGAACACCGCTCACGACAGGGCCGTGCTTTGGCTTCGCGGCAACAACACGTCGGTGACCAACGAACTCAGTGGGGCCATCGGCGAGAGCTCAACCGGAACCTTGCGACTGGTCTTGGACAATAACGTTACCTGGCGGCTGAGCGGTGCCAACACCTACAACGGCACGACCACGGTCAGCCTCGGGACGCTGATTGTGACCAAGCCGGAAGCGTTGCCGAACTACACGACCGCGGGCCAGGTGAGTGTCTCGGCCGGGGCCACGCTGGCGGTCGGCGCCGGTGGCAGCGACACGTGGGACGCGGCCAGCATCGGCAGCTTGTTGGGCACATCCGCCTTCGCCACCAATGCGCGGTTTGGGATTGAGGTTACCGAAGGCCGATCGTTCACGTACGGCGACACGGGCTCCGTGGCGATCAGCGGAGCCAAGGCCTTCCAGAA
This sequence comes from uncultured Planctomycetales bacterium, assembly GCA_937889015.1. Classification (GTDB taxonomy): domain Bacteria; phylum Planctomycetota; class Planctomycetia; order Pirellulales; family Thermoguttaceae; genus CALARR01. Next base: position 10,623 of record CALARR010000164.1, on the reverse strand, counting down.
ACTGGGCTCGGGGACCTTGGTTCTAACCGGGACGCACGATTACACAGGCACCACGACGATTAGTGCTGGGACGCTGGTTGCGGCGACGCCGGATGCCTTGCCGAACTACACGACCGCTGACAAAGTCAAGGTCTCGGCCGGGGCCACATTGGCGGTACGTGCGGGCGGCAGCGGTGAGTGGGACGCAACGAGCATTGGCGGCCTGCTGGGCACCGCCAATGTGTTCGCCACCAATGCGCGGTTCGGGATCGACGTGGCCGAGGGCCGTTCCTTCACGTACGGCTCGGGGACTCTCAGCGGCGACCGGGGGTTTGACAAGTTGGGCGGCGGCTCGTTGGTTCTTACCGGGACGCAGGGCTACTCGGGCAGCACCAGGGTCAGCGCCGGGACGCTGGAAGTGCACGCCGGTGGAGCGATCGCGGGGGGGGCCACCGTCGATGGCACGGACAGTGTGTTGGTGGTCAACGGCACGGCAAACGGCGGCGCGACGGTCGGCAACGGCGGCACCCTGAAGGGCAACGGCACGATCGGCGGCGGCATAACCATCGAGGCCGGCGGCACCCTGGCGCCCGGCGCCAGTGCCGGTGTCATGCATTCCGACGGCAACCTGAATCAAGACGGCCGGCTGCAGATTGAAGTCACGGCCACGAGTCTGGCCGAGTTGGCTCAGGCAGGGGTGGGTTACGACCAGGTGCAGTTGCTGAGCGGCGCATTGAACTCCAAGGCCATGATTGACACGGCCAGCGCGACGCTGGACCTGGTGTGGGACACCAGCCTGACGCTGTCGGCGGACGAGAAAGCGATGCTCGTGATTATCAACAACTTGGATGCCGACATCGATCAGACGCAGGTGGATGGTCACTTCAAGGACTTGGAAAACGGTTCCCGGGTGGCGTCCATCGGGGGCACTGATTGGTTCATCTACTACAACGTGGACGCCGACGCGTCGATCGATGCGCTGATCGGTTCGACGGGCAACGATGTGGTGCTCACCAGCGTACCAGAACCTTCGACGGTGACCCTGCTGGCCGGCGCGACGGTCGCCCTGGCCGGATGGTTCTGGCGGTCTGGTCGGAAATGCGGCGCGTCGAATGACGGATGGTGCGAGACGGAGGAACTGGACCTGCTGTGAGTCGCTTTGGGGCTTCTGATCGATCCCGACGCCGTGGGGGCGATCAAAGGCCCCGCGGGCGTACGCCGGAAGCGACTACATCGGATCGAACAGGACGCACAAGACGTCCAGGGCCTGGACCGCTTTGCTTGGGTTGCGGATGGCACTGCAGGCCACATATTCCTCCCAAATTGATCGGGCATAGCGGAGGTACTGTTCGCGCGATTCGGCCAGCAGGCAACTGATGAGTCCGGCAACCAGGGACTCTGGGGACGAGGTGCCGGTGCCCTTTCCATGCCTCGGGGCTCCAAGATTCCGTTCCCCTGGACTGAGGAGAAGCAGGCCAAGTGGGCCTTGCGACGTCTGCTGGGCGACCTGAGCCGCGACATCTACTCGTCGTACTTCTCGATCTGCGACATGCATTACACCAAGGGGATCAACTACAAGGGCCTCCTGGCCACCAACGCGGATCAGACGGTCCACCATAGGAAGAAAGCCTACTACGCCGTCCAATGCATCACCGCCATCTTCGACAACAGGGTCCATCGCGTGAAGGACTTTGCCGGATCGGTCCAAGGGGCCGGCCAGGAGGGCACCTACTCGCTGTTCGCCTATCGCACCGAGTCGGGCCTACTTGAGTTGCGTTGGTTCGGGGCGATCCGGCACGCCCCAGGCACTCCACCTTGGCCCCCCGGACCCTTTCGACGAGCGCGCAACGACAACTCATCCGGCGATCCCGTTGCTCGGCCGCCCTCGGCGGCCACAGCCAGCCCTGGCCCGACGACATGACCGACGAGGTGCTTGGAGCAGATCATCCTGCGCGACACCGAAGCGCTGATTGCCGCTCACCCGGAACTGGCGATCTGCGCGGCACAGAGGCTTGGTTGACGCGTGTCACCGCCAGGGGACTAGTTGGTGCCCGAGGCCCTTCGCACCGACAATAGCCGTTTGCCCTACTCTCCTCTCTTGCTCAGTCCGCCGGAACTTGGGCCACACGGAAGCCCAGGTCGTAGTACCGGTCCCCGGGCGAGTACCAGAACCGGAACGCCGACCGGCAGCGCCAGGCGTGGAAGTCCCAACTCCCGCCGCGACCCACGCGGAGCGAGCCCCCGGACGGCCCCGTGGGATCGTCCTGCGGTGAACCCGCGTAGTAGCTCAAATCGTACCAATCGCCGCACCATTCCCACACGTTTCCGTGCATGTCGTAGAGCCCAAAGCCGTTCGGTCGGTACGATCCCACGTCGTCCGCTCCAAGTACGGACCTTTGTCACTGCTGCCGTACGGATAGTTCCCGTCGCAGTCCGACTCCCGCGACCTGGATTGTCATGACGGAGGAATCTGCCATGGCGGCCGAACTGGCGGTGTCGCTCGGCTGTGCGGCTGCGGATGACACGGCAACGCGATGGATTGGGCCGGGTATGGTTGATGGAACGAAGACGACCAGCGGGAGCCGCGTTGCTCGCAGAAAGCGGCGCCCGGTTGTGTTGCCCTCCCGAACGCCAACCACCCCCCGTCCTCATTTTGCCCCTGGCCTGACAAAGATCCGGGCCATCTTGCTGGGAACGTTCACCGTCACCGCACCCTTGTCGACCGGCACGGTGGCGGCAGGGCCGGGCCCAGGGGCTTTCGTCGCCTCAGTCGCGTCCGACTGCCCAGGCTGACGGTGGTGGTCCTGAGATGGGTTCGCACTCTCGCACAGGTCGAGCAGTTGCGTGGGAGTGAAGCCCTCCGCGACGCGGAGCTTGATCTGGCGGTCTTCCGGACTGTCGTTGAGCACGACCAACCCGTTCTCAAAGAAGCGGTAGGCGATTTGCTCCGTCTCCTGGTACGGCCCGAGTCCGCGGCCCAGGTGAACGCGGTTCAAGAACTCCACCTGCGTGTGATCGAGACTGGCCCAGAGAACGAAGCCGACGAGCCGGGCGCAGGCAAAGGCCCAGAAGGAATCGTTCCGCATGTCGTGGCGCTTGGGATCCAGGAAGGCCAAGGCGACAATCGGCCGGCCCGCGCTCAGATACCATTCATTGGCCTTGGCCTTGGTCTTGACGTCGTTCCACGTGTGGCGCCGTCCTTCCCAGGCCCAACTGTAGATGAACGACTCCCACATGCAGGAGTCGCCGGCCGACTGCCAGGCAGACCCCAGCGAGGAGTTGAGCACCACGACCTTGTCGTCGCCATAGCTCTTGACCAGCGTGCGGACGGCCTCAAGAAAGCGGCCCCAGGCGTAGTCGTGAGACGCGTTGGGGAAGAGGTGCTCGTGCACATAGGGGTCGAACTCCGGGTTGCGGACCTGGTTGAATTTCGGGCCGAAGCAGGGGGGCCGCCGGCTGCAGTTGTCAACAAACACGCCGTCTGCGCCCCAGTCCATCATCTTCTTCACATAGGCCAGCGAGAGTTTCCAATAGCTGGGGCTGTTGGCGCAGGTGCGGAAGCGATGCAGGCGATCGGAGCCATCCATGCCCGTGTGCACCCAGTGCCCCTTCTCGTCTTTCATCAGGATCTCGGGATGCTCGTAGTAGAAGACATCCTGGTCCGCGTAGTTCGTGTGGATGCACATGAAATGCACGTAGGGGATTGCGCGGATGGCGTGTGCGTGGGCCAGGCGGAAGACGTCGGCGCTGTGCGGCACGTGCGACAGGAGGGGCACACCGCGGACTGCTTCGGCGTCGATGCCCGAGACCTTCTCCACCAGGTGGTAGTCGGTCAGTTGCGTCCGCGTATGGCCGGCGCGCGCTCTGACGATCCGCGTCACGGGCGTTGGCTGCAGCAGGAATTCGTAGCCTTTCCAAGCCGCCGCGGAACTGGACACGATCTCCGCATCTCGAAGCCACTGCGGCGCCGGCTGGAGCGCGCTGGCGGCCGGCGGAATCTCCAGGCCGTACTTGACTGCCAATTGCGGGTCGAAGGACGGGTCGTCGTCGGCCTTGCCGGGCGACGCGAGAAGCATGGTAACAGACAAAACGAGAAGGAACCCGCTCGGCCGAGACATCGGTTCACCCTTTCGGTTGCTGAAGATCACCAACTCGATCCGCCCGGCACTGTGTTGTACGTCTCCGCAATCCCCCCATCAATAGCTTCGTGCTCCTATGCCGTCAAGCAGCCGAGCGAGATGGTGCCCGGACGCACATCATCGCATGTGCCTGGAGTGATGGATTCCGTTGTTGATGGTGCAACACTTCGCAGCGTTCCGTCCCGGGAAACCGGGCTTTCGTCGGTCGCCCTCGTTGCCTAAGTAATACAGGACTCCATAGACGACGGATCTCGGTGCGGGGCATGCGCGGCAGCCAGCGCGCACGGCCGGCGTTCGGAGCTTCCTTACGGTTTGTTCTTGACAATGGCAGGCGCGTGCCGCGATGCTCTTAGGGATGCCGGTGCAGCCAATGATCGCAATTCGGGCTCCCGCGGCCGCGGAACGGTCATTGGCAATGCGGACCTCAATAGGGACCGGCGAACGCATCACGACGGCCAGATCGATCCGCGGTCTTCCCGTCATCACGACCCTGTACAAGGAGAGACACCGTGAGATTCTGGAGTTGCGTTCTGGTTCTGGTCGCCACTCGCGCCATGGCCGCCGAGCCCGCGCCGGATTGGGCCAAGCAAGACCTTCGCGCCGGGATCATCGGCACCGACACGTCGCACGTGCCCGCCTTCACCGGCCAGCTGCTGGCGCATCCCGAGTGGCGAATCAAGGTCGTGGCGGCGTTCAAGGGAGGGAGTCCTGACATGCCGATCAGCGCCGATCGGCTCGATAAGTTCGCCACCACCATCCAGGAGAAGTATGGCGTGGAGATCGTCGGCAGCATTGAAGAGCTGCTGCAGAAGGTGGACGTGGTGCTCTTGGAGAGTGTCGACGGCCGGCCGCACCTGGCCCAGGCCACGCCCGTGCTGAAGGCCGGCAAGCGCGTGTTCATCGATAAGCCCCTGTCCAACAGCCTGGCCGACGCGCGGGCCATCGTGCGCCTGGCGCAGGAGACGGGCACGCCGTTCTTCAGCGCCTCCTCGGCGCGCTATCACCCGGACATTCCGCGCTTGCGGGACAATCCGGGGGTGGGCAAGGTGACCAAGGTCCAGGGCAGCTCGCCGCTGAACAGACTGGACCATCATCCCGACCTGTACTTCTACGCCATCCACGGCGTCGAGGCCCTGTACGCGGTGATGGGCCGCGGGTGCGTGAGCGTCTCGCGGAAGACCGAAGACGGCGTGGACGTGACGACGGGCAAGTGGAACGACGGGCGCATCGGCGTGTACCGCGAGCTGCGCAAGGGCGATCCCACGCCGCCGGTCCAGGTCTGGGGCACCGAAGGCACCGCCGCGGCGAGCAGCGCCAAGAGCTACGCGGGCCTGATCGGAGTCATCGCCGAGTTCTTCCAGACGGGCAAACCGCCTGTCGATCCGGCCGAGACGCTGGAAGTCTTCGAGTTCATGACCGCCGCGCAATTGAGCGCCGAGCGGGGCGGGGCCGAAGTCCCGCTGGCCGAAGTCCGCAAGTAACGCCACGACCGCGTGGTGAAAAGCTGTTTGCCGCCAAAGATTGTGATATAGTAAGGGTCTTAATGGCTGTGGCCTCGACCAAGCTGCGAAGTCGGGGATTACGCCGCATGCCCAACGATAGGGGGGTGGCTCTCGCCTCCCCCGATCCCGCCTGTTTGCAGAACACCTTGTTTCCACTCGCCCGAAGAGGATTCCCCGCCATGTCAGACCGTTGCCCAACCACCCGTCGTCGATTTTTGCAAGGCGTTGCGGCCGCCGGCGCCGCCAGCATCATCGTTCCCGCGACCAACCGCACCTTCGGCTACCAGTCGGCCAACGCGCGTCCGGTGTTCGCGACGATCGGCCTGCGCAATCAAGGCTGGGCCATCACGTCGAAGACGATTCCCTTCGCCGACTTCGTGGCCCTGGCCGACGTGGACGCCAAGATCCTGGCCGACAATGTCGAGAAGACGGAGAAGAAGCAGGAAGGCAAGAAGCCGGAGGCCTATAAGGACTATCGCAAGATCCTCGACCGCAAAGACATCGACGCGGTGATGATCGGCACGCCCGATCACTGGCACACGAAGATCGCGCTGGAGGCGATGGACGCCGGCAAGGACGTCTACTGCGAAAAGCCGCTCACGCTGACGATCGACGAAGGGAAGTTGATCGAGAAGGCCGTGAAGAAGACGGGCCGGGTCTTTCAGGTCGGCACCATGCAGCGGTCCGAGAGCAGCCAGCGCTTCCTGCAGGCGATCGCCATCATCAGGGATGGACGCATCGGCACCGTCCAGAAGGTCACCTGCGGCATCGGCAGCATGAAGCCTTCGCCGGAGATTCCCGTGGCCCCGGTTCCCGAAGGACTGGATTGGGATTTCTGGCTTGGCCCGGCGCCCAAGGTCGACTATCGCGCCCTGCCCGAGGAGCGCAAAGGCTATGGCGGCGGCGTCCCGCTGTACAGCAACTGCCACTACTCGTTCCGCGACTGGCACGAATACGCGGGCGGCAAGCTCACCGACTGGGGCGCGCATCACGTGGACATCGCCTGTTGGGCCCTCGGCGCCACGGCCACCGGCCCGAGCAAGGTGACGCCCATCGAATACACCCTGGGCTGCGAGTACAAGAACGGCTACCCGGTCGTGCACGACCGCTACAACGTCGCGACGGACTTCGTGCTCCGGGCCGACATGCCGGGCGGGGTGGAGCTGATCATCCAGAGCTCGGGCGACAACGGCATTCTCTTCGAGGGGACCAAGGGCCGGTTCTTCGTCAACCGCTCCAAGATCACCGGTGCGCCGGTCGAGGAACTCAAGGAGAACCCGCTGCCCGAAGGGGCCATCGAAAAGGTGTACGGCGGGCCGATCCCCAAGAACCACAGCGTGAACTTCATCGAATCGATGCAGTCGCGCAAGCAGCCGATCTCGGATGTCTGGTCGCACAACCGCATGCTGGAGATCTGCCACCTTTCGAACATCGCCATGCGTTTGGGTCGGGCCGTGAACTGGGACCCCGCCAAGCGCGAGATCGTGGGCGATCCGGAAGCGAACGCCTTCCTGGCGCGCGAAAGCCGCAAGGGTTTTGAGATCAAGGTGTAGGTCCGGCCTGCGTCCCACGCGGAGAATCAACAAGAGCCACCGGCGCACGCGCCGGTGGCTCTTGTCTTAAGAGATCCCGGGCAGGGCCATAGCGATGGAGTCCGACTCGCCAGAGTTCGGGGGAGCCCCGCCAGCGTCCGCGGAAGGCCGCTTGGAATAGTCCAAGCTCCGGCAAGGCCGACGGCAACCGGACGAAAGCCCCCCCTTATGCGGTGAACTGGCCACCTATTCGCTGCAAATCATGCGGTGAAAGAGCTTGCTATGCGGCGAATACGGCCTATAATCACCGCAGAGGATGCGGTGATTATGCCCTATATCCACGAAACGGAAGGCTGGCCCAAGCTCACCTGGGACGCCGCCGCCCTTTCCGCTCCCTTGGCACACTTGAGGCACAAGCAGGGAAGACTTCTTGGCAAGATGGAGGGCCTGGGGTTCGACCTGCGCGCGGAAGCGGGGCTCATCGTACTGACAAGCGATGTCGTGAAGTCGTCTGCCCTCGAGGGCGAGACGCTTGACCCCGACGAAGTGCGATCGTCGATCGCACGCCGGCTGGGGCTCGATGTCGCAGGCCTTCCGCGTGCCGGCCGCGATGTGGAAGGCGTCGTGGAAATGATGCTCGACGCGACGCGGAGGTTCAGCGAGCCGCTCACCAAGGAACGTTTATGGGCCTGGCACGCCTCGTTGTTTCCAACCGGACGCAGCGGCATGCGGGAGATCGCGGTCGGCAAGTGGCGCCCCGCGGAAGCCGGGGAAATGCAGGTCGTATCCGGCCCCATCGGGCATGAGAAGGTCCACTTCCGCGCGCCCGACGCCTGTCGACTGGACTCGGAAATGGCGGGTTTCCTGGATTGGTTTAATGGGTCCGCCGCCATCGATGAGGTCATCAAGGCCGGCGTTGCGCATCTCTGGTTCGTCACGGTCCATCCCTTCGAGGACGGCAACGGCCGCATCGCGCGTGCCATTGCCGATATGGCGCTGGCTCGTGCGGATGGGATGCAATCTCGTTTCTACAGCATGTCATCGCAGATCGCGGTGGAGCGCAAACAGTACTATCACGAGTTGGAGACGGCGCAGCGCGGCGATGTAGACATCACGCGTTGGCTCGGCTGGTTTCTCGATTGCCTGGACCGTGCGATCGACGCCTCGGAGCAGACGCTTGCCGCGGTGCTCTACAAGGCAAGGCTCTGGCAACGGATCCATCCAAAGCCGGTGAATGAGCGGCAGCGGCTGGTCATCAACCGCCTGTTGGACAACTTCCAAGGGTTCCTCACCACCTCGAAATACGCGAAACTTGCCAAGTGCTCGCCCGACACGGCCCTGCGCGACATCCGGGAACTGCTCCAGCGAGGTGTCCTGGTGCAAAACCCCAGCGGCGGGCGCAGCACCAGCTACCGGCTTGCGGATCCGGAACAAGTCACCCAGTGATCGGCATTGGCTTGCGACAAGGCACAGCCAAGGCTAATGGAGGCAGCGCGCAAGCGTCCTCTTGTCGGCAATCGTGCTGAATCGTGCAGCACTTCGGCAGCCTCCCAGTGAGGTGCCAAGCCAGCACGAGAGACTATGAAAGAGCGATCCTCCCAAGCCCAATGATAACGGCCACTTACAACTTTCGTCGTAAGTGGCCGTTAGTGGAGGCGGCGGGTGCCGGGTCCGGCCTCATTGCAAACCGTTCTATGAACAGGACTTGCGGCGACGAAAACCCCTCTTGTCGTAGGTGATGGTGCCGAAAAATGGCCCTTATCCGATAGACGTTTTAATCGTTATCCGAAACGCAAAAAAGTGGAGGCTGGTAGGATCGAACCCGCGTGGTAATACACCATCATCGCCCGGTTTTCGCTTGCCTACCCCCTGGTCTGAAGCAGTCGATGGGGGGCGTTTCGTTTGCTGCGGATATTGCTTTTGTTTCGATTGCAGGCTAGAATTGCCTAGGTCGATCAATAGCAATGGTCCCTGGTGATGCCCATGTCCGCGACAGTTCCGAACTTCCCCGAAACCGTGACGCCCACCGAGGCGGATACGCGGCTGGCCGAAGAATCCAGCCGCCGCTTGACCCGCTTGCTGGGGAAACGCCGCCGAAGCCTCCAAGTGCGCGTCCAGGCCGACGACGAAACCGAGGAAAGCGTTGCCATCCCGGCTTCGGCATTTCGCCTGCTGACGGATATTTTGACGCAGATGGCCCAAGGCAACGCCGTCACGCTGATTCCTGTCCACGCCGAATTGACGACGCAACAGGCCGCCGACCTCCTGAATGTGTCGCGGCCCTTCCTGGTTGGCCTGATTGAGGAAGGCAAGATTCCTCACCGCAAGGTCGGAACCCATCGTCGGGTTCTCTTCCACGACCTGATGCAGTACAAGCGGCTGATGGACCGGGATCGGCTCAAGGCGTTGGAAGAGTTGTCCGCGCAGGCCCAAGAGCTTGGCATGGGCTACGAATCGTGAGCCACTTCACCGCGATCTTCGATGCCTGCGTGTTGCACTCTGCGCCGCTGCGCGATCTGCTGATGCACTTGGCGCTGACAGACCTCTTTCGGGCGAAATGGACCGCCGCCATCCATGAGGAATGGATGCGGAGCGTGCTGGAAAGCCGCCCGGACTTGTCACGCGAACAACTCCAACGGACCCGCGAGTTGATGGACGCCCACGTTCGGGATTGCTTGGTCACTGGCTACGAGGATTTGATCCCGGTACTGACGCTGCCCGATCCCGATGACCGTCACGTTCTGGCAGCGGCGATTCGGTCAGGTGCCGATGTGATCGTGACCTACAACCTCGCAGATTTTCCGGCAGAGGCGTTGGCGAAGTGGGGAATCACACCTCAACACCCTGACGATTTCATCTTCCACCTGCTCGATCTCGCCGCGCCTCTTGTGTGCGTGGCAGCCAAACGCCACCGCGAAAGCCTGAAGAATCCGCCGAAGACCGTTGACGAATACTTGGGGGCGTTGGAACGACAAGGATTGGCCCAGACGGTTTCGGAACTCAGGCGGTTTGGGGAATTGATTTGAGGCGGATAGTGGCCGCCATTGGCAGCGTATCTCATTTCGAGGAGAAATCTCCACCGAAGGTGACACAGGAGGAGTTGGCTCAGTTGGCAGCGTTCGTTAAGGGCGTGGGCGGAAGATCGAGAGCCATCGACATCCTGCACCGGCATCCCGTCAAATTCTGGAAGCCCGCGTACCTCCAGGCAGCGAAAGTTATCGCCAAGGCGGGCAGACCCACTCTGCCGAAGAACAGTTGCTACGAAATGTCCGAGTTGTACCTCGCCCGACTCGCAAGCATTTCAGCCCGGACAGGCATCAAGTTTGAGCCTGCCATTCGCCCCCCTGAAAACAGACATTTCTTGCCTTCCAGACACCGTTTTTCGGCCTTCTTGCGAGAAATCCAGTGGTCGCAAGTCCAATCGGGATAGGGGGCGGCCTCGCGGCCGCTCCCCTCCCACACCACCGTGCG
>CALARR010000163.1 GCA_937889015.1 uncultured Planctomycetales bacterium | reverse complement strand
GCCCCGTGGGAGTTGGTGCGCGATGCTTCGCGTGAAGAAGTGGTGGTCCGCGATTTCCACAAGGCCGTGGCCGACTGGTCCGCGGCCCCGCCTGATCCCAGGCACTGGCAGTTCAAGGAGTCAGAACAAGGGCAGGCGAGCCTGATTACGCCGTCGGGCTCCTGGGCCGATCCGCCGGTCGTGTTTCGGCCGCGTCTGCGCGGATTCTATGCCCTGTTTGTGGAGACGGAACGTGGGTTCTGCTATTTGCGAGTTGGCAGACAAGGCCTGATCCGAGCGGTCCGCGGCGGGCCGTGCTTCGTGGAGGCCGCCGACCTGACCGATGAGCAGATCGCCGTCTACCCGGCCGCCGTACCCAACTCGGGAATACGTCAACTGCGGCTGGTGCCGGTCACGCGGGATTCAGTCCAGCACTTGGCACAGGCCACGCGTCACCCTCCCACGGAACTTCGCGGGGTGGCCGATTGGTGCGACTACTTCGCCCCGCCCACCATTCACCACAGCGCGGGCGTACGCCTGGCCGAGGATCAATTCGATACGCTCCTTGTCGGCCAGCGCGAGTTGGGCCTGCGCGCCATCTGCTGGTCGATCGGCCGAAGTTGGGTCGAGTATCACAGCAAGTTGGCCGATACTAGCCGCTTCCCGTGTACGCCCCTCGAATCGGTCTCGGAAAAGACCCGCCATGCCTACCAGGGCCGGGTCGCGATGATCAACCAGTACGAACCGCTGGACTACGTGCTCGCACACCGCGCCACCGCCGATCTGAAAATCTATCCCTGGTTAGCCATGCAGCGCCATTACGGAAATGCCTACGACGGCGTCTTCACCTCGCGGTGGTTCAATTCGCATCCGCAGTGGCACGATTGGCCCAAGAACGCTGGCAAACCGACCGGCACCACCGTCAGTTACTTCTTTCCCGAGGTCCGCAAAGAGCGGGTTGATATCTTGTGCGAGGTAGCCCAGCGCAATCCGGACGGTCTGGTGATCGGCTGCTGCCGCCAAGTACCGATGCTCCTGTACCATCCCGACATGGTCGCCGAATACCAGCGGCAGACCGGCGTGGACCCGCAAAGCACCGACGCCGAACAGGAACAACAATACCGCCACTGGATCGGCTGGCGTGCCAACTGGTTCACGGAAGTCCTCCGCGAGTTGAAGACGCGCCTGGAACCGGTCCGCCTTCAGACCGGCCAGCCGATCCCAATCATCGCGCGCATCCCATCCAAGGGGCTCTTCTATAACTTGGCGCAAGGCTTGGACCTGGAAACCTGGTGCCGCGAGAAGCTCGTTCATCAGATTCAACTCGATCCGTTGGAAGACTGCGCTGGACGCGGAAGCAATCACGAGGTTGGGCCTTACCTGGCCCTCGGGCGCCAATACGCGGTCCCGGTCTACGGTGGCCTGGGCGGCAACACCTTCTGGAACCCCACGGCCGTGCTCCGCCGGGCCCTGGGACTGCTGCGCGCCGGTGTGGCGGGCATCGAACTCTATGAATCCAACAATTTCGCCGTGGTCACCTCGCAACGCTGGCTCGTGCCGCTGTTGGGTAATCAGGCCGCGATCGAGTCGTTTCTCGACCAATCGAACCTCGAAGCTTGCTGGCCGATCTGGTCCAACAACGCGGCCTCCGCGTACGACAACCACTCGTTCGGCGGCAGTTGGTCGGTCTACGGCAAGGGGGGCAAGTCGCTGTGAGCGGCAATCAACCACGGAGACTTCGCATGCCTGCACGCTATCTGCTGCTTGCGATCGGGCTGTGGACGCCTGCCATCGTGCCGGTACCGGCCGCGGCGCCCGATTGGGGACTGATCTTCAACGACGATGGCGATCTGAGCTTCACCGATCTCGACCCACAGGAGTCGATGCGCAAGCTCCGCGCCCTGATCGGCTCGCTCGGTCAGACCCCGGTCAAGACGCTTACCTACTCGGTCGGGGCCGGCTCGGACATCATGTACTACCCGACGCGTGTGGCGAGCGTCTGGGGCTGGCGGCCGACTGCAGGTCGCTACGCCAGTGATCCGCGTTGGACGGCCCGGCTGGCCGCCTGTCGATCGGGGGCGCAGAATCAACTGGATGCAATCCGCGTCGTTGGCGAGGAGGCGCGGCGTCTGGGCATCCGGTTCGTCCCCTCCTTGCGTATGAATGATAGCCACTACTGCTCCGATCCAGAGAACTCCCCACTCACCGGCGAGTTCTGGGTCAAGCACGCTCCGCGTTTGACCCTCGGCCAATCGCCTGTGGCCGGATATCCCAACTACCGGCACCTGTTGGACTTCTCTCACAACGAGGTCCGCGCCTATCGTCTGGCTATCGCCCGAGAGATCATCGACCGCTACCGCGATCTGATGGACGGTTTGGAGTTGGACTTCAACCGCGTACAGATCTTCTTTCCGCCCGGCACGGCCGCATCGCGTTGCGGTCTGCTGAGCGACTTGGTGGCCGATGTGCGTCGAGCGTTGGATGACGCCGGGCAGGCCACGGGCCGGCGGTATTGGCTGCTGGTGCGCGTGCCGCCGGCCGTACGGAACTGCGAATGGTCCGGGATCGAGATCGAAGCCTGGATGCGCAATCGCCTGGTGGACGTCGTTATCCCCTCGCAGCTCATGACGCTGGCCCATGACATGCCGGTCGATGAATTCGTCTCCCTGGCCGACAAGACTGGTTGCCGAGTCTACCCGGCGATCTACGACCGCAACCAGTTCTCTTGGCCCTTTTCGGCGCAGCCACCGCAGGGCGAATACGGAAAGGGGCTCGATCGCGATGCCAGCCTGGAATTGCTGCGTGGCGCGGCCGTCAACTATCGCCACATGGGCGCGGCCGGATTCCAGATGTTCAACTTCCCGCTGCCGCCGCGTCCCTTTGACTTGGAAGTGATGGCGAGTCTGGCCGATGTCGGTGTTCGGCCCGGCACCGATCGCGTGTTCGCCATCACACCGGCTTACTGGCACGATCGCGAAGACACCTACGAGTATCGCAAACAGATCCCGGTCGAACTTCGGCCAGGTCAGCGCGCCGATGTGACGATCTACGTCGGCGAGGATCTCACCGCGGCCCGCGTGCCTACCCCCTCATGCTGTGCCTTGCGACTGGGATTGCACCAGGCCGGAAAGACAGGACTTGATGCTGCGGCGAAGAAACTCGGCCTGGAGATCCGGCTCAACGACGCGTTGATACATCGTGCGCCGCTGGGCGAGCAGTTGACCCTGGTGGCGGCCAAACGCCGAGTCGGCGGCCGGGGACATCCGCCCGCCACCCAGGCCTATGCCCAAGTGCCTGTGGTCGATTTGCAGCACGTGCGTCAAGGCAAGAATCGGCTGACGATTGCGTTGGATGCGGCAACAAGCACCGAGACGCTGCTCGTCGTCGAGGCCCAGCTAGGCGTGTTCTTCCCCCGATAGCTGGCTTGCGTCGGCCTCCAGAGTCGTGAAAATCAGGCAATGTGTCGATTACATCCGATATCCCACATCCCATATCCTTGATCCCCATGTCCGCACCTGACTTCTATTTCGCCATCAACGCCATGTTTCGCCACCTTCACGACCTGTACGGCAAGGAGGCCCTGGTCGACTACTGGCGTTCACTGGGACGCGAGTATTTCGCCGGCCGGATCGAGCGATGGCGCGCGGGGGGGCCGGAAACGATCGCGGCAGATTGGCGCGAATACTTTGCCCAGGAACCAGCAGCCCAAGTCCAGGTCACGGCCAATGCCCACTCGGCACGGTTGGAGGTTCAGGTCTGCCCGGCGATCAAGCACCTCCGCGACTGCGGCCGATCGATCGTGCCCTATTTTTGCGAGCACTGCGACCATACATGCGGCGCCATGGCCGACGCGGCCGGCTTCCGCTTCGAGAGAACCGGCGGTATGGGCGCCTGCCAACAATTGTTCATCCGGTAGACGTGTGGTGATCGCGATTCCTCAGCAACCTCTCAGCGGTAAATTGCCATGCTCGGCTGCCACGACTTCTGCGGTCATTACGAATGGACGTTTCACTATGTGCGTCGTCGCTGGGGGCAGGCGGCCGTACGCCGTCTGTGGGCCGAGGCGATCGGCGGCGAGAGCCAATCGCACTACACCGAGGCCGGTCGGGCATCGGGGCTGCGCGGTCTGTACGACACTTGGACCCAGACCGGCCTGGACGAGCACTGTGATTGGACGTTCACGCTGGATGAGTCGAAGAACGCGTTGCGGATGGACATGCGCAAGTGTCCGAGCAAGGGCTTTTTGACCGCCAACGACCTGAACGCGGACGAGGACTACTGCGACCACTGCATGGGCTGGATGGGGCCGCTGCTGGAGCGGATCGGCGTCGAAGTGGTGGCCAGCGAACACAATCATTGCGGCCAGTGCTGGTCGTGGATTCGGGCCAAGGACCGGCCGAGCGAGCCGATCCAGGTCGACTGCGACATCCGCCGCGACCCGCGCTGGAATTGCGGCTACCTCGATCGTTGGGAAGACGGGCAGCAGTTGCCGCTGGACCCGGCGCTGGGCGCGCCAAGCGATCCAGCCGAGTTGTTGGAGGCCTGGCTGGCCAAGGCCGAGCGGGTCATCCTGGTGGGCGATGAGGCGGGCGCGGCCGAGGGCCTGCCGGAGCGGTTGCCAGGCGATTTGTGGTTGATGAGCGATCGGGCTTATCTTGGGCAATCGGCTTCTGGACCATCGCCGGATGTCGTGCTCGTGGCTCAGGACGCCCCAGACCTCAGCGGCCTGGCCGGGCGGTGGCTCAACACACCGCCTCTGGAGCGGCCTCTGCTGCTGCACCCTTACCTGCCCAGCCTGCCGCCCCTGGATTTTGTGTCGCACGGATTGCCGCGGCCCCTGCCGGTGCTACCCTTGTTGATTCGCAAGGGACTCTACTGCCACCACCCCGGCGGCCCCCATCCCGATGCCACCGAACTCCTGCGACGTTTGGCCCAGTCGACAGGCTGTCCGGTGGTGGCGTTGTGAGTCCGTGCCGGATCGGACGGATACGACCGGGCCGCGGTGGCCGGTGGACCGATCGGATTCTGTCGGGTGCTGTCGGATCTCAGAAAAGGAGTGTCGTAGCTGTCGGGCGAGTTGCCCTGGACAACCGGCCTCCCGATGGTCGGCCTCACGGGACTGCATACCCAGGACACAATAAGGGCCGCGGACCTGTTCGCACGCCGGTTCCGAGCGTAAACTGATAGCGGTTTGCGGTGAGCGCACGGTTGTCAGCGCTCGGTCCTGATTCCTTGTCCCTCTCGGCAGAAGAGACCATGCTGAACTTCACATACCAGAACCCGACGCGGATTGTTTTCGGAAAGGGAACCATCGCCGAACTGAAGACCCTGATACCGCCGGGGGCCAAGGTGCTTGTAACCTATGGCGGTGGTTCGATCAAGCGGAACGGCGTGTACGACCAGATCGCCGCCGCACTGAGCGGGCACACGTTCGCCGAATTCGGCGGCATCGAGCCCAACCCGACCTACGAGACGTGCATGCGCGCCGTGGCTCAGGCCAAGGCCACAGGTGCCGACTTCCTGCTGGCCGCCGGCGGCGGCTCGGTCCTCGACGGCACCAAGTTCATCGCCGCCGCGGTGAAGTACCGCGGGCCCGAACCGTGGGATCTGCTTACGGACTGGAGCCTGATTCGCGACGCGGTCCCCTTGGGGGCGGTGCTGACGTTGCCGGCCACGGGCTCGGAGATGAACGGGGGAGCGGTGATCTCTCGCGCGGCCAGGCACGAAAAGCTGTTCTTCATCACCGAGAAGACGATGCCCCGCTTCTCGATCCTCGATCCCGAAACCACGTTTACCCTGCCGCCACGGCAGACGGCCAATGGGGTCATCGACGCCTTCGTCCACGTGCTCGAACAATACCTGACCTTCGACGTGCAGACGCCGTTGCAGGATCGTTTGGCGGAGGCCATTCTGGTCACGCTGATCGAAGAGGGGCCCAAGGCCCTGGCGGATCCCAACGACTATGAGGTCCGCGCGAACCTGATGTGGTGCGCCACCAACGCTCTCAACGGTTGGATCGCCTGCGGCGTGGCCCAGGATTGGGCTACCCACATGATCGGCCACGAATTGACGGCGCTGTACGGGCTGGATCATGCCCAAACCCTGGCGGTGGTCTCGACGCTGATGATGCGACACCAGGGGGACCGCAAACGGCAGAAGCTGCTGCAATACGCGGCGCGCGTCTGGGGGCTGGTGGATGGCGACGAGGATGCTCGCATCAAGAAGGCCATCGAGCGCACGGAGGCCTTCTTCCGTTCGCTGGGCACGGCCACGCGACTGGCCGAGTACGGCGTCCCGCGTGAAGCCGCCACCCTGGTCGCCCAACGTCTGGCCGATCGCAGCATGCAGATCGGAGAGCACCAGGACCTGGGCCGCAAGGAAGTCGAGGAGATTCTCCTGCTGGGAATGTGAACTGCACGCCGAGCATCGCGGAGGGGGCAAGCCTATCGTCCTGGTCGGGCCGGCTTTGTCCACTGCGGTTGAGCGTCCAAGGGGCGGCTGGCCGTGGCCGCGACGAAGGCTCCGGCCTGTTCGAACCGTTGCCGCACGTTGCCCCAGAAGTCCCGTTGATAGTCGACATCGTCCCGGACCGCGTTCAGCACCTCGGCCGGGACGTTGGCGGCGATGAACTGCCGGGGCTGGAGATCCATTCGGCCCAATTGCACCACCGGCGCCAGCAGTACGCGCCCGGCCTCGCTTAACGACAGGCGGACGTTGCTGGTGGGCCAGGGCTGGGAGCCGCGTGCCTCGCCCACGGCCAGGTTGGCGGCGACGGTCGTCGCGTCGGCACGCATGCCGCTGATCGCCAACGCCTGGCCCACCTGCAAGAACGTGTTGTGGTAGACCAGCACCTGTTTGGGCGACTTGCCCGAGTGCGGCATGATGCTGATCGCCGTGCCTGGCACGTCGGCCAACACGTTGTCATGGATCGAGACCCGGCCCGTGGCCTGAATCAGGCTCTCCCGCGAATTGTGAAACAGCAGATTGCCATAGACCTCGTAGCGATCCAAGGCCCCGGGGCCCTCATTGGGAAGACCGCCCAGCAACACATTCGGCCGGTCGCCGTCGGGGCTCCGCCGATCGTTTTTCAGGAACCAGTTGTAGCGTACAATCGTGCGGCTGGGCTCGGCCGGCAGGGCGGCAACGTCCGGCCGGGGGCCTTGATGCTTGATTTGCAGGCAATAGCCCATGGGCTCGCTGACCAGGTTGTATTCGATCAGGCCGCGTACAAAGGGTTCGCTGCCGTCGGAGTTGCCCAGGTACAGACCGGTGCCCGCGCCGACGATCGTGTTGCTTCGGATCGTCCAGTCGGAGCAGGGCGACTTGGTCGAGACGCCCACCGTCTGCTGGCTGCCGCCGTGGTTGAGGATCAGGTTGTTCTGGATCAGGATGTGATGGCAGCCGAGGCGGCTATCCTTGCCGGCCTTGATCGCATCCACGGCGAGGCCCTGGCCGTCGAACGTGAGATCGGCGATCACCAGCCATTGGCAGTCGGTCAGATCGATGGAGTTGGTGCGCGCCTGCGCCAGGATCACCGTTTTGCGGCCCTGACCGCGGATCGTGATCGGCGCCTCGCGCCGTCCGTGCAGGCTCTTAAGCCAGATGCCGCCCGGGTAGGTGCCGGGCTGGAGCGTGAGCACATCGCCGGACTGCAGGCCGGCGATGCGCTGATGCACGTTCTGTGGCGTGGCGGCCAGTTCGCGGGCCGCGGAGTGCGTCCCCGGCAGGAATGACAACGCGGCGAGGGCCAGGCATCGGCCGATCATGCAACCTCCTTGCGATAGATGATTCGCCCGCGGCGCGGATGCGGCGAAGAGCCAGGCTCCCGGCGCTCTCACGCCTCGCGGCACTCGCAGTCAGCCTCTCATTTGGCCCCCAAGACCTTCTGCAACTCCAGGATCTTCAGGGCCAAGAGCCAGCGCCTCGCGTCAAAATCGGCGCCGCTCCACAGGTTATCGTATTTGTACTTTTCCTGTGTGCGAATCGCGTCCCACAGGCCCCTGATTTCCTTCTGAGCCTGGTCGGCGGCCTGCGCCGCCGGGCCGCCTGCGCGCTGCCCTTCGGCCACCAGTTGCTCGAGGGTGTACAAGTAACGCCCGTCGTCGATCCCTTCGCGGAAGGCTTCCCAGAGAGCCACCGGCACCGGATCGCCGTCGTCCGTCGAGCGGACCATGAAGTCCTGGCTGGTGCCGTCAAGGTAGTTCCACGGGTCGCCCACGCTGGCCGAATAGATCCAGGGGATCAGCGTGCGGAAGCCGGACTTCCAGAAGCCGAAACCGAACGTCATTCGCGCTCCGCGCACGGGCGTGTGGTCGTTTTCGCCGCTGATGTGATTGGGATAGCACCAGAACTCGATGTTCTTTTCCTTCGAGAGTCGCCGGACCGTGTCGCAGTCCCAGACGAACGGCTGGCAGCACCACACGTCCACATACGGCCACATGGGCGCGAACTGCTCGTGCGATGGGTCGGCCGTGACGTAGGTTCGCACGCCCGGCACGCGTTTGATGGCCTTCAGCACGTTGACCATGAACCGCACCGAGGCCTCGTGCGTGCTCGGTTCGTCGATGGGGTAGTACAACAACTCGGGCCACTGGTACTTCTGTTTCTCGCGCTGGATGGCCTCGACCATCTTGGTCACTTCGTCGAAGAAGGACTGGGGCACGTCGTCGCGCACCAAACGCATGTGGCTGCCCAGGCCCTGTTTGTCGACCAATCGGGAGTACCAGTGTCCCACGGGAAAGCTGACCACCAAGGGCTTGTCGGCCAGACCGTACTTGCGATCCAGGGCGATGCGGCTCTCGGTCTCGGTGCCGTCGCAAGTCCAATTGCCGTCGGCGTCGCGCGTCAGGCCGGTCACCGCGCTGACGTGGCTATTCATGCCATGCGCAACCATGTCCTGCCGCTCCAATTCGGCCTTGCGCTGCAGGTACTCGTTCAGCAGGGGATGGTTGTCGGAACGAATGCCGCTGAGCGGATCATGGTAGTAGGCGCCGTAGATGTGCTCGGGGTTGGCGCGCAGGCGGATGGGCAGCACGCGAACCTTCAGCGGCACCTCGGCCGGCTGGCCCGCCTCGGGTTGTACCGTGATTCGGCCTTCGTACACGCCGGGCTGTGCGTCCTGGGGGACTTTGACCGTGATCCACACCGTCTGGTTCGTGCCCTGGACCAGCGAGACGGCTTCCTTGTGTTCCAACACGTCGGGGGCCGTATGATACAGGTAGTAGGTGCTGTAGTTGGGGCGGACGTTCATGTAACGCACGTAGCGGACATCGACATTCTCGGCCGGCAGCACCGCCGCCCCGCAGCGCAGCGGGCCCACGCGCACTTGCGTGCGTCCCACGTTGCCCAAGGGATGGATGGTGAAGGTGAGCGGCTCGTACTCCCCCAACGAAGCGAAGACGGTCAGGTCCGGGTTCAACTCCGCGGCGCGTGGCAACGTGTGGGGATAGATGACCTCGGACCAATGCCGGGCAAACAGGGCATAGCCTCGCTGGCGATCGGCTGGGCTGAACTCGGCTGGCGTGCGGTCGTCGATGCGTTCCACTTTGCGCCACTTGGCCGCCACGTCCGGGGGAAGGAACCAGATCTCCTGCTCCAAGCCATTGAGGAACTCGGCACGCAGGGCCGCTTCCTGTTCGAAGGGGCAAATCACCAGGCCGGCCAGGACCCAGAGCGTCTTGGGCGTGAATTGGAGGGCCAGTTGTCCCGCGCGGACGTCGATCTGGAACACCTGTTTGTGGAAGATGAAGGGCCCCGGGATCTTCAGCGTGGCTTGCGCGCTGCCTGCCGACACGTCGAACCAGAAGAAGCTCGACTTCGATCCTTCGCTCCGGCCGCACAGCAGCCAGACCGTATAGCGCCCATCGGGCAGGTCGACGAGCAGCGTGTTGGGCTGGTCGCTATAGATCGCGTCGCAGGTCAATTCGTTGGCGTAGATCGGCGGCGGCTCCGCGCGTCCCCGGCTCTCATTGTGTTTCCATTCGCGTTGGTAGGCCTGATAGTGCGTCTTCAATCCGGTCGGCGACTTCCAGCCGAAGCCGGTCTGCGCGCTGTACGCCGACTTGGCCGTCAGAGCCGCGAAACCGTCGCGCAGCGGCGAGCTTTCGCTGCCCGCGTCCAACTTGTAGACCCGGTTCCCGGAAGGGGCCGACGCCAGCCAAATCGACAGCAGGAGGATGCAGGGAGTGTTCATGGGGTCAGCAGCTTGTGGTTAGTGGTTGGTGGCGCCCAGTCCGGGATGCGTCCCAGGTTCCGGGTGTGTTTGAGCGGTCGTATGCGAAGGGGGAAGGCGGCGATCCCGCGAGGTCCTTCTCTCGGTCGAGTGCGTCTCTTGGAGCCGGTCCTAAAACCTGTCGGCAGATCAGTGCGGCTGGGCCGCCCGAGGTGGTTGGGGCGGTTCTCAGCCAAGTTCTTACTTCTCCACCACGCCCGGGATGACTCGCAGCGTGGTTGCTTTTTGGTCCACGACTTTTCCGTCCTGGGCGCGCAATCGCAACTGAGCCCAGTACTCGCCCGGCCTGAGCGGTTTGGTCAACCGCAACGGCAGTTCGGCCTGTGGGGCCACTTGTCCGGGCCGCCTTTGCGGTGGTTTGCCGCTGGCCCGAGCCGCGCCTTTGCCTGGCTCCAGTCCGATCTCCAATTCGACCGTCAGGCTCTCCAGGCCTTGGCGTCCCACCAGCGAATACTGGGCCGTCAAGGCGCGGTCGTTGCTGTACAGCACCTGGCGATCCAATCCGAACGTGTTCACCGCCGGTTGAACGTACCGCGTCAGCACCAGATCGCTGATGTAGAAGTCGACCCGGTCACCGTGCTGATAGTTCGATTCGGAGAAATTAAACTGGATCCGCTGCACATCCTTGGGATCATCGAGCTTGGTCACCGGGATCAAGACTTTGACCCATTGGTCCTTCTTCAGTTCGCGGAGGATCGCGCTGGTCGAGCGTTTCTGGCCCGTATGGGCGAAACTGACGCTCAGCGGCGTGTTGGGCAATGTCGGCCGGTTGGTCTCGGTGTAGATCCAGCACTCGAAGAAATCGTACTCCGACCAATCGCTGAGCTTGGCTTTGACGAGGTCCTTGTTGATCCGGGGCCAGCCGATGGGGTACTTGGTCTCGCCCTGCGTGTGATCCACGCGGTTGGCGAACAGCAGCGAGTACTTGCCTGTTTGGACGTGTTTGCTGGACTGGGAAATGGTCGATTCCACGGGCGATCCGTTGCTCCAGTCGCGCAGATCCTCCATGTCTTCCAGGAGCAGCCGTTCCTTGTTGGCCTCGCCCAGGCCCTCACCTGGCGGAAGCTCCTGGGCCGGCGCGGCGGGCGCCAACAGCAGAACAACGACCAAGGACGCGACCGATCTGAGCATGGGGTGGTCTCCGCAAGGTAGGCGCAGGGCAGGGAAGGGTGGACCAGGAACAGCGGCAGTCCTATTGGCTCCTGCATTGTCCGTGGACTGAAGGCCGGGCATCGACCGAGGGGCGTGGCGGAAGCCGGGTTCTTCGGACCTTCCGCTGGCCGCCCAGGTCTGCAGACAACGCAGAGATCCATGGGCCAACGCGGGCCATTGTAAGCGTGCGCCGGTCGACATGCAAAAAGGGCGTGCTGCCAAACACCCTTGCGTGCCACACCCTTCGGACGTACAATGCCTTCGGTCAGGTGGTCTCCGATTCTCAGGAGCACGCGCGCCGCCATGAATAGTTCGACCACGCCCAAGGTCGGCTACGCCGACGGCATGCACCAGCTCATGGACCTGCAGCGCGGCCGGTTGAACGCGGCCCAGACGCGCCAGCACAACCGGGTCAACGGGATCGGGCGAATCACCGGCGGCCGTTGGATCGGCCTTCGTGACTTCTTGCTTCATACAGGCGTCCTTCGTGGTCCCTCCGTTTGTTCTCAACCGCGCGGCGCACAACCGTGGTTACAGCGCGTCGGGTGTCCTGCCGTATCTGCGTATATCCGCGTACATCGGCGGTTGCCCGATCAGGCAGTCAGAACCGCAGATGGACGCAGATGGACGCGGATGAACCCGGAGGAACCCGGCGCGACCTAGGGCCGCGATCGGACAGGACAAATACCACGAAGGCCACGAAGGGCACGAAAAATGCAAGGGGCCGAACGCTTTTCTGCGACGACGACGGCCTGCACCGGCAACGACGGGCACAACCACCGGATCGTCACCAAGACCTATGCCAGCGGCCTGTTGGACGAGGTCCGC
>CALARR010000162.1 GCA_937889015.1 uncultured Planctomycetales bacterium | reverse complement strand
GAGCGCAAGCGGGCTTCTCGCAGCACGCCGGAGCGCAGGCCGCTGGTTCGCAGCAGGCCGGCTTCTCGCAGCCAACTCGGACCTTGGCACACAGCCGCTTCAGCAAGCTGGGACGGCCACAAGGATCGCAGGCCGGCTCACAAGCCGCCGGAGCGCAGGGGGCCGGGGCCACCTTCTCGCAGCAAGCGGGCGCACAGCCTGGGACACAACAGCTCAGCCGGTGGAACAATCCGGCTTGCGCGTTGGAGACGCTGATCGCGATAGCAACCGCAGCCAGCGCCGGCAACAGAATACGACGGTTCATGGAGACACTCCTTTTTAGGGAAAAACCGGGTGGGATGTCTGCACCAAATAGCTCGTCTGGGCGTGGTGCGAGCTATCCTAGGGTTTGCTTATCGGCCCGGATTGGATGGACTCCTTAGCCAGACATCCCACTTCCGCCAAGGCTCGCAGTCGCCGTATTCCGGTTGTACCAGAAAAGCCGTCCATACATCCCTTGATGAGTGTTCTGCCAGGCTTGGCCGAATTTCCCACACAACCCCATCGACGCTGGCGATGTTGTCAGCACAACCGCCATCGCCCGACACGCGCGCCCCGCATGTACCTCCAATCGCCATTGGCCACAACCACATGCTCGATCGGCAGACCAGGCCCGGTCTTGACGCATCTCCGCCGCGCCCTCGCCACCGGTGGAGTCGTCGGCAGAGCACATTTCGTGACGTAGACTTGCCTTAGGGTGCCCTGCCATTGCCCCTCTCCGCGATGGTCGCACGAGACCATGGCGTCCCCTCGCCACGCGTACCTGGATTGAGGTTCCTTCCACCACCGTCATCTTCGGGGCCACTCGATGAGCACGCACCACGCCGCGACGAATTCTGAGTACCTGTACTCGACCTTCGGCACCGATCCCGATTTGGGCGAAATCGTGGAGCTGTTCGTGGAGGAAATGCCTGAGCGAATCGCCAACCTCTTGGACTGTGCCAGCGTGAGCGATCGCGAGCGTCTGCGCGTGGCCGCTCACCAACTCAAGGGAGCGGCCGGCAGTTATGGCTTCCAGCCCATCACGGACTGCGCCGCCCAATTGGAGGCTCAGATCCGCGGTGACGAGCCCGAGGAGCAGATCCGCCAAAGCGTGGCCGCCTTGGTGGAGATCTGCCAGCGCGCGCGCTGCAAGCCGCAATAGCCGCGACCGTTCTCCAGAAAGACAAAAGGCCGCGCCCAGCGCGGCCTTCTGCGTTTCTGTGCCTGTTAAGGAGAGTCCACGCGGGGGCATCCTGAGCGGCAGCGAAGGATCTCGAACCGGCCGGGTTCTTCG
Source organism: uncultured Planctomycetales bacterium (assembly GCA_937889015.1). Classification (GTDB taxonomy): domain Bacteria; phylum Planctomycetota; class Planctomycetia; order Pirellulales; family Thermoguttaceae; genus CALARR01. The sequence continues at coordinate 4,417 of CALARR010000162.1, read as the reverse complement.
CTTCGCCAGAATGACCGGTCTGAGAGCGGCTTTCCGGAACGAAGTCGGAGTCGATGCGCTTTGCCGACCCTCCAGAGCCGCAAGGCCCTCGGACGCGTGCGAAACGTCACTTCTTCGCGGCCATCTTCAGCGCCACGAGGTACGGGACCGGTTCGCTGCCCAAGGCGTTGAGAACCGTGCCGCCGGCCGTGAAGCAATAGGTGATCCAGTCCGCCTGGCCGTACTTCTCCAGGGCCGTGCCGCCTTCACCACCGCCGATGTACACCTTGGCCCCGGTGTCGTGCATCCGCTTCAACTGGCTCACGAATTTCCGCGTGCCTTCCTCGAAACGCGGGTCCTCGAACATCCCGAACACGCCGTTGTGGAACACGATCGGCTTGCTCTGGGCCACGAATTCGTCGGTCTTCTTCGCAAACAACTCGCTCGTCTTCGGCCCAATGTCCAACTGCTGATTGCCTGGTCCGATCGTCTCCGAAACCTGGCCGTCCTGGAGCACGAAATCGACGGGCAAAATGAACTGGATGCCCTTGGCGCGACCTTCGGCCAGCATCTGCTTGGCCTGGTCGATGCGGGCGCGAGGAATGAAGTAACCCTTGTCACTGTGGGCAGGATCTTCGGCCACGCCCAGGTTGAAGTCCTTGCCCTCCAGTTCCGCCGCGGCCTTCTTCAGGGCCATGGCCAGGCTGCCGGCGGTGACCACGCAGCGGATCCGGCCGCGATCGATCATGGCCTGCATGTCATCCAGCTTGTCGGCCTTCAGACCGCTGAAGATCACCATCTGGGCATCGAGGCAGTCCTTCAACCAGGGGTCGAACTGCTCGGCCACGTACTTGCCCAAGGCCACGCGCTGCATGGCCGCCGGAACGACCGTGGTCGAGGCGTCCAGGCTGCCGGCCGAAAAGGCCTCGTTGATGTAGACCTTGGCCACCTTCTCCGCCATCTCGTTGGCCAGTTTGGCCAATTGCGGCGCGATCTGGTCGACGGACTCGGGCTTGGCCTTCCACAACAGCCGCTCGACGTCGTACTTGCGCGTGTTCTGCAGCACGATCACGCTGCCCGGGGCGGCCGCCTTGATCTTCGCCTGGACCTCGTCCTTCACCGTATTTGTGGCCGGGTCGAACCAGTCCTCGATGAAACCCACTTCGATGCCCAACAGCTCGGCCAGCCGCGCACGGACCTTCTCCAGCGAGCCTTCCGGCTTGCGCCCGATGTGTCCGAACACGATCTGGATCCAGCCCTTTTGCCGGCCGAAGTTCAGCGTCTCGACCATGGACCGCAGGCGGATGTCCCCCTCGCCCACCTTGGCCCCCGGCTTGGCGTCGACGTCGCCGCGGACCAGCACCGGCGTGCCGCGCGGCACGTCGTCCAACGACTCCAGCTTGGGGATCGCGGCCACATACTGCATGAGAGATATCTGCTTCAGGCTGGGGTCGGCTCCGAGCAGCCTCTTGCACCATACGGCCATGGATTCAACGGTCACGGACATCGGCATCACTCCCTTCAATCAATAGTTAAGGCTGTGAAGGTCAACGGGGAAGACGTGCTTCGGCGAGTGGCCTGCGGTTTCTTCGCCGCCCCTCGTGCAGGTGGTCTCTCCCGCATCTGGCGTCTTACAGGAACCCGGAGTCCGGGGTCCACAAACAAGCCGACAGCATAGCAATTCCAGGGAGGAATCGCCAGCGGGCGGCCAGGATGGGGCTGGGCAGAACGGCGTTGGTTGGGTGTCTGACAACGAACGTCGTAGCTTTCGCTCCCCCCTTGCCCCGGAAAGCGGGCCTCCCGAGGGTCGGCCCTTCGGCATGACTCACCGGAGATGCAGAGGACTGCCTACTTCGTGAGTTCCAAGGCCTCGACCCCCTGCGGGCTAGAGACCAATAAGATCGGTCGATCCTTGATCTGTCCCACACCCACTCCCGCCAGCGGCGCACCGTAGTTGAAGCGATCGATGAGCTTGCCCTCTGGGTCCAGCAAATGGATCGAACCATCGGGGCCCACGATCACCCATTGGCCCGGCGATCCCAGCAATCGGCTGGGCACGATCTGCTCGATGGGGATGTTGGGCACACCGACTGGGAGATCGTACGACCAGCGCCGGCTGCCGTCGGCCGCCATGCCCAAGATGGAATAGGCCCCTGGCGTGGGTTGTTGTGCCCGGCAGCAGTACTGCAGGGCACCGCTTGCCGCCAGGTCGGCGGCCACGACCGACACCACGACCATGGGCGCAGAATCCAGGGGGACCTCGGCCTTGCGCTCACCCTTGCCGTCCAGCATCAGCAGCGAATTGCGGCCCGTCAGGCATTGCAGCAGCGACTGGGCGCCTGGCTGCGCATCGGACCACACCACTCCGAACACGTTCTCCATAGAGCGGTTGGCCCACAGGCGTTTGCCCTGGGGCGAGACCCTCTGTACCCCGACGGTGCCCCAGTAGGCCACGATCAGGTCGGGCGGCGCGTTGGGTTCGGCTGGGGCGAAGATCGCGTCGGTGATGCCTTCGTGGTTGTTTTCCAGGGCGTCCGGCGGAAAGTGCAACAAGCTCTTCCACTCCTGGTCGAAGACGTGGACCTGTTGCCGGAAGGGAGACCAGGCGAGGAAGTATCGCTTGCCGTCCGGTGCGACCGTAGTCCGCAGCATGGAAACGGCTTCGGCCGCCGGCATCTCCAGGGCGTGCGTGGTCACCAATTTGCCTTCGGCGTCCAGTTCGGCGATGCTCCGATACTGCTGTGTGACGTAGATTTTGGTGCCCACGGCGTCGCTCACCGCCAGCACGCAGGCGGGGTCCTTGACGTCCGTGCAGCGCCACAGCGACTTCAACTTCAGGTGCGCGGGCTGGGAGGCGGAGGCGATCTCGGCACGCGGCGGTTCCGGAGGCCCGTCCTCGCCGCGCCGCGAGGCGGTTTGCTCGAGATTCTTCAGCCGCTGCTGATACTGCCGCAGGCCCGTCTCGACGATCGAACGGCCCAAGGCCAGTTGCTCCAGCTTGTCGGCGAGTTGCTTCTCCAGGTCGGGATTCACGCCGATCTCGAAGTCCTGCAGCACGCCGTCGTGGAGCACAAAGGTCGCGGGAATGCCAAACGTCATGAATACGCGCTGCATCACCTCTTCGTTGTCGCGCACGATCGGCAGCGTGGCCCCGAACTTCTCCAAGGCCTCGCGCAGGGCACTGGCTGGCGTGGACGGCGGATCAACGCTCACCGCCAGAAAGGCGAACTTGGCGTTGTCTTTGTACTTCTGATAGATCTTCTCCAGTCGTGGAAACGTGTCACGGCAGGGCGTGCAGCCCACCGCCCAGAACTTCAACACGACAACCTTGCCGGCCAGATTCTCCGGCAGCAGCGGATGCCCCTCGAGATCCTGGAATTTGAAGTCCGGGACCTTCTTGCCGAGTAACTGCCCCGGCTCGGGCGGGACCAGGAACTTGACCACCTCGGCCCCCTGTGGCATCTCGAACTGGAATCGTTCCGACGGGATCCGCCCGTTGAGCGTGGCCCCGCGAAACTCGGCCGTGATCGAAAACTCATCCACCTTGCTCTGAGCCGAGATCTGCTTGCGGAGTTCGTCCACCGGAAACTCGAAGCGTCTCAGGGCGTAGGTCTTCTGGTCGATCCAGAACACGCTTCGGCCCTCGGGCCGCGTGACCGCCACACGATAGCAGCGCTGGTTATCGACTTCGGCCGGCTCCAGCAACTGAGGCTCGCGCGTATCTTGCAGCAGAGAACTCAGCGCGTTCTCCTCCACCAACATCAAGAGCTGCGGCGGCCCCCCGGCAAATTCCCGACTGATGACCTCGCCCACCACCGGATCGGAATACACGGTTCGCAGCGTCAGCCGGCTGGGGGCGTCTTTTTCCAGCACCTGGTTGCCCGTGGCTTCGATCCGCGCGCGCAGCTTCTGTCCATCACAGACAATGACCGTCTTGTAGGCTTCCACGCGCACGCGGTTGGGCCGTTCCAAGACCACCGAGAAGGGCAGTTTCTGCTCGTCCTTGCGCTGGTCGATCTCCTGCAGGACCTGCAGATAGCCCTCGTCGGAATAGGTGTCGGCCTTGCGATAGGCTTCGACCATGGCGGACATGATACTCCGCGCCGACATGGGATCCACACTCGCCGCGCTCTGGCCGGCGACGCGCGATGGGCCCCCCACCGATGCCGACGATCCCGACTCGGCGGGAAGAACCTCCGGCTTCGGCTCGCCCTTTTGACAGCCGGGCAGCGTCAGCAGAGTGACCAGAATCCCCACTACCCGCAATGCCTGAATCCGCCGCCTCCCTGCACAACAACCCATGCGCGTGTCCTTTGTGTCGAATGGTGCCGGGCACCGAGTATCGCCCGGAGAGAAGCCTATTGTCTCAATCTCCCTCCAGAACGCCAAGATCGACTTCTTGACCCTCTTCCGGATGGGTCGATAAGATGAGGGATTG
>CALARR010000161.1 GCA_937889015.1 uncultured Planctomycetales bacterium | reverse complement strand
AAAACCGGCCTCCCGATGGTCGGCCTCACGGCATTACTTACCTGAGACGCAATAAAGGGGAGAAAAGGAAAGCGTAGAGAAGACGTGTCGCAAGGCCGTCTTGTCGGGGCTTCGGTCGCGACCACCGAAACGAGCCCTGCCGCCGTAACGCGAGCCGCCGCAACGCGAGCCGCCGCAACGCGAGCCACCGTAACGCGAGCCACCGTAACGCGAGCCACCGTAACGCGAGCCACCGTAACGCGAGCCACCGTAACGCGGTGGCCATCTCGCAGCCCGGGGTTGGCCGCACAGCGGCTACCCTGGGATAGCAGGCCCTGTGCAAGGCCGAAACCCTGCAGGGGTTTCTATTGTGGACCGGCAGTCGTCTCGTTGCGGCCTGCACCAGGAGTTCGGCTTGGACGAACCAGGCGTGCGTGAGCGTTCCCAAGAAGCGGAAGATTCACCACCGGCACTGAGATCACGGAGGGAAGCCTTCTGCAGTCGAGTGGCCTTGTCTCGACTTCCGAAGAGCGACGTTTCTCCGTTTCTCCGTGGTCGAATCCCCTTTTGCCCCGTGAACGCTTACCAGGCGTGCGAAGGGCGATCGGGGCCGGTTTGGGCGAACAACAGGAACTCCCGCCCCCACGGAATGCGATGGGGCTGAGGCACAACTGGCGCCACGTCTTTTTCCCGCAAGAGCTTCCTGTAGCCGTCGATCACTCCCTGCAGGTCGTTGGCGGTGCCCGGAACAACTGACTCCTGTGGATATGCGCGGAGTCGAACAACCACGGAATTGACGTGATTATATTGCACGGCAGACCATTCGGAGACGCGCGGGAACGCCACCAATGTGGGTTGACGTGGCGAGTGGGGGCGATATGCTCAATGGCATCGGGGCGGGCCGAGTTGGACCGTCCTGGCAGAACGAACTCGGGTAGGGCCATTCGTCGGGCAAGACATGAAACAGAAAGCCAAGTCGCTTGCCGAACGATGGCTCTCCGGGTTTATCGACGCCGAAGCGTGGGAGGTCACCGAGGTCCAGTTCCTCGAAGGAGTCTATGTCGCCTTCTATGCGAGAAAGGATCGAGCGCCGGTTGCAGGGAATGCGCCTCTGATCGTGGATTGTGATTCGGAACGGGTGATCAGTACCGGGACTGCAGAGCCGATCGCAGTGTATCTCTCGAACTATCGGCGCACCGGCGATCCCCACGTTGCTCCCGTTCAGCGAGTGCGGCTGTTCGGGGCGACCGAGCCATTGACGGTGATCTCGGGAACGAGAGCGATTCGCGGATTCACCCAAGCGAGCCTTTTCGAGTCGAAGGCGATCACTGAGCACGTTTTGTCAGGCGAAGAAGTCTCTCTCTCCCCGACACCATGGGTTGGATGTGATCGACTTCTCGAGGAGGTGCGTGATGCAGGCTTTCGCGCAGAGCTTGTGTGGGAAGATCCGAGAAAAAAGGCAGCCCAACCAATCGCTACAGATAACCCCGGTGACGCGCACTGAAATCTCAGAAGACTATCGCGTTCGGACGTCCCCAGCGGGGGGCCTGAGCTTGATCGTTCTCCGTTGGGGAGAGATGAGAAGAAGACGCGGACATTTCTGCCACGTGTGCAAGGCCGTGCTGCCTAACGAGGCGTTCTCCGGAAAGGGGCGTGCGCGATACGTGTGCACGGAGTGTTCCCGGATGTCAAAGGAGGAGCGTGACGCGATTGAGCACGCTGACGAGATCTTCGGATTCATGAGCCAATCCCACATCTCGGAGAAGAACGTCGCTCGCCTCAAGACCTTGGCCTCATCTCCGATCGCCTACGTTGCTGACATAGCCGACATCGTGCTGCAGATCGCTCAGATCAAGCCGCACAAGAGAGGAAGAATGCAGGTTCTGGCCGAGAATCGGCCAGACCTGCTGCGGCGGGTCAACGAGACGGGACTGGACGCTGCGCACCACTGGTGAGAGAGAGAAAATCGCAGAACCAGCGTGAACGGCACGGCGCTGCCTCACCGCCCGTTGGTCGCGACTTCTGACCACAGACCCATTTTGCATGATTCAGTGAGGGCGATCGAAACGCCTAACCAGAGGGTGCGGCAGTGACTGCCTCGCCGCTGGGCAGGCGGACAGTTCGGATCATTTGCCAGCGATTGTTGCAGCCGACCGGGCGTTTCTGGCGGCGGTCGCTGAGCTTGGTCATTGGGTGAGAAGACCGAGATGACACGAGTCCTGTTGCCGGGGATTCTGCTTGTGGCTGCGAGTGCGGCCTGCTTCGGGGCAGACCGTCCTGCGGTCGGCGCGATCCGCTGGGATGCCTGGACAGGCGGAGACATAACGCAACAGGTCGAACGGACACTCGGCCCGAAAAAATACCACGATCGCCTGCCTTGGTTTGCCCAAGTGATCGATGACGGAAAGGTCAGGATCGACGGGAGCCGCCAGGCGATTATGGACCGGGAGATCGAACTGGCGGCAGCGGCCGGACTCGACTACTGGGCCTTCCTGGTCTACCCGAAACACAGTCCCATGAGCACTGCCTTGGAGCAGTACCGGAAGAGCCAAAAACGAAGTAAGATCCGCTTCTGCATGATTCTGCACAACACCCTGACGGTGCCCGACGCGGAGTGGCCAGACGAACGGGATCGTGCGGTCGCCCTCCTCAAGGAACCCGGGTACCAAACCGTGCTGACCGATCGCCCTCTGGTGTATGCGTTCACGGGGAGGGAATTCCCACTGGACCGCTTCAGCGAATTCCTGGCGGCGGCCAGGAAGGAGGGGCTCCATCCCTATTGCGTCTACATGGGCTGGAATCCTGCGGCAGACTTTGAGCGGATGCGGCACAAGGGATTCGATGCGGTTTCGGCGTACGCCAAGGGTGGCAGCCAGGCCAGCTTCGCGGAGCTTGCCAAGGCCGTGGAGAAGGACTACTGGGAGCAGGCGGCCCGCGCAAGGGTGCCGTACATCCCACTCGTTACCACCGGATGGGATAAGAATCCGCGCAAGGACAACCCCGTGTCCTGGGAAAAGGGGCACAGCTATCATCGGCAAGACGTATTCCCCTCCCGGGCCGAGCCGGCGGAGATCGCCAGGCATCTGGGCAACGCCCTGGCATTTGTGCGGAGGCACCGCGAAGTGTGCCAGGCCCAGGCGGTCATCCTCTACGCATGGAACGAATACGACGAGGGTGGTTGGATCGCGCCAACCCTGCGTGCCGATGGCGCTGCCGACACGTCCCGGCTGGATGCGATTCGCGAAGTTCTGAAGAAAGAGCAAGAACCTGCCCGAGAACCGCCCCAGCCAAGTCGGGCGGCCCAGCCGCACTGAGCTGTTGACGGGATACCTGAGACACAATATTCACGCGCGCAAGGAGATTTTCTGCAGTGGACATCCCAAGGATCTTCAACATCACCGAGAGTGCTCACCGCATCCACAACCCGATCACGGCCGACAAGCTGGCCACGCTCGGCGCGGCGCTGCGTCTGGAAAGGGGGACGCGCGTGCTCGACCTCGGCAGCGGTTCGGGCGAGATGCTGTGCACCTGGGCGCGCGATCACGGCATCCTCGGCACCGGCGTGGACCTGAGCCGGTTGTTCACCGAGCAGGCGAAACGCCGTGCGGAAGAACTCGGCGTCGCCGATCGAGTCCAGTTCATCCATGGCGATGCGGCGGGCTACGTCTCGGACGAGAAGGTCGGCGTGGCCGCCTGCGTCGGCGCCACGTGGATCGGCGCGGGAGTGGCCGGCACGATCGAGCTGCTGGCGCGGAGCCTGCGCAGCGGAGGGCTGATCCTCATCGGCGAGCCCTACTGGCGGCAGTTGCCGCCGACGGAAGAGGTTGCCAAGGCGTGTCTGGCCCACTCCCTCTCCGACTTCCTCCTGCTTCCGGGACTTCTGGCGTCGTTCGGCCACCTGGGCTACGACGTCGTGGAAATGGTTCTGGCGGACCAGGACGGCTGGGACCGATACGAGGCGGCCAAATGGCTCACCATGCGCCGCTGGCTGGAGGCCAATCCGGACGACGAGCTGGCCAGCGAGGTTCGCGCCCAACTGACCACCGAGCCCGAGCGCTACGCCGCTTACAGGCGTGAATACCTGGGCTGGGGCGTGTTCGCGCTGATTCGGCGGTGATGCGCGGATGACCACCCCCCGGCAGGTATCATCACAGTCAACTCGTGATGCACGAGGTCGCCCGACCTGCAGCCAAAGGGCCGGAATCTCGCTGGCGATAACGGCCGAACGACAGTTGTGTCTGTCAAAGGTGCCTCAAAGTGGCTGCGGCGCCACGAGCGGTGGCTTCTCAAGGATGTGGGAAATCGCAAGGGCTGGACGTATCGCGGCTTATTGATGAAGATGCTTTTCGTTGCGCAGCGCGTCATGCTGCCCGAATCGCCGTGATCGTCCTATTACGAAGGCGCAGGGCTGGCGGCAGAATTACGATGTTCGGCGATAGAGAAATGCTCGATTCATCGATACCGCTGAAGCTTCAAGAAATCGTCAACCGCGAGCTCGATCGCAACGAACGCGTGCTTTGGAGTGCAATGCCAAAGCCTAAGTACTTCAGCGCGCCTGCTGCGGGTGCGTTTCTTTTTGCAATCCCCTGGACGGCGTTTTCGGTTTTTTGGATGGCTGGGGCGGCTGGATTCAAAATCCCGCAATTCAACAATGGAGCCGATCTGTTTCCCCTCTTTGGCATCCCTTTCTTCTTGATCGGTCTCGGGATGCTTTCTGCGCCGCTCTGGGCTTATCGCAACTCACTCAGGACGGTCTACCTGATCACAGATCGGCGCGCCATTACGATCGATGGCGGAATGTCGTATACAATAAGATCGTACACGCCCGAAAAGCTGACTGACGTCTTTCGCCGGGAACACAGAGACGGAACTGGAGATGTGATCATTACCCGAAGTTCCTGGAGAGACTCTGATGGTGACAAGCAAATGCAAGAGCTTGGTTTCCTCAGAATTCCCAATGCTAAGTCCGTCGAGACAATGCTGAAAGAAATGGCAGAACATCGCGATGCACCTGAGCCGCCGAACGGTGCGTTTTGACAACCGATAGGTCACTGCGGCGGCTGGGTGATCGCCAGCGTTCGGCATCGTAGGATCCCTATGCGCTACAGGGTGCCGACCCTCGACGCACGGGGGGGGTGGGGGGCAATTAACGGTCTGGCCACGGACGGGTGGCAGTTCCGGTGCCAGCCGTTACGATCAGGACTGCTGATGGGACTGCGAGCACGTGATTCTCGAACACCCGATATTCCCTTTGACGATAGAATCATAGAAGGCGGGCATGGCTGAGCGCGTCTACATCGAGACCACCGTCGTGAGCTACCTGACAGCACGCCCCAGCCGTGACGTAGTCATGGCAGGGCACCAGCAAGTCACGCATGAATGGTGGGATACTGAACGGGCGAACTACGAGCTCTGCGTATCGCAACTCGTTCTCGACGAGGCCGGGGTTGGGGATGCGCAGGCTGCCGAAGAGCGGCTGTTGGTGCTGCGGCGCATGCTGGTGCTCGAAACGACGGCGGAGTCGCTGGAGTTGGCGAAGGAACTGCTTCACGCAGGAGCGCTGCCGCCGAAGGCGGCCGACGACGCGCTGCACATCGCGGTTGCAGCAACGATGGCCGTCCCCTATCTGTTGACGTGGAATTGCCGGCACCTGGCGAATGCCGCGATGCGACCCATGATCGAAAGCGTCTGCCAAGCCAAGGGATTCAAGGCGCCTATCATCTGTACGCCCGAGGAACTACTGGAGTCCAAGCCATGAACGATCCCGATCCAATTGTCGAGGAGGTTCGGCGCGTACGAAACGCTCACGCTGCGCGCTTCAATTACGATCTCGACGCGATTTTCCAGGACATCAAGGAGCGCGAAAAGAAGAGCGGCCTCAAGTTCGTCCAGGGCGTTGCTCGGCTGCCCGTGCCGAACCAGGCGCCGCAGTCGGCCGGGGCCGCCGCTTCGATGCCGCCCGACTCGACGTCGCGCGACGCGGCCTCGGCGGCTGAGCATTGACGTTGCCAACCGGACGGAAGGACGTTGCTGCGAGATGGTTCGATGACACAGCGGTCTTCGGACTGCGTCCGAGTGTTAGAGCCGGTCCCAGAACCTGTTGGCAGCTCAGGCTTGCTGGGCCGCCCGACATGGCTGGGGTGGTTCTGGGATAGGTTCTTGGGGCCGGTCCCAAAACCTGTCGGCAGTTCGGTCTTGTCGGGCCGCCCGACGTGGCTGGGGTGGTTCTGGGATAGGTTCTTAGTGCGTGTCGCACACACGTGTAGCGTTCCTGGCGGCGTGTGGCCACGGTTTCGAAAGCCAAAGAGCCGCTGCCGGTGCCTGAAACGCGCCCCGGTCCATCACGCGCGGCGCAGGGCGTCGACGACCTTCATCCAGGCCGCGTGGAAGGCGGGCAGGACGCCGCCGACGAAGCCCATCAGGAGCGAAAGCACCACGGCGATCGCCAGGATCTGCGGCGTGACCAGGAACTCAAAGGCCGTCTCGGAGAAGGTGGCCCAGTTGGTCATGCCGGTCTTCATGCCGTTGAACAGCAGCGAAAGGCCGCAGCCCAGCGCTGCCCCCAAGGCGGCCAAGAGCAGCGATTCGAGCATGAAGGCCATCCACACGGCCTCGGGCGTGAAGCCCATGGCCAGCAGGCAGCCGATCTCGCGCTTGCGCTGGCTGACCGCGGCGTACATGGTGTTGGTCGCCCCGACGATGGCCCCGATCGACATGATCGTGGTGAGGATCCCGCCGAGGATCGTGATCAACTCGGCCATGAGCCGGGCCTGCTTCTGGTAGTATTCCTTCTCGGTCATGGCCTGCACGGAGCGGAGGCGCGGGTCGGTGTCGATCAGGGCCGTGAGCTGCCGCACCGCGTCCGGGGCGCTGCCGGCGGCGCGGAACAGCACGGACTGGTAGACGTCGTCACGGCGGAAGGCGCTTTGCAGCAGGTCGCCGTCCATCCAGAGCTCGGATTCCAGCGCGCTGCCGCCGGCCTCGAACAGCCCGACGATGTGCCACGTGTTGCGGCCGATGGTCATGGTCTGGCCCAGGCCGACATCGCGGAGCCGGCGCGCCAGGCCGAGGCCGAGCACGGCCTCATTCGAGCCGGGCGTGTACCAGCGGCCTTGGGTCAGGCGGACTTCGCCGTGAACGTCGCGCGCGTTGGGCGGGGCGCCGCGGACCGTGACGTTCGTTTCTCCGCCGCCCTGCTTGGGCCGGGCCACGATCAGCACGCTCTCGAAGACCACCGCCTTGCGCCCCTCGACGGCGGCGACGATCGGCAGTTCGGCGATCGTGCGCGCCGTGTCGCGGCGGACCTGGCTTTGCAGTTCCGCGTCGGCGCCTTTGCGCACGACGATGACGTTCTGCGCGCTGCCCGACGACTCGACCACCTTGCGGAATCCGGCCGCCAGGGAAAGGAGCGTGACGAAGACGACGACGACCAGGGCGATGCCGCCGACGGCCATGGCCGAGGAGCCCTTGCGCACGGCGATGCTTCGCAGGCTGTAGACGAAGGGGATGGCCATGGTCACACGCTCCGCAGGGCCTCGGTCGCCTTGAGCCGCAGGCCGGCGGTGGCCGGCAGAATGCCGCTGGCCAGGCCCGTGAGGGCCGCCAAACCGACGGCGGCCAGGATGGAACTGCCGGGCAGGAAGAAGACCGGGAAGAAGTCGGGCTTGGGGTTGTAGTGCAGGACGTTGGCCATGAGCCAGGCCAGGCCCACGCCCGCCACGGCCCCCAGCAGCGCAATGGCCAGGGCTTCGCCGATCAGCAGCAGGAAGACGTGCCCGTCGCTGAAGCCGATGGCCTTGAGAACGCCCATTTCGCGCGTGCGCTCGCGCGCGCTCATCATCATGGTATTGGCCGAGACCAGGAGCATGGTGAGCACCACGGCGCTGCCCACCGAGCGGAGGAGCAACTGGAAGTTGCCGATCATGCTCACGAACTGCAGATTGAAGGCCTTCTCGGTCATGGTCCGGGTTTCGAAGGGGCTGTTGGCGAAGCGCGCGTCGATGGCGGCGGAGATTTCCGAGGAGCGCTCGGGGTCGACGATGCCCAGCAGGTACAGCCCGACCGAGCCCTGGCCGAACTGCCGCGCCTCGTCGAATCGCTTCTGATGGAAGATCATCATCGTCTGATCGAAGGTGGGCGAGTCGCTGGTGTAGATGGAGCGCACGTTGAACTCCCAGATGGACGAGCCGTTTTTCTGGGCCCAGATGGTGCTGCGCAGCGCGATCCGGTCGCCGACCTTCTTGTTCAGGCGCTGGGCGATCTGCGCGCCGAGCATGCAACCCATCTGGTCGCTGAGCAGGTCGCGGAGTTGCTCGGGGGGGGTCTGGATTTCCGGGTAGAGGGCCAGATAGCGTTCCACTTCGGTGGCGAACTGGGCGAAGAACTCCTCGCGTTTGGCGCCGTCGGGTCCGGGCTCCTGCGACAGCGCGCCGAACCACGAGGCCGAGGCCACGCTCGACACGCCCTCGATCTGCTCGATCAGCGCGCGGTAGGACATGGGCAGTTCGAAGATGATCGATTCCTTGTGCTGCACCACGAGGCGCGACGCGTCGGACATATTCACGCCGGCCAGAAAGGCGTTGAGCACCGTTTCCAGGAAGCAGAACAGGAACAGCGCCACGCCCACGCCGAACACGGTCAGCAGCGTGCGAAAGGGCTTGCGCAGCAGGTTCAGCAGCAGGAGGCGCATGGGGTCAGGTGGGTTCGTGCCGCAGGTCGACGTCGCGCGCCAAGACGCCCTTTTCCAGGTGCAATTCGCGATGGGCAGCGCGCGCGACCTTCGGGTCGTGGGTGACGACGATGATCGTCTTGCCGTAGTCGCGGTTCAGCGCGATCAGCAGCGCCATGATTTCCTGCGCGGAATGCGCGTCGAGATCGCCCGTCGGCTCGTCGGCCAGCAGGAGTTCCGGGTCGCAGGCCAGGGCCCGGGCGATGGCCACGCGCTGTTCCTGGCCGCCGGAGAGTTCGTCGGGCCGATGGTACATGCGTTCGGCCAGTCCCACGATTTCCAGCGCCTGGACCACGTGCTCGCGCCTCTCGCGGCGCGACAGCGGCAGCAAGGTCAGCGGGAGCTCGACGTTCTGGTAGGCGGTCAGCACGGGCAGGAGGTTGTAGGCCTGGAAGATGTAGGAGACGTGGTCGCAGCGCCAGCGCGCCAGTTCGCGCGAGCTGAGGCCGGCCAGATCCTGGCCGCAGACCAGCACTTCGCCCGCGGTCGGCGTGTCGAGCCCGCCCAGCAGGTTCAGCAGCGTGGTCTTGCCGGAGCCGGAGGGCCCCATGAGGGCCACGAAATCGCCGCGGTCGATGGTCAGGCTGAGGTCGTCCAGGGGATGGATATCGGCCGAGCCCTTGTGATAGACCTTGCTGACGTGGCGGAGCTCGATGATCGGCTCGGACATGGCGTTAGCGCTGCTCCGCAATCCGGACCTTGACCGTCTCGCCGCTGAGCCGCTCGGCGCCGCGGATCACGACCTGATCGCCGTGGCGCAGACCGCTGGTGACCTGGACGCGCTGGGCATGTTCGGCGCCGACCGTCACCGGGCGGCGGCGCGCCTCGTCGTTGCTGACCACCCAGACGAAAAGGCCGCCCTGGGCCGAGACGACGGCCGCCTGGGGAACGGCGATCTTGTCGGCCGCGCCCGTTTCGGCGTCGGCCGGGGCGTTGTCGGGCAGGAAGCGCACGCGCACGCCCATTTCAGGCAGGACCGCGCGCTCATCGCGCTCCAGGAAATCGACGCGGACTTTGACGGTCGCCTTGCTGCGGTCGGCGCGGGGCAGAATGCGGCGGACCTTGCCGGGAAACGTCTTGCCGGGGATGGCGTCGACGGTGATCGCGGCGCGCTGGCCCGCCGCGACGCGTCCGAGTTGGGCCTCGGCCACGTCCACTTCGGCCTGGAGCGAACTCCAATCGGCGATGGTCACAATGGAGCCGCGCGCCATGGAGCCGCCGATGCTGATCGGGGCCACGATTTCCCCGACCTCGGCGGCTTTCTCGGTGACCATGCCGTCGAAGGGGGCGCGGATGAAGCTCTCGTCGCGTTGGCTCTCGAGGACTTGGACCCGGGCCCCGGCCGTGCGTTGCCGGGCCTTGGCCCCCGCCACCGCCGCGCCGGCCGTGGAGAGCTGCGCCTCCACCACGGCGATCCGCTGCAGCGCCTCAGCCCGACGCTTGAGCGTCCAGGTGATCTTGGCCTCCGCCGTCAGGACTTCCGTGCGGCGGTCGTCCACGTCCGACTGGATGCCGGCGTTGCGTGCCAGGAGCTTTTCGCCCAAGGCCAGGCGCCGGTGGGCGTCGGCCAGAAGGATCTCGTGCTGCTTGATTTCCGCGTCCAGCGTCTCCAGGGGGCCTTTGGCCGCGGCAAGCTCGGCTTCGGCCTGGGCCGCGAGCCGACTGATGCGTTCCACCTCGGCCGCGGCTTCGGCCTCTTCCGCCTCGGCCTGGGCAATGGTGGCGTCGAGTTCGTCATGGTCGAGCTCGGCCACGATCGTGTCCTTGCGCACGAAATCGGCCTCCGAGACGTTCAGCTTGGTCAGCCGGCCGTTGAACTTGGCGGCCAACACCGATTGCCGATCGGCGACGACGTAGCCGGCGGCGGTCAGCTCGGAGCCCCCTTCGAGCACCTCGCCGGTGGCGGCGGAGATTCGGACGACGGGCGCGACGCTGACTTCGACGACCTGGCCCCCGCCGAGCAGACGGGGTACGGCCACGCCCCCGGCAACCACGGCCAGGGCAACGAGCCAGACCCACGGCGAGACGCGCCGCCTTCGGCGCGAGCGATCAACTTTCAGTGCTGCCAAGCCATTCGGAGGTATCATGTGTGCTCTGCCTCATCTTCCCATAGTAACAAGGCGATGGGCAGCACGCCAGACCTTCAACTTTCGGCGTGCAGGTGGCCCTTGGAGCCGGCGGCCAAGGCGTTCTTGCACAGGGCGCGTCAGTCAAGGGCAGACCAGGCTCCCCACGATACGAACGATTTGTGCGAAGCCGCGGCGGGGGCCGGGGTGGGGCTCCCGCAGGAGGTTATGGCTGAGGACTTGCGGTCAGGGTAGCCGGACCCGAGAATCGGGGCACAAGCCGTCAAACGGGCCTTCTGCAAGTCGCGACCCTGCGGGACTTGCTCTCAGTGACGATCCCATGGATGGGCATGGCGTTCGAAACGGCCGGTGGATCTGGGGAATCCCGAAGGATCGAACGACGGAGGGAATGATGTCGCTGCTCGGCAGGGAACACCCGGTCTTCAGGTATCGGTACATCATTCTGGCGGTGCTGACCGTCTGCTACACCATCCAATGGCTCGACAGGGTCACTGCGCCCACGTTGATGCCTTTTGTGAGCCAGGAGTTGGGGTTCTCCACCGCCGAGCAAGGTCTGGGCGTGGCGCTGATGATGGTGCTCTACGGGTTGTCGCAGTGGGTCACGGGGTGGCTGTGCGACAAGATCGGATCGCGGAAGATCCTGATCTTCTCCGTGATCGCCTGGAGTTCGCTGACGGCCTGGCTGGCCAGCATGCACACGGTGTCCGAATGGTATGTGCGCATGGCGCTGTTCGGCGTGCTGATCGGCACCGAGCTGGTCCCCTCGGCCAGGCTTCTGGTCCGGTGGTTTCCGCCGCGGCAGAGGGCCTCGGCGCAGAGCGTGCTGTCGTGGTCCTGGATCGTCACGCCGGCCTGGGCGCCGCTGGTGGCCACGGCCATGTACTCGGCCTTGGGCGACAGTTGGCGAGGCGTGTTTGTGATCCTGGCGATCGCCGGCAGCATACCCCTGATCCTGATCCTGGTCTTCATCTTCGACCGGCCGGAACGGTGCCGGTGGGCGCGGCAGGAGGACGTGAGGGACGCCTACGAGGACGAACTGGCCCGGGGACTGGTCACCGCCGCCGATCTCGAAGGGGGCCGTCCTGGCCGCCTGGAACAGAAGGCCAAGGCCGGCGTCATTTCCTTCCGGCAGATCATCGGCACGCCGGGATTTGTGCCCCTGATCTTCGTGTACATCTTTGCCCAACAGATCATCTGGGGCGTTCTGACCTGGTCGCCCCAATACCTGACACAGGTCCATCATTTCAAGGTCCTGGAGATGGGGGCCTGGGCCTGCGTCTACTTCATCGGCGGGGCGCTGGGCTCTTTCTTGAGCAGTTGGATCAGCGACACGTTCCTGGGCGGCAAGCGGAAACCGATGATCGTGCTGGCCTTTGGCGGCGCGATGCCCTTCGTCCTGGCGCTGGCCACGATGAGCCAGGGTGTCTCGCCCTTCCTGTTGCTGTTGACGCTGACGGGCGCCGGGTTCTTCTCGAACATGGTGTGGGGCCCAGCGCTGACGATCCCGGCCGACTTGTTTCCTGCCGAGGTCTACGGCAAGGTCATGGGCTTTACCAACTGTTGCGCATACGTCCTGGCGGCGGCGTGTCCCTACGTCATGGGCGCTCTGATCTACGACGATCCGGCGCGCGGCGCGAAATGCTACTTCTGGGCATGGATGTACATCGCCTGCGCGGTCGTGGGCGGCGTGATTGCGGCCGTGTGCCTGAGGGACCACAAACTCAGGGACCTCTCTTGATAATCGAGGATCCCCCACTACACTGAGGGGAGACGGCAGACGCACTCCCGGGAAAGGCAGGGATCTGGATGCGTAGGCGCGTGTGGTTAGGCTGGGCGTTGGGGCTTCTCTGGCGCGCCGCCAGCGTTGCGGCGTGGCTGAGCGCCTCGGCGGCCTGGGCCGTCATACCATCCGACGCGCTGCTGCAGCGTCTGCAACCGCAAGGTGCGGTAAACGATTTCGCCGGGCTGCTCAATCCGGCCGACCACGCGGCGATCGACCTCCGGCTGCGTGAACTCCGACAGAAGACTTCGGTGCAATTTGCCCTGGTCACCCTCAACTCGTTGGAAGGCGGTCAGATCGACGACTTCGCCAACAAGCTGTTCAAGAAGTGGGGCGTCGGCGAGAAGGAGAAGAACAACGGCGTGATGCTCCTGGTGGCCATCAAGGACCGCAAGGCGCGCATCGAGGTGGGCTACGGCCTGGAGCCGATCTTGCCCGATGCGCTGGCGGGCCGTGTGCTCGATGAGCAGCTTTTTCCGGCCTTCAAGCGGCAGCAATATGCCGAGGGGATGCGCCTTGCCGTGGATCGGATCGCGCAGATCCTCGAGCGCGGTGAGCCGGCCCCAGCGCAGGCCGCACAGCCAAGCGCAGCCGACCCTCTCTTCCTTGTCTTGTTCTTTTCGATCTTTGTCGCCCCCGGATTCCTTGCCATTGGGACCGGCCTCGGCACGCGGCGAGTCCTCGCCGCGGTCGGCACGGGATTCTGGGGACTGTTGTTTGGCGGCGCGCCACTGGTCTTGGCCTGGTCGCAGTCCAGGCTCGCATTCTTCGTGCTGCTCTTGGTTGCCACGGCGATGTTCCTTCTCGGGTGGTACGTGTCACAACGTGTTGGATCCACGAAGCTCGGCAAAGGGAGCCGGGATTCAGGTTGGACATGGGGAGGCTCCGACTGGACCCGCAGCGGGAGCGGAGGAGGGGGTTGGAGCAGCGGCGGTTTTTCCAGCGGAGGCGGTGGCGGCGGATTCGGCGGCGGAAGCTCCGGTGGCGGTGGAGCAAGCGGAGGCTGGTGAATCATACGGACTTCCAAGAATGGTTGAGGTCGAGAACGTGCCATGACTCCTGAGCAACTGGTCGCACGACTGCAGGAATGCCTTCCCGAAGGCCTGCGCTCTGTGGTGCTGTACGGATCTGCCGCGGCCGGAGACTTCGTTCCGGGAGTATCGAACTACAATGTGTTGGTGGTCGTCGACCGTTTGGGCGTGGCCGAGCTAAAAGCCCTGTCGAAAACGGTCGCCCAGTGGACCCGAGCGGGCAACCGGCCGCCGCTGCTGTTCACGCCCGGGGAGTTGAAAGCCTTGGCCGACGTCTTTCCGCTCGAGCTGCTCGATATCCGTCAGTCGCATCGGGTGCTTTGGGGGGAGGATCCCCTGGCCGAGATCGCCGTCAGCCACGACTATTTGCGGCTGCAACTGGAGCGCGAACTGAAAGGAAAACTGCTGGCCTTGCGCGAGGAGTACCTGCTGAGGGCCAACGAGCCCCGGCAGCTAGCCGAGATGCTCACGGCATCGCTGGCCGGGTTCCTGGTGCTGTTCCGCGCCGTGTTGCGGCTGTTCCGGGAGGACGTGCCTGCGGCCAAGCTCGACGCCCTACGGATGCTGGCGGAACACATTCCCTTCGATCCACAGCCGCTGCTTACCATCCACGAGTTGAAACACCGGCAGCGGAAGGTGCGGGACGTCTCGCCGCAAGCGCTCTTTGAGTCTTACTTGAAAACCATCGAAGAGGTGGTGAAGGCCGTCGACCGCCATCTTCATCCCAAAATCTGAGGAGCGTGGCCATGAAGAAAGCTCTGCTGATCGCGTTGGGAGTGCTCGTGCTTGGGCTGGTCGTGGTGGGCATCGTGATCGTGTCGTTGATCGGGATCAACAACCGCCTGGTGGCCTTGCAGGAGAGCGTGCATTCCGCTTGGGGCCAGGTTGAAACCGTGCTCCAGCGCCGTTACGACCTTATTCCCAACCTCGTCAATACGGTCAAAGGTTATGCTCAGCACGAAAAGGAGACGTTCGAAGAAGTGACGCGGCTCCGCAGCCAGTGGGGCAGCGCGCAAGGGCTTGACGAGAAAGTCAAGGCAGCCGGCCAGTTGGAGGGAAGCCTGGCCCGCCTGCTGCTGGTCGCAGAACGCTATCCGGACCTGAAAGCCAGCCAGAGCTTTCGCGACCTGCAGTATGAGCTGGCAGGCACAGAGAATCGCATCGCCGTGGAACGCCAGCGGTATAACGATGCAGTCCGCGCCTACAATACGGCCGTCCGCCAGTTTCCTGGCAGTCTCGTGGCCACGATGCGCGGTTTTGCCGCCGACGCCACCTACTTCGAATCGGCCACCGGGGCCAAAGAGACGCCCAAGGTCGACTTCGGCAAGCGATAACTGACGACCAGAAAACTTGATTCCGGCCCACGGGGTCGAGCGTACCACGGGAAATGGGCATGTCAAGGCTGGCCGGAGGGTCAGTCCGCCGGCTCTGGTGGGGACGCCACCAGTCCCATCTGCCGCATCTGTTGTACGAGGCGACGAGCCACGGGCACGGCGGCCGTGCTGCCGCTGCCGGCATGCTCCAGGACCACCACCAGGGCCCAGCGCGGCTGGTCGGCCGGCACGTAGCCGGCGAACCAGGCGTGCGACGGACGATCGGGGCCGGTCTGGGCCGTGCCGGTCTTGCCCGCCACCGGCGCCGGCTCGGGACACATGGCGGCATAGGCCGTGCCGGCAGGATCGCTGACGGTGCGCCGCAAGCCTTCGGCGATGGCCTGCAGACTGGCCGAGTGCAGGCCGGGGACGGGTGCGGGCGCGGGCCGGACGAGGTCCGGGGCCTGGTCGTCGGTTTCGGCCGTGCGACGCTCGGTGAGGCCCAGGCCACCAACCGCGTGCGGCGCGACCAGCCGGCCGCCATTGGCCACGGCGGCCGTGAGGCGCGCCATCTGTAAGGGAGTGACGGTCAACGATCCCTGGCCGATGCACAATTCCAGCGTGTCAGCCGTGCGCCAGGGATGGTTCTCCAGACGCTCGATGGTTTCCGGGGTGGGCAGGGTTCCGGCCGACTCGCCCGGCAGATCCACGCCGGTGCGCTGGCCGAAGCCCAGCCGCTGGGCCCAGTCCAGGAGCGGTTCGGGGCCGGCGTGGCGCGCGTGCTGGAAGAAGTAGACGTTGCAGCTTTGGGCCAGGGCGTCGGCCAGGGCCACCGCGCCATGCCCCTGGCCGCGCTGCTGATAGAGGTCGCAGCGCCAGCGGTCGGGATGGTCGAGATAGCCGCGGCAGGTCAGGGCGGCGTGCGGGTCGAGCCGGGCCGACTCCAGCAGGGCCAGGGCGGTGAGGATCTTGAAGACCGAGCCGGGGGCCAAGGCCGCGCCGGCCACGCGATCGAAGAGCGGATGGCGGCCATCGGTCAGGATCGCCTGGCGTTGCGGCGAAGTGCCGCGCACGAAGATGTTGGGGTCGAAGCGCGGGGCGGAGGCGGCGGCCAGCAGCGCGCCGCCATGCACGTCCATGACGACCACGGCCCCGCCCGCGGTGTTCTGCTCGGCTGCGCCCACCTGACTGACGGCGCGGCGTTGCAGGGCCTGGTCCAGGAGTTGTTCGGCGGCCTGCTGGAGCCGCGAGTCGATGGTCAGCACCAGGTCGCGGCCGACGACCGGAGCGGTCTCGACCTGTTGCGATAGGAGATGTCCGCCGTGGTCGGTGTGTTCGACCAGGGTACCTCGCCGGCCGGCCAGCAGGGACTCGTAGCGCCGTTCCAGGCCGCTGCGGCCGACGGGGTCTTCGGCTTGCCGGGCCGGGGCGTGCTCGCCCGGCTCGGGCGGACCCAGGTAACCCAGCAGGTGCGCCGCCAAGGGGCCTTGAGGATAGTCGCGCTGCCAGCGCTGGACGATCTTCACACCGCGATAGAGCTGCGGATGCGTCTCGATCTCGGCCACCACGTCCAGGGGCACGTCGTCGGCCATGACGTGATAGTCGCGTTCCTCGGCAACGGTGATCCAGCCCGGGGATTCAGCGACAGAGGCCTTCATCCCCTCCAGCAGGCGATCCCACCAGGATTGCGCGGGGAGTTGGGTGGTGGAGGCTTCGGCCTGTTGGTCGGCCGCTTCGCGCATGCGCCGGTTGACGGACTCGGCGATGCGCTGCACGCGCGCCTGGATCTGCCGGGCGCGACGCTCCCACTGCTGCGGCGAGAGGTGGCAGAGCTGGGCCAGGCGGCGGCAGAGTTCATCGCGCTGGCTCTGGACTTCGGCCTGTGCGGCGGCCAGGAGCTGCGCGTCGCGGCGCTGCTTGGCGGGAAGCCGCGAGCGCGCCTGGGCGCGGAGCCAGGCCGGATCGCTGGGCTGCTGGAGGTAGCGGTAGTGCAGGGCCAGGGCCAGGACCTTGCGATCCGCGGCCAGGACAACGCCGTCGCGCGAGAGGAGCCGTCCGCGCACACTGGGCACGCTCACGCGGCGGGTCAGGGGCTGGGCCGCCTCTTTGCGCCAGGCCGCCCCCTGGGTGATCTCCAACTGCACCAGCCGGCCAAAGACGACGAGCAAGGCCAGCCAGAACAGCCCCAGGCACAGCCGGATCCGGCGATGCGGATCGACGACCGACTCGGGCGGCCGGTTGCGCGCACGAAACTGGAGCCAATCGAAGTGCATGCAGAAAAACCAGGGGCTTTCGGGGCAATCGTCCGGAGCGCGTCGGCTCCATCCGGCCGTGTTGTAGCATGGACCGCGGCAGCGTGTCTTGCCCAAGATGGCGGGCGGGCGATTTCGTCCCTTCTGTTTGCCGTCGTTGCTACACACAAGTCAGGCGGCTCAAGCCCGAGGAGAAGGCCCGTGAACGGGCCTCTAGGGTAAACGCATAGTCTGGGTCGCCTGTTGTCCCGGCATCAATGCCGGGCCGAATACGCCTATGGCGGACAAGGGCCGTGAACGACCCTCACATTCGATCCTCATCCCTACGAAACTTTTGTGTAACAACGAGCTGCCTCCCCCGGACCGGCCTGCGGCGGCGGTTGAGGGTGGACCAGGCCAAATGACCTCCATTGTCAATGATTTTGACTATACAAGTCATTGGCAAGGGGCCTTCGTTGGGGCATGCTGAGGGGCGTGTGGAATGGGCGGCGCGGCAGCCTGACGGCGCGCGATGGCTTGCGGGTCGGGCAGCCGGCGTCGCTCGCGCCGGCCCGATTGTGTGGAGTTCGCGTCCCCGGCTGCGGTCGCGGGTCTCGCGGGGCCCCACCGAATCCCACCTTGGTCTGCTCTCACCGGAGGAAGTCGTATGTGGCGACGC
>CALARR010000160.1 GCA_937889015.1 uncultured Planctomycetales bacterium | reverse complement strand
CCTTCGCACGGGTCGCAGCCCTGGCATCCATCGCAGGTGGTGTCGCAAGGGCATTCCGTGTTGGGATCGCAGCCTTCGCACGGGTCGCAGCCTTGGCACCCATCGCAGGTGGTGTCGCAAGGGCACTCCGTGTTGGGATCGCAGCCTTCGCACGGGTCGCAGTTGTTGCAGCCGTCGCAAATCAGATCACAGGTTTCGCACATGATCAGTTCTCTTCTTCTCTCCGGAAACGCTGGTCCATCGGCTTTCGGGCGATACCGAACGCGCAATAAAAAAAGAGCCCGCCGCCGGAACGACTCCGGTGACGGGCTCTTCTGGATACCAGCACTCAGTGTGGCTCTTGAGATACCCTCAACACGACCGTGAGCTTAACACAACTCGTGGCCACCTGCAAACATCTTTGTGAGCCACTCGCATTTCCGTACGCGAGCAACTCACGATAATCGACTGCCTTCGGGACGGCAATCCTCTGTTGTCGATCTCCGCATTCCGTACTCCTCACGCTCCGCGTGTGGAATCGGGTTTGGGTACCTCACACGGAACGCAAGGACTGCGAGACGGAGGCGTCTTCTTTCCCCACGCGCGCAGAACTCTGGAACACAACGTTCCCAGAAAAGAACGACTGCGATCATGGACTGCGCCGGCATCACTAACGCGGCGCGACCCCGCTTAGCGGATGACGCGCGACCGCGTCCCAGGCCAGTTGCTGCAGCAGGCGATTCAAGTCCTCCTGCTCCTGGCTGGTCAAGCTCTCCGCCTGCTGCAGTTCCTCGGGCGAAGGCCGCCAGCCGGGCTTGCGCAAGCGAACGTCGGAAACGATGCGGCGATAGTTGCGCAGCAAATCCGGCGGCGGCAGCCCGACGGGACTGCGGCGATAGATCACCGCGAAATGGCAGTAGCCCGACAACACCATGAGCGGCGCCTGGGCGTGGCCCCAGGGATCGCGAAACAGGTCCCACTGCATTTTCAGTCCGGGCGCCTGATTGGCCGCGATCTTCTCGCGCAAGGCCAGGGCGGCCTGGCCGACCGGCACCACGCACAGAAGGTCCTTGCCCAGCCTGCGGTTGATGCCGCGGACGTAGTCTCCCAAGTCTTGCAGGTAGCGGGCCTGGCTCTTCTGCAGCTCTTTGAGGTCCGTGGCGTTGTGGTCCACCGGTTTGCGCGTATCGAGAGGGTAGACCGGTTCGTAGGTGTCGTTCGGTAGCCAGAACTCTTGCACGGTGATGCGAACGCCCGGGGCGTGCTCAGAACAGAGCTGCGCGAAGTTGTCGATGCCTTGGTCGGGCAGCCAGATGGGCGCGAGCGTGAGCACGTCGACCTGGCCAGCGCGGAGGGCGGCCTTGGCCTGGTTCTTCTCGTCCGGCACGTCCCAGTGCTGGATCACGCGCGAGCCGCCAATGGCGGACAGGCCGGCATTTTGATGATCGTGGATGCCGGCGGCCTTGGCCATCTCGCTTACCAGGCGATAGACGAAGACATGAAAACTGTGGCCGCAGGTGAACACGCGTTGTCCCTGGACCGGCGGCGTCTGCGCATTGCCCGGGGCGGCGGCGTCCGGTTGCGCTGCGGCCAAGGGATTGTGCGCCAACAGGGCCAGCAGCAGAACCGCCATGGTCACGCGCGAACTGGATCGGAGAAGTTTCATCATCGGACAGACTCCTCGTTGGCTATCGGTGTGCCGTCTGGATAGTACTGCCGCATCAGATCTATCTTGCTTTTCGCGCAGTGCCGGTGAAACTCCTGCGCGGCTTTGAGCCTTGCGCGCAGTTCCGGGCTTCCCGCCCGGGGAGTGGCTGCGTCGGCCGCGGAGAGCAGGTTCTCCAGTCGCTGCACTCGCTGGGCGTCAGCGGTGGTCACGGTCTCGACCGCCAGTTCGCGCCACAGCGCGGCGAAGTACTCCCGCATCGAATCGCCGGCGGGACCGTAGAAGCGGCGGTAGAAATCCTGGTTCATGGCATCCAGGTCAGCATGGGGATTCCAAAGCAACTGCGCGCTCAGGCGGTTCCAATACGGATTCGGGTTGTCGTTGTAGTAATCGGTGCAGTTCTGCCAACCGGCGATGCCCTGTGCGGCGTAGAACTGAAAATCCTTCTGCATGCCGCCGTCCGGCCACGGCCCGCTTTGACAGTAGCTCAACATCGGCACGCGCAGCGATTGGCCGACGTGCTGGTTGTAGTAGTCCAGAAGAACGACCTCGCCCGAGTAGTGGCTGGATTTCAGGAACTCGGACCAACGGCGCCAGCGATGCCACGCGGCGAGTTCGCGGTCGCCAGGATTCGGTGCGCCGTCGGTCTTGATCGTCTTGAGTCGTGGTTTCCAGTCGAGATAGCGCGCCGCGTGGCGGTTAGGCGCGGAGTCCATCGGCGCGTGGAATTCCCGGATGTCGTTACACCACAGCAACACGAAGTTCTTCCCGTTTTGCCACGGCCGGACGCGCGAAGGCGGGACGCCGCATTCATTGTAGGCAATCCACATGAACTTCTGCCGCGGCCGGGCCACGGCGGCAGCGCTCGCGATGTTGTTGATCAGCGTGAGATACCAGTCGCTCATGCTGAGCTTCGCGCAGCCCGAACACTGGCACTGCACTCCGTGCTGCGAGCCATCCGGGGGATACACGGCGAAGATATCGAGCAGCGGCGCCTGCGCTAGGTAATTCACCGCGTTGGAGACGACGATCCGCATCGCATGGTTGTTCGACCAGCAGAACGCCGCCGCGCCACCCCACTTCTCAGAATATACCGGGTTGCGCTGGTCCTTGAGCAGCGGAAAGTACTCCGGATGCGTCGCGAACAATGCCTTGTCGGGTGTCAACTGCGCCAGCACATGTCCGGGCCCCGCAATCATCAGCCCGCGCTTGCGGACCTCGTCCAGGGCAATCGCCTGCCACGTTTCGCCAGGGCGCGAGGGTGTCAGCATAAAGGCGTTGCAGCGGTTCTTCGCGGCCCAATCGGCGACGTTCACGAGCTTGGTCTTGTCGGCGGCGTTGTAATTGTTGTCGCTGACAAAGCGATAGCGGAAGGTCGGTTTCTCGATGAGGTCCAGCGGCGGCGCCTGGAGCGATGCCCCGCGCGGGACAAGCTCGCCATTTCGCCCGCGATAACCGAAGAACCGCACGCCGCAGATTTCAAGAAAGTGGTAAACGGCAAACAGCGAACTGCGATCATGGCTGCCGGTCAGCAGCAACGTCGTCGCGCCGCCAATCGTGGTCACGGTCTTGATGACGTAACCATCCGGACCGAGCGCTGGAGTGTCGATCCGCAGTCGCTTTTCCCGGTGCATCTCGGCAACCGCGGGGTTGGTTTCCGGTCGTCCAATCAGGATCTCGCACGCAACAGGCGGTCGCGAGGCGTCGGCGGTCAGGATGGGCAACTGGGCGCCGTCGCTCGCGCCGCTGGCCAGCGTCATCTGGCGAACATAATCTTGAAGTTCCTCGGCGGCGAACCGTTCAACCTCCGTGGCCTTCGACCCGATGACGATGCAGGCTTTCGCCTGGCCGGCCTCGACCAGCGCGACACCCTCCGCGCAACGCGCGGTGACAGCCGCGTGCAGCAGTGTGCAGGCCAGCAGCAAAGCGGTGGCGTAAGCGGCGCGAGTGTGTCTTATTGATGCCGGCGCAGTCAATGATCGCAATTCGGTCCGGATTCCAGCCGTGTCGGCTGGAATCCAGGGCTCCCGCGGCCGCGGAACGATCATTGGCAATGCGGACCTCAATAGAGCCGGTCCCAGAACCTGTCGGCAGATCAGTCTTGCCGGGCCGCCCGAGGTGGCTTGGGTAGTTCTGGGATAGGTTCTTATAGTCTGTCTCATCGTCCGGTGCGCAAGAGAGTGACTTCTGCTCGCAGCCCCTCCCGCAGACAGCTGGCGACCGGCGGAGATGCCCGCAGTCTATCCCGGGGTGAAATGCGTTTCAAGCAGGGGTTCACATCCCCGGCAAATCCTCCCGCTGAGAATGATCGGCGGGCTGGCAGGAGCCACCGTGTCCCGGCCGGCAACTGAGTTGCCTGTCACGACAAATCGAGCTCTTCTGCGTTCGATTTTCAGCGATCGTGTCGCGCGCCGCAATGGTGGCGGACACAAGAGCTGTCGAAACCAACGCCGGAATTCAAGGACTTACGGCGACGCGGGACACAGAAGCTGTCAAGATTGAGACACAAGAGCTGGCCAGCGGGGCAGCTTGAGACACAATTCTTGGCAACCTATAGGAGTTCGGGGTGGTGCTCCCTGAACTACTGAAGGACACTCTTCTCCAGAGATTCCGCGAAGTGTGGCTCACGAAAGGCAACGGCGTGGTCGGCATCGAGCCGAACGACCCCTTGGATCAGGTCGACGCCTTGCAGCGATACCACGCCGGCGATCTGATGCGCCGTTTCGCTCACGCCGGGACGGCTGGCGACCGCAACGTTCATGTGATGTCCGGACGCGTCCACCAGGTCCGGAGAGCGACGGCATCGACGTTTCATCGCCTCCTCGCTCGAACAGCCGGGTGGGCGTCTGCAAACGGCACTCGCACCACCGGCACCTCGCCTCTATCTGATGTGGGACAGCGCCGCGGGCTGCGGCCCTTCCGGTTCGGCCGGAACAGGGCCGTCCAGCTTGCAGTGGCGCGGCCAGCAAAGATCATTATGCTAACGACGGCCTGACCCCATAACTTCCCCGTTCTCCGAAGGTGCCCGGTGTTGAGGGGAAGTGGGCGGCCATGATCGCCCACTCCCGCTCAACGCCTTGTTCCACCAGGCTTCCCCGGTTAGACTCAATACGGTATGCGGGAATCAGAATTCCTGTCCGTCGTGCGCAGCGGCGCGCCGTACCCGATCGACGGACGCGAGGCGTGGAAGTCCGTCGGCCTGATCGAGCGGAGCTGCAGGGACGCGTGCGCCGGGGACCGGCGCGCAACCTATTGATGTTCAGAAGAGGAATGCAACACGAGGGTGGCGTTTGTGCGGAGAAACGGGGCTCCCGTTGGTCGCCCTGGCGGCACTAGTTATCTGAGGGCCAATCAAGGAGTGAATGTGAAGACAATCGCATTTCTGGCGGCGGTGGGGTTCGGGGCGGTTGCACTCG
Source organism: uncultured Planctomycetales bacterium (assembly GCA_937889015.1). GTDB lineage: Bacteria > Planctomycetota > Planctomycetia > Pirellulales > Thermoguttaceae > CALARR01. The sequence goes on along the minus strand of CALARR010000160.1, from coordinate 17,307 downwards.
GCGGCGACGTGTTCGGGCCGCCCGTGAAGGTGGACGGCGCGGGCGACGAGGCGATGGCGCTCTGCCTTGAAGGAAACGTGCTCTACGCGGGCTGCGCGCAGCGGCTCGTCGTCTACGACGTGAAGGAGCCGCTCAAGCCGAGGAAGCTCGGGAGCGTCTCCGGCTTCGGCGCCATCCGCCAGGTGGCGTCCCAGAAGGGCATGGCGTACGTGGCGACCCGCGAGTCCGGGTTCTGGGTCGTGGACGCCACGGATCCGCACAAGCCGCGCATCCGGTCCCGCTTCGACTGCTGCGAGCTCGCCACAGGCGTGGACGTGGCGGGCAGCGTGGCGTTCCTCGGCCAGCGCCAGAACGGCGTGGAGTTCATCGACGTCTCGGATCCGGACCATCCCGCGCACATCGCGATGCGGAAGACGGACGAGAGTCAGAGCGTCAAGTACCGCGACGGCTACGTCTATTCCGGCGACTGGGGCACGGGCAAGCTCACTGTGTTCGACGCGCGCGACATGAGGAACATCCGCCAGGTCGCGCATGTGGACCTCTACGGCTTCGGCGACGGCGTATGGCTGAAGGGCAGGTACCTCTACGCGGCCACGGGCCACCACGCGAAGAACCGCGACCTCTCCACGCTCACCTACAAGTCCGTGGACACGCCGGAGCTCCGCAAGTTCGGCAAGGTCGACGCGGGGTCCGGGTGCGGACACGGCGTCGACATCTTCGACATTTCCGATCCGGCCGATCCGAAGCGCGTCGGACGCGTCGACTACCCGCCGTTCTACGCGCGCGGGCTCGACATGTGGACGCCGCGCACGAGCGCCAGTTCGGACATCGTCTTCGCCGCCCAGACGCACAACGGCATCTTCGCGGTGGACTGTTCCGATCCGGCGAAGCCAAAGATGCTCGACCGCTGGACATTCCCCATGGCGGACCATCCCGAATGGCCGAGCTGCTCGATTGGCTCGATCGCCGTGGGGGACGGCTGCGTGTACGTGGCGGGTCTGGGCTGCGGCGTCCAGGCGATCCCCGCGAAGGGGGCGGCGAAGGAGACGTTCCGGCAGGGCGAACCGCCGAAGAACGCCGACTTCCGCGAGCCGTATCCCACGGACGAGAAGGAGTTCTACGTGTGGAAGCCCGCGAAACCGGGCCAGGCGCGCGCGGTGGCGCTGCGCTGCGGCACGGAGGCCGGAACCCGCGAGAGCGCCTTCGTCTACGCCGCATGCGGCGACGCGGGCCTGCACGTGCTGAAGATCAGGCCCGAGGGCGGGTTCGACAAGATCGGTGAGCTCGCCGGGCATCCGACCGTGTTCGACGTGCAGGTGGAGGGCAACCGCCTCTACACGGCGGAAGGACTTGAGGGCTGGGCCGTCTACGAAATGGACGGCGTGGCTTCCTTCCGCGAAGTCGCGCGGCGGAAGTGGCTGGACGACATGCGGGATCCCGCGCTGTGCGTGTGGAAGCCGCGTCCCGGATTCGTCGTGCTCTCCACGCGCCGCGGCGGCGTGTCGGTCTTCGACGAGAAGGACCTGAACGCGGAAAGACCGCTCGTAAAGGTGGGCGGCTGTCCCGGCTGGGACAAGTACCTCATGGACGCGCCCGTGGCCGGCGGACGTTGGCTCGCGTTCAACGCAGCCAATTCGTGCGTCCGTTGGATCGACCTCGACGCGAAGCCGACGGTGCATTCCACCGACAAGAACCGCATTTCCCTCTCGAACGGCATCTGCCGGTTCTCGGAGAACAAGGCGCTGGCGACGAGAGGCCGGGAATATCTCTTCCTCGATCCAGGCCAGTGCGATCCGGCCGACGGTTCTCTGTGGACGACGAAGAAGTTCCCCGGCAATTGCTTCAGCGGTATCCCGCGCGCGTCGGAGGAGGGCCTCGTCGTCCTCACCAGCCGCATCTACCGCCAAATCGGTCTGTGGGATTTCAAGAACCCGGAGGAGCCGAAGTTCATCAAGGACTGGAAGGTTTCGGGCAATCCGGACCTCGCCGTCTTCCACAAGGGCAAGGTCATCGTCCCCTGTGGACACCAAGGCGTGCTGCTGCAGAAGTGAAGGCTCGAAAGGAGAACGAGACGCTCCAAGGGCCGTCATGTGCTATCGATTCTTGACGACCGGCGTGACGGAGGATCGAGCCCCACATGGTGGTGGTTACGGATGTCGACATTCGATCGGAAATTGGGCTGTCATGTACTCGGTTACCCTGCAGCCCGAGCAGACCTGTGGCAAGACGAACGAGGAACAGCCTCAAGGCAGGTTACTTCACACTTGCGGTGCAGAGCACGATCGCTGAGGCGCGAAGACATTCGTCGCCTTCCGCTCCGCGGCACGCTTGACGGACAAGACGGGCAAGTGCCTGCGCCCGGCACGGAAGGCCACGTCGAACTGCAGCTTTGCGCCCGGCTGGCCTGTCACCAAGGCCCAAGGACGTGAACACGGAGCGCCAAGCGGCCAACACTCGCGCAACTCGAATCGTGGTGTGCGATGGGCAGGGAAGCGGTGGCGTAGGACACTCGACGGACAGAAGTTATGTCCTACACCACGCGCGGGCGTGAGGGATCGTGCTCAGGAATGTGGCGCAGCGGCCCAGGCCTCCAGGATCTCGAACTGCCGCTCGAAGCGCGGTTCGCCCGCTCCGTAGGGGCTTTTGAAGAAGCAGGCCAGGAAGGGCATGCGGCCCGAGACACCGCGCTGCCGCGCCACGTCGGTCAAGCGCACCAGATCGAGCACCAGGGGAGCGGCCAAGAGCGAATCGCAGCCCTGCCAGATGAACTGCATGGTCATGGGCGTGCCCAGGAAGCCCGAGAAGTGGATGTGGTCCCAGGCTGTTTTCCAATCGCCCAGGCTCTGGATGTATTCGATCGAGACCAGGGTCTGCGGGTGGTAGCCGAGGATTTCGGTGAGCAGGTGGCTCTTGCTGGCGACCTTGGTTTGCTTGTTGGCCGGGTCGTCCAGGACGCGGCCGTCCATGTTGCCGAAGATGTTGTGGCCTACCCAGCTCATGACGCGGAGGTTGCGCGCGCGAAACATGGGGGCCAGCACGCTCTTGAGCAGCGTCTCGCCCGTCTTGCCGTCGCAGCCCATGTGGCGCGTGCCGCGTGCCAGGGCGAGTTGCGTGAAGGCCTCGGGCGCGGAGCCCAGCGAGGGGGTGAAATTGAGGTAGGAACAGCCGCCATCCAAAGCCGCCGCGGCGTAGAGCGAGCTGGCCGGCAAGGGGCAATCGGGGGCGGCGAGCAGCTTGTGCATCTGGTCCCACTGCGCGGGCAGCGATGAGCCATCGACCGGCGGCTCGGTGGAGGCCACGTTTACTACGATGACGTGCTCCAGGTCGTGGTCGCGCTGGAAGGCCTGCAGATCGGCGCGGATCCGTGCCACGGCCTGGGCCGGCGATTCGTCGCGCGGCACGCTGGAATCGGCCAGGGCTTCGATCGTCGGACCGACTCCCCACAGGGTGCCGGGCCGTATGCGCGCGTCGATGGCATGCAGTTCGGCCGTGCATTGTTCGACCAGCTCGCGCGACAGGACGCGGCTTTCGGTCACCAGGCGCAAGGCCTCATCGACCAGGCGCACCGCGCGGATCTCGTGCCCGCCGATGACGAACTGGTCCCAGGCCGGCAAGGGCAGGGCATCGAACGGGGGCGTGGCCGTGACCAGGGCCGTCTGGTCCGCCAGCCGCTTGCCGAGGGCGATCAAACCCACCACGGTCGTCGCGGCCACACCGCCGCGAGCACCGATCAACCACAGACCCAGTCGTGCAGACATGAAATTGAACCCTTCACAGATACTCGCGCCAGCCCTGCTGTTCCAGCAACTTGACCACGTGGCGGATCGATTCCTCATCACGCCGGTTGGCCACCAGGGTGGCGTCGGGCGTGTGGACGATGATGCAGTCAGACATGCCCACGGTAACGATCAAGTGCTCCTGGTCGCCGCGGACGATGGCGCCGGTGGTTTTGATGCCCAGGTGTTTGGCGGAGATCGTGTTGCCGTCGGCGTCGGTCCCGCAAAGCCGGGCCACGGCCTGCCAACTGCCGACGTCGTCCCAGTCGAAGGGCGCTTCGACGACCACCACGTCCTCGGCGTGCTCCATCACGGCATAGTCGATGGAGATGGGATGCATGGCGGCGAACTCGTCGGCCAACACCTGCTCGTATGCAGGCGTGCCTACGGTGGCCGCGATCTTCTGGAGCCGGGCGTGCAGATCGGGCTGATAGCGAGCCAGGGCGTCGAGCACGGTCTGCGCACGCCACAGGAAGATGCCCGCGTTCCAGTAGAAGCTCCCTTGTGCGAGATACTCCTGGGCCTTGGCCGTCGAGGGTTTTTCGCGGAACTGCCGCACCTGGTAGGCGGCGGGCGCGTAGGGCACGGCCTGGGCCGCGCTGGTGTTGATCGCCGCGCCGCGTTCGATGTAGCCGAACGACTCGGCCGGATAGGTGGGACGAATGCCGAAGGTCACGATGCGTCCCGGCCGCTCCTCGATCAAGGCGGCTGCAAAACGGATCGCATCGCAGAAGGACTCGTCCGGGGCGATCACATGGTCGGCCGGCATGACGGCCATGATCGCCTCGGGGTCTTCGCGCACCAGGCACGTGGCGGCCAGCCCGATGCAAGGGGCCGTGTCCCGTTTGCAGGGTTCGGCCAGGATCGCCTGGGAGGGGAAGTCGGGGAGTTGCTCGCCAATCGCCGGGGCCAGGGCGGCCGTGGTGGCGATCATCATGCGCTGGCGAGGCACAAGTCCGTGCAGACGATCCACGGTCGATTGGATCATCGTGCGCCCGCCAATCATCTCCAGCAACTGCTTGGGACGCTGGGCGCGACTTTCGGGCCAGAAGCGGGTGCCGGCTCCTCCGGCCATGATTACGGCGTGCAGCATGGTCAGTTGTCGGTTGTCGGTTGTCAGTTGTCGCTTGTCAGGAACGTATTCGTGGCGAAGCAGGTGCCCAACGGCACCCTTTTCGCCACGTCCGCCGCATCCAGGGCGAACAGGGGGCCGATTTCCACTTCGACCCCTGTGTTGACCTCCGCGCCGGCCGCCTGCAGCCATTGGCCGTGCAGGGCCAGCATCTGGCCGCGCACCGCCTCGGGCGTGTCTTTGGCTGCGCCGGGAGTGTTCTTCAAGGGGGCGAAGCTGCGCTGGGCATCGACCTCGACCACAATCGCGCCGGCGGCCTGGGGCAGCAGATCGAAGATGAACCGCTCGAACTTGATGGCGTTGGGCTGGGCGGGTTGCACCTGTTGGCCGGCGGCATTGACGTAGGGCACCTTCTTGCTCGCGCGATGGAAGGGCAGGGCGTCGGCCTCGTCGGCCATGCGTGCCAGGAACGCAGCCGAAATGGCATGCACGCCAATGCTGCCCGCCCAGATCGCCAGCGAGCCATCGGCGTGGCGGCGTTGGGCCACGTCGTCGGGCAGGTCGCTGTATTCCAGGACGCGCATCCGGCCGTCGATGGCCACGGCATTGCCCACTTTTTCCAAGGGATCGGTCTTGGCGATCACCTGGGTAGTCATCTCCGACCGGGCCAGGAGGTGATAGCCGAGGAATTCCTCGTTGGCGATGTCGACCAGCGGGTTATCGACCTGGAAGTAGAAGAAGTGTTCGATCCCGCGGCGCGTGGCTTCGGCCAGGATTCCGCTGCGGACCAAGGCGGCCAACATCCCTCCGTGCCCGTCGGGACTAACGAAGATCGAACTCGGTGTTTGCAGGAGGATGCGGCCGGACTGGGCGTCGACGGCGGGCATGGTGCCCTGGCAGAAGAGGCGCAGGTCCTCGGTCGACAGCCCGAAGCGTTGGTGCTGGGCAAAGAACTCGGCGGTTTCGGCATGGGTGGCCGGGCTGGTCATCACGTACAGGGGGATGCGCACGCCATGGCGCCGGCTGCGTGCCCGGATCTTCTCGATGTGAATCTGGAACAGGCTGTGGCCCGACACCGGGCCGATCGGAAACATGCCTTTGGGATGATCGAAGCCAAGGCGTGTGCCTTGGCCTCCGGCGACCAGGATCACGCCCACGCGGCCGGCGGCCAGCGTCTCGGCCCCGGCCTGGCGCGCTTGGGAAGGGGAGATCGGCAGGCCGCTGCCATCGAGCCGAATGGCGGCGGGCGAGGCGGCGCGCGCCGCCAAGCAGCGCACGTCTTCCGCTTGATGCGCGTGGCTGGTCAGACGCTGCAGAAGGGGCAGGTCCAACTCGTGGATCTGTTCGGCCAGCGATTGTCGCTGGGCCGGGTCCAGACCATCCCAGAAGGCCAGGAGGTGTTCCTGACCGAAAGCCGCTAGTGCGGCGTGCAGTGGATCTTTGCTCACGGAATCGGACATCGGTTGTGTTGCGCGGCTGGCTTCACGCGTCCGCCGGCTCTCACGACGGGCGCGGGGGCATTGTCTTATCTGGCCGCTCTATTCTGTAACGGATTGCAGGTCAAAAGCCAACCCATCGTAAGCCGGTTCCATGCCGGCAGGCAAGCTACGCGCGAAGGTCTCGTGCTCCAGGTCGTGGCAGAGATGGGTGAAATACGTTTTTCGGGCGGCCAGCGATACGGCCGTACGCACGGCGTCGTCCACATGGAAGTGCGTGGGATGGGGCCGGTGGCGCAAGCAGTTCAGCACGAGCACGTCCAGGCCGGCAAGCAGGGGGCGGCTTTCGTCAGGCACATGGCTCGCATCGGTGCAGTAGGCTACGTTGCCGAAACGGAAGCCCCAGATCGACGCCTTGCCGTGCAGCAGCCGAATGGGGGTCACGCGCGCTCCCAGAATCGACAGCGGCTGACCGTCCATACGCCGAAAGGCCAGACGCGGCACCCCGCCGGCATAGTAGGGATCGTGGCCGGAGTTGAAGGCGTAGCTGAAGGCCTGGCGAATGCGCGCCTCGACCGTCTGATCGCAGTAGAGGGGGATTTCCCGGTTCAAGTACTGAGAAAAAATCCGCAAGTCATCCAACCCGAACAGGTGGTCGGCATGCTCGTGGGTGAATAGTGCCGCATGCACGATGCCCACCCCTTCGCGGAGTAGCTGGATTCTCAGTTCCGGCGGAGTGTCGATCAGCAGATTGCCTTCCGGCAGTCCGACCACGGCGCTGCATCGGGTGCGGCGGTTGCGCGGGTCGGTGCTGTGGCAGGTAGGGCAGGGGCAGCCGATGACGGGAACCCCGTGCGACGTGCCCGTGCCCAGCAAGACCATCTGCCCCTTGAGACAGCGGCCGGGGGCGTGCGGGAGTAGAGGGGACGGAGTGGTCAAGGACACCCTTTCGGCGCGGGAAACCAACATTTGGGTCAGATGGGCGAAGAATTGTCAAGGACGGGCGCGCGGCGTAGTTAGTGTGGGGGGTATTGGCGTGACTAATGGCACAATACACAGCTTCTGGGTGGTGCGATCAGCCAACAAGCCTTATTGACCCATTGCACGGCCGTCCATTAAATTGCGTAGTTGCAGTGCATTGCGCCCTTCTCGCGATCTAGCCGGCCCGTGGGCGATTGCGCCAATCTTCAGGCATCACTCCTTCTCAAGTGGGGTCCGGCCCCGGTATGCAGGCAATGGAAGAGTTCATATCGCGTGTTTGGGATGGTTTCAGCGATGCGATGTCGTCGTTCAGCCGAGGCGTCGAGCGATCGCTGACGTCCCTGTTCGGCTCCTCGAACGCTCGGTATCTGAAGAAGCTTCAGCCGCGCGTGGCGGCGATCAACGCCTTGGAACCCAAGTACCAGGCGCTGACGGACACGGAGCTGCGCGAACAGACGGTCAAGTTCCGGCAACGGCTGGCGGCGGGCGAGACGCTGGACGACCTGCTGCCGGAAGCCTTCGCCGTGTGCCGGGAGGCGAGTCGGCGCGTGCTGGGGATGCGGCACTACGACGCCCAGCTCATGGGGGGCATGGTGCTGCATAGCGGCTGCATCGCGGAGATGGTCACCGGCGAAGGCAAGACGCTCGTAGCCACCTTGCCCGCCTATCTGAACGCCCTGGAGGCCAAGGGCGTGCACGTGGTGACGGTGAACGACTACCTGGCGCGGCGCGACATGGAGTGGATGGGGCCGTTGTATCTGTCGCTGGGAATCTCCGTGGGTGCGATCCAGAGCAACATGGAGACCGACGTGCGGCAGAAGGCCTACGCCTGCGACATCACTTACGGCACGAACAACGAGTTCGGGTTCGACTATCTGCGCGACAACATGCGCCTGGCGGCGCGCGACGACAACCGCTATCCCAAGCACCTGCAGCAGGTGCAAGGGCGGCTGCACTATGCGATCGTCGACGAGGTGGACAACATCCTGGTGGATGAGGCGCGGACGCCGTTGATCATTGCGGGTCCGGCGCACGACGAGATCAGCCGCTATGTGAAGGCCGACCGGATCGCGCGGCAGTTGAAGAAGGACGTGCACTTCGAGATCAAGGAGAAGGAGCACACGGCGCACCTCACCGAAGAGGGCGTGCGCGCGGCGGAACACCTGGCGGGGGTGGAGAGTTTTTACACCACCGGCAACATGGAGTGGCCGCACCTGATCGACAACTCGTTGAAGGCCCACTGGCTCTACAAGCGCGACGTGAACTACATGATCCAGGGGGACGAAATCGTCATCGTGGACGAGTTCACGGGCCGGGCCATGCCGGGCCGGCACTGGAGCGACGGCCTGCACCAGGCGGTCGAGGCCAAAGAGGGCGTGCCGATCAAGGAAGAGAACCAGACCCTGGCCACGATCACGCTGCAGAACTTCTTCAAGCTCTACGACAAGATCTGCGGCATGACCGGCACGGCGATGACCGAGGCCAACGAGTTCTGGAAAGTCTACAAGCTGGAAGTCATCGCCATTCCGCCCAACCGGTCGTTGCGGCGCGTGAATCATCCCGACGTGATCTACCGCACCGAGCGGGAGAAATACACGGCAATTGTGGAAGAGATCGAGCGGCTGCACAAGTGGGACGTGGTGCAGTTGAAGGGCCAGGACGAGTTGCAGGGCACGATCAGCAGCGAGAACGATTCGCAGGTCATGCTGCGGCCCAAGGGCACGAAGGAGGTCGACAGCATTCCCCGCGACCAGGTCGTGGAGATGTCGCGCGCCGGCCGGCCGATCCTGGTGGGAACGGTGTCGATCGAGCGGAGCGAGATGTTGTCGCGGATGCTCGACCAGCGGGGCATCAAGCACCAGGTGCTGAACGCCAAGCATCACCAGCGCGAGGCGGAGATCATCGCCCAGGCCGGGCGCAAGTACGCCGTGACCATCGCCACCAACATGGCCGGCCGCGGCACCGATATCATCCTCGGCGGCAATCCGGAGAGCATGGCCTGGGCCAAGCTGCAGGAGAAGTATCCCACGCGGCTGGACGTGCCGCCGGAAGAATGGGACGCCCTGGTCCAGGAGATCGAAAGCCGGGAGCAGATGAAGGCCGAAGGGCGCGAGGTGGCGGCGATGGGCGGACTGCACATCATCGGCACCGAGCGCCACGAGGCGCGGCGCATCGACTTGCAGTTGCGCGGGCGTTCCGGCCGGCAGGGAGACCCGGGCAGCAGCCGCTTCTACCTGTCGCTGGAAGACGACCTGATGCGGATCTTCGCCGGCGAGTGGGTGAAGAACATCCTCACGCGGCTGGGCATGCAGGAAGGCGAGGCGATCGTCAGCCGGTTGGTGTCGCGGCGGATCGAAGGGGCCCAAAAGAAGGTCGAAGAGCGGAACTTCGACATCCGCAAGAACCTGCTCGAATACGACGAGGTGATGGACGAGCAGCGAAAACGCGTGTACGGCTATCGCCAGAACGTGCTGGACGGGGCGAACTGCAAGGATCTGATCCTGCAGATGATCGACGAGCAGGTGGAGCAGTACCTGGACACGTTCCTGGACAAGGACTACGGCGTCGAGACCTTTGCCCAGTGGGCCAGTAAAGAGCTGTCGGTGGACTTGGAGCCGCGCGACTTCCGCGGCATGGACTTCAGCCTGGCCTGCGAGCGCGCCAAGGACGAGGCCGAGCGGATGGCCGAAACGCAGGTCTACGACGCGCTGGAGGAGAATCTGCCCACCGACGTGGAACAAGAGGAGTGGAACTGGGAAGCCCTCACCAAGACGGTGAACATCCGCTGGCAGCTCAGCATGCGCGACCGGGATCTGAAGAAGATCGGCCGCGACGAGCTGGGCGAATTCCTGCTGGAGAAGGCGCGCGACGCGCTGCACCGAGCGGATCTGAATCCCGGGGCGCGATTCCTCGATCCCGACTTCGGCGTGCAGACCGCCTGCAACTGGGTGCGGCACAAGTTCGGCATCGAAATGCGCGTGCCGGACCTGGCGGGACTGGAGCCGGCGGCCGCCAAGGAGCTGGTGCGAAACAAGGCGCGCGAGGCCTACAACCAGAAAGAGTCCGAATATCCGGTCTTGGCCGCGTTGTACCACTTCACCGCGCGCGACGCGGGCGGTCACAAGCGATACGACCGGGAAAAGCTGGTCGAGTGGGCGCGGGAACGATTCCAGGTGGAGTTGGACCTGGAGGACCTGAAGAACAAGCAGCGCGACGAGATTCGCAGCTTGCTGGTGAAACAAAGCCAGCGTTTCAGCGCGGCCTACGACGAGGCCATGGCCGAGGTGCACCGGTGGGAAGAGCGGTTGTTCGACCCGGAGATCCCGCCCGCTCAGGCCCTGCGCGCGGCCGAAGAAGACGGCCGCCTGCAGGAGCTTTCCGATTGGTTGCGCGAGGAGCTGCACTGCGAGTTGACGCCACAGCAGATGCGGAGCATGGAGCAGCAGCAACTGCAGCGCGAGCTGGCCCTGGCGGTCGAAGACCGCTATCGCCCCGAAATGCGGAAGATGGAGCGGGCCTTGCTGCTGCAGTTGCTGGATTCGGCCTGGAAAGATCACCTCCTGGCGATGGACCATCTGCGCAGCAGCATCGGCCTGCGCGGATACGCACAGGTCGATCCCAAGGTGGAGTACAAGCGCGAAGGAATGCGGACCTTCGAGTTGATGTGGAAGTCGGTGGGCGAGCGGGTCACGGACCTCGTGTTCCGCATGGAGCAGTTGGACGAGAGCTTCGTGGGCTCGACCTGGAGCGAGGCCGAAGCGATTCACCAGGAAGCCCCGCCGGCCAGCGAAATCGGCGAGCAGCAGGAGGCGGCCATCGAGGGCACCCAGTCCGACAAGAAGCCCGAACCGATCCGCAACCGCCAGCAGCACGTGGGGCGGAACGATCCCTGCCCCTGCGGCAGCGGCAAGAAGTTCAAGGCCTGCTGCATGCGCGCCAGAACGTGAGTGCGGAGACCCACATGGAACTGGCAGGAGACAGTCCATGAATGGTTCAGAAGACTTCGAGCTCTCTCGGATTCGCGAGACGCGGCAGCAGATTTCGGAGGAGTTCCCTCACGATCCCGACCTCATGGCGAAGCATTACATGGACCTCCAGAAGCGGCATCAAGATCGTCTCGTCTGCTACTCGGAAGCCCCTGTGCAGGAAATCGTCCAACAAAGCTCCTTGACCCACAGCGGTTAGGAAAAGGACTTCCTTCGTGCCTTATCTGCTCAATCTGGTCTACGCACTGCTGTTGCTGGCGGCCGCGCCTTGGCTCGCGTATCAGGCCATCCGCAAGGGCAAGTACCGCGAAGGCTTCCGGGCCAAGTTCTGGGGACTGGTTCCGGAGCGCACGGGCCAGGAGAAGTGCCTGTGGCTGCACGCGGTGAGCGTGGGCGAGGTGAACCTCTTGGCCCCGCTGCTGACGGCGGTCGCCCAACGCCATCCCGACTGGCAATGCTGGATTTCCACGACCACCATGACCGGCATGGCCGTGGCGAAGAAGAAGTATCCGCACCTGACCGCGTTCTACTGCCCGTTGGACTTCAGTTGGGCGGCGCGGCGCGCGATGCGGCGCGTACGGCCCGACGTGCTCGTGCTGGCCGAACTGGAATTGTGGCCGAACCTGGTGCTCGCGGCCAAGGAAGCCGGGGCGCGCGTGGCGGTCATCAATGGCCGGCTGAGCGAGCATAGCTATCGGGGCTACCGGCGGATCCGGCCGTTGGTGGGACGCCTACTGCGCCAGATCGACCTGATTGCCGCGCAGGACCCCACCTACGCTCAGCGGTTCCGGGACCTGGGGGCCAGCGCGGACGCGGTGCAAATCACCGGCTCGATGAAATACGACGGGGCGCAAACCGATCGGGGCAATCCGGCCACGCAGCGTCTGGCGCGGCTGGCTGGATTTGGGCCGGAGGACGTGGTCTTTTTGGCCGGCAGCACGCAGGAGCCGGAAGAGGCGTTGGCGCTGGCCAGCTATCGCGAGTTGAGCGCGCGCTGGGCGCAACTGCGGTTGGTCCTCGTTCCGCGCCATCCCGAGCGATTCGACTCGGTGGCGCGGCTGTTGGACCAGTCGGGCCTGGCGTGGCAGCGTCGCACGAAGCTGGACGAGGGCTGCGACCCGGCGGCGCGCGTGTTGCTGGTCGACGCGGTGGGCGAGTTGGGGGCCTGGTGGGGCACGGCCCAGATCGCCTTTGTGGGCGGAAGCCTGAGCAACCGGGGCGGGCAGAACATGATCGAGCCGGCGGCCTACGGCGCCGCGGTCTCGTTCGGCCCCAGCACGCGGAACTTCCGCGACATCGTCGGCAGCATGCTGCGGCACGAGGCGGCCCTGGTGGTTGGCAACGGGGACGAACTGACCCGTTTCGTGCAGCGGTGCCTGGAAGAGCCGAAGTTTGCGGTCGAGTTGGCCCAACGGGCCCAACGCCTAGTGGCCGATCAGTTGGGAGCCACGGACCGCACACTAGCCCTGTTAGAGACGCTGGTCGAAGACGCAGCCAATCGCCGCATGGCAGCGTGACTAGAAGGAACTTGCGGGACGAAAGGCACAACCACCCCACAGATGGGCATTGACATTGCCACCGTTCGGTCGATAAGATGTGTATGCAAAACGGGCCCGTCTTCAGTGGCGGTTCACCTGTTTTGCTTGGGTCCCCGCAAGGGGGCCCTTTTTTTATGCCCGGACGATGCCAAGCGGATCACGAGGCGACGCCTTCCGAAAGCAGACTCCGGCCAAGGCTTGTTGGAACATCTCGTGTATCTCGTACTTCTTCACCGTCGGAGTCGGTGGCACCTCCTGCTTCAGCAACGCGAAGGCAACGAAGTCGGCTAGTTGAAGAAAGTGAGAGCGATGAGATTCCTTGAATACTGGATCTTCAATGATCCTGGTGGCAGGGATGTTCTGGGTACGAGTCCCCGGAGACCATTCCCCATACTTCGATGGAATGGGATTATAGATGTGCATCTTGCGAATCGCGGTCGTGATTTCGCTCTCACGCCCTTCGTCGGCGATGATGAAAGCTCTTGCTCGGTATCGTTGAAGACGCGTCTCGATCTGTTCAGCAGCTTCGGCGGAGATAGCAGTTGGTCGCTCGGCGACAGAAATGCTGTCTTTTACCACCGCGGCCAGTCGCGTTCGCAAGGGGAATTCCTGGTTTTCCATCTCCTTCATGGTGCGCTCGACTCGGTTCATTAGCCGATCCCAAGCTGCCATCTGTGTTCCAGAAATTCCCCTATTGGGAAGACAAACGTTGAACAGCATCACGTCTGGCAGGCGGGCGACAACTCGAAGCCCTTCCAGGAATATTCTGCTTCTCTCCCACTTCGTGACGCGCTGATCCCCAACGTGCCCACGGCCAGCAACAAATTCCGTGGCATGCAGTTCCGTACGGACAAATATCCCGTGATCCGCTTTGAGTTGTGCGCGATACGCCTTAACCTCCTCAAAGGCCTCTTTCCATTGAGAGTGGCGAATCGCGATCGCAGATAGACAGAAGGTCGTATCGTCGTACGACTCGTCCACGTAGAAGAACCAGACTGACACTTGGACAACCTCCGAATTCGCGATGCCCCACTCCCATTCTGGTTCATATACGAACAGAAACGCAATCCCACACGAAATGGGGGGAGGCAATACTGGATTGGCACCGCTGCAAACACACGTCACCGTTGCAGGAGACGTCCCAAGATGCCTATAATGACGCGTTTACACCGCCAATCGTCTGTCGCTTAACTGTCAACCTACGGAGGATGTCGTGGCCAAGGGCAAGTTCTTGTTTACCAGTGAATCGGTCAGTGCGGGACATCCGGACAAGCTGGCGGACCAAATCTCCGACGGCGTGTTGGACGCCATTCTGGCCAAGGACGCCTTCGGCCGCGTCGCTTGCGAGACCCTGGTCACCACCGGCGTGGCCGTCGTGTCGGGCGAGATCACGACCAACGCCGTGGTCGATTATCCGGAGGTCGTGCGCAAGGTGATCCAAGAGGTGGGCTACGTCGACGACGCTTGGGGCATCTGCGCGGAGACCTGCGCCGTGATGCTGATGATCGACCGGCAAAGCCCGGATATCGCCCAGGGCGTCAACGAGAACCAGGCGGCGGGCAAAGAGATTGGGGCCGGCGACCAGGGGCTGATGTTCGGCTATGCCTGCAACGACACGCCGGAGCTGATGCCCTTGCCGATCGCCCTGTCGCACCGAATCCTCACGCGTCTGACGGAGATCCGCAAAGCGGGGAAGGTGAACTGGCTACGTCCGGACAGCAAGAGCCAGGTCACGATCGAGTTCGACGGCCACCGCCCGCTGCGCGTGGACACGGTGGTTGTCTCCACCCAGCATTCGCCCGACGTGACCCACAAGCAGATCCGCGACTACGTGATCGAGGAAGTGGTCCGGCCTTCGTTGCCGGCCGAGTTGGTCAATGGCGAGATCACCTATCACATCAATCCCACGGGGCGCTTCGTGGTTGGCGGACCGCACGGCGACACGGGTCTGACGGGCCGCAAGATCATCGTGGACACGTATGGCGGCTGGGCGCGCCACGGCGGTGGGGCGTTCAGCGGCAAGGATCCCACCAAGGTCGATCGTAGCGCGGCCTACATGGCGCGGCACGTGGCCAAGAATCTCGTCGCCGCCGGTTTGGCCGACCGCTGCGAGGTGCAACTGGCCTACGCCATCGGCGTGTCCGATCCGGTGAGCGTGCGCGTCGACAGCGAAGGCACGGGCAAGGTTTCCGACGAGCAGCTCTGCAAGCTGGCGCGCCAGGCCTTCCCGCTCACCCCCAGCGGGATCATCAAGTACCTGGACCTGCGGCGGCCGATCTACCGCCTCACGGCCGCGGGGGGCCACTTCGGCCGCAGCGAGCCGGAATTCACCTGGGAATCGACGCATCGCGCGGCCGAGTTGTCCAAGGCCCTGTGACCGGCTGCAGGCGGAACGCTGGCCTTGTCGCCATGCGGCTGAAGCGGTGCGCGTCGAAGGCCCTTTGACGAATGCATGACGAATGACGAAGCCGTGCCGAAGCACGAATGATTCATCGCTGCTGGGCGGGGCTTGGTCGTTAAGATTCGGCGATTCGTCTTTCTCGACCGCGCCGCGCGCGGCAGACGGTTGGCGACTGGGGCGCGAACTGGCGCTGGGGGCGGCGTGGGCGCTGCCCCTGACACTGCTGGCGGCAGTCGGCGTGTTGGTCTGGCGGCGACTGGCCGGGGCCCTGGTGCAGCCGCCGCCGGGGGCGATGCTCGTGGCCGCGGCCGCCGGCGCCGCTCTGTTGGCCGCGGCGGCGCGATGCGGCAGCCTGGTGCCAGGCGCGAAGCGCTGGCGGCGCATCGGCTTGTGGCTGCCCCTGCCGGCGCTATTGCTGTTCGGTTGGGCGATCAGCCTGCCAGAGACGTCAACCATCGTCCTGGCCGGGGTGTGGGCGATTCTGCTGGTGGAGGAGGCGACCACGATCGCCGGCACGGCCTGGTTGGTACGCCGCAGGGGCGAGGGAGCCGGCGCCGCGCAAACCGCGGAGGCCGTGCCTGTGGCGGAAGCGGACGCCGAATCAGGCGACCAGGCGGCCGAAGAGGCGCGTGGTCCGGGGACGGACGAGGCTGGCGAAGAGGTGGAGAGCGGCCTTGCCTGCGCGCAAAACGGTTCGAATCCCCTGTCGGCGTCCCTCTCTGCGCAAGATAGTTCTGACCCTGTTTCTGCCGCGCGTGCGCAGCCCGAGGTGGTGCAGCAACTGACGCGCAGCCAGGCGGCGGATGGCGGCGACCGGCTGTCGGGCTGGCTGCGGCTGACGTTCGCGCCAGGGCAAAGGAACGCGGCCGCGCACGTGGCCTTCTGCCCGCCCTTTGCCCACTTGCCGAAGGTCGAGGTGGTACCGCTGGAGGGCCCCCCGGGCCGGATCAAGACGGCCCAAGTCCTGCCCTATGGCGTACGCCTGGAAGTCAAGCTGGCGGCCACGCCGGAGGCGGCAGTGGATCTGGTGGTGCGGTTCTCCGCGGGTTGCGCCGGGGCGTGAATGCGTGGTTTCGCAAACCGCAAGGGGGCACGGCGACCGGGTGTGCGCCGCTCCCCGCTCGGCGGCCGGCCCTCTGGTTTCCGGACTTGGGGGGGCTTATACTTGCGGCCGAACCGAAGTGGTTTCGGACGGTGAGTTGCAGCGACCGGCAAAGGGAGACAACGATGCGATACGGACTGATGGGATTGGCGGCCATGGTGTTGGGGATGGCGGCGTTGGCGAGCGCGGCGCCGGCGGCGAAGGATCCGAACCTGGGCAAGGTGCGGCACGTGGTGTTGTTCAAGTTCAAAGACGGCACCGCGCCCGAGCAGATCAAGACCATCGAAGACGCCTTCCGCGCGTTGCCCAGCAAGATCCCGCAGATCGTGGGTTACGAATGGGGCACCAACAACAGCCCCGAGGGCAAGTCCGACGGTTTCACGCACTGCTTCTTCCTGACATTCAATACGACGCAGGATCGCGACGTCTATTTGCCCCATCCTGATCACAAGGCCTTTGGCAAGGTGCTGCGCCCGCATTTGGACAAGGTGCTGGTGATCGACTACATCGCCAAGGACTGAGGACGGAGAGAAATCGCCATGAAATTGGCCGACCACATTCGCTGCATTCCGGACTTTCCCAAGCCGGGCATCCTGTTTCGCGACATCACGCCCTTGCTGGCGCACGCGCAGGCCTTTCGCCAGGCGATCGTCGAGCTGGCCAAGCCCTTCCGCGATCGGGGAGTGGAACTGGTGGCCGCGGCCGAGGCGCGGGGCTTCATCTTTGCCGCTCCGCTGGCCGTGGAGTTGGGAGCCGGCCTGGTTCCCATCCGCAAGCCGGGCAAGCTGCCGGGCAAGTGCCTTTCGCACACCTACCAGTTGGAGTACGGCACCGATACGCTGCAGATCCATACCGACGCGATTCCGGCCCGAGCCGGCGTGCTGGTGGTCGACGACCTGCTGGCCACCGGCGGCACGATCGAGGCCTGCTGCCAACTGGTCGAGAAGGCGGGAGGCAACGTGGTGGGCTGCGCGTTCGTGATCGAACTCACCGGATTGGGCGGCGCCAAGCGGAT
>CALARR010000159.1 GCA_937889015.1 uncultured Planctomycetales bacterium | reverse complement strand
GTCGTTGCGCCCCAGGTCCACGAGCATCACGTGCTCGGCCCGCTCCTTGGGGTCGGCCAGCAGTTCCTCGGCCAACTGCCGGTCTTCTTCTTCGTTCCGGCCGCGGCGGCGCGTGCCGGCCAGGGGGCGCACGGTCACCTGCCCCTTGACCACGCGCACCAGGATCTCCGGCGAGCTGCCCACCAGCGTCACGCTGGGCGTGCGCACGTAGAACATGAAGGGGCTGGGATTCACCACGCGCAGCATGCGGTAAATCTCGAACGCGTGGGCCTGGATGTCCAGTTCCAGACGCTGGCTGAGCACAACCTGGAAGATGTCGCCCGCGCGGATGTACTCGACCGACTTCGAAACGGCCTGCTCGAACTCGGCCTGGGTGAAATTCGAGCGGTAGGGGAGCTGCGGGTCGTCGCGGCGCAGACCGATATCGACCGGCGTGAGCGTCGTCGGCCGGCTGGAAAGCTGGCACACCAGGTTGTCTACGCGGCGGCAGGCCTGGACATAGGTCTTGTGCAGGTCGGTGCCGGGCTTGTCCGCGCGCGCCAGGGCGATCACCAGGACCGTCTTCGTCACGTTGTCGAAGACCACCATCTGGTCGTAGAAGGCGAAGGCCATGTCCGGCACCTGGCGATCGTCGGGCGGCGCGTTGGGCAATCGCTCGCAGTAGCGCACCGTGTCGTAGCCGGCATAGCCCACCGCGCCCCCGCAAAACGGCGGCAGCTCCGGCAGCGTGGCCACGCGGAACGATTGCACCTGGCGGCGCAGTTCCTCCAACGGGTTGTCGGACTCGAACTGGCGCGTGACCAGGGTGGGGATGCCGGCCGCCGACACGCCGCTGTGCGAATTGACCGTCACGCGCTGGCCATAGGCCTCGATCTCCAGAAAGGGCTCGGTGGCCAGGAAGCTGTAGCGGCCCACCTTCTCGCCGCCCACCACGCTCTCGAACAGGCAGGCGCAACGCCCCGCGTCGATCTTGTGGAAGGCGGTCACGGGCGTCAGCGAATCGCTGCTCAAACGCCGGTAGACCGGCACGAGTTGGGCTTCGGACGCCAGGCGCGAGAAAGTTTCGAAGTCGGGCAGGTACACGTTGGGATTGCTCATAGGGCCAAGTCTACCCCAAGACCGGGGTCTGGGCCAGCGGGCCAGAGTGCGGATCGCCGGCCAGGCAACACAAGGCGTTATCTCTCGCAGGAAGTGACACTTACGTCACGGCTGGACCACGTGTGGCCAGGCCCGGACGACGGACCGTCGAGGATTCAACACACAGGAGTGGCTCAGGCAACGAATTGTTCGGACGAAGAGGGCGAAAAAGGTCTCGCCGCTGGACCTTGCCGGTGCGGCAGCGGTCGTGGGCTGAGCGAGTTGTGAATTGGCCGGGACGAAAAGGGCGAAGGATCACCTGCGCTGGACTTGGTGTGATGGCGGTTCGCTCCGTTGTCGAAGTGCTTCACCGCCGGCATGTTCCGGGGGGAAGGCTGCCCGTCTACAGTGGCCCTGTTTCGCCTTGACACCTGGGGGGGCAGTGATAGAATCCTCATGGTGGTTTTGCCCAAAGGCTAGACTGGGCAGGCATTTACTCGATTTCAGACAAGCTGGACTGGGCCTTCTGTGCTCGGGGCCGCGCAGGCGGTCTCAGGTGACAGTCGCTTGTGGTTTGACCTGTCTGAGTCGCGGCACTTATTATCTGTTCATGGTCTAACCCGCCTGATCGCAGCCTGCGGTCGCCGCCAGCGACATCGTCCGGCCTTTCCAGAGGCCAAGCGCGCCTGTGCGAATCTCGGTCCGCGCTTGGCCGACGGTCGAAAGACTTGGCGAAATTGCTTTTCTGCCCGACAATAGCGGTTAGGCAGCGAAACCGGTCTGGGGCCGGTCGCCTTGGTCGGCGGCCTCGGCCGCGGAACGGATTTCGGTCTGCCCCTACGACCGTCTGGGAGCCTGGGTCTATGAAATGCCAGCACTGCGACAAGCCGGCGACTTTTCACATCACGGAACTGACCAGCGGGAAACCGCAGGAATTGCACCTGTGTGAGGACCATGCGCGCGAATATCTGACGCAGTCCAACGCCGAACCGGCTTCTGCCACCAGCATGGCCAGCGTGTTGGCGCACCAGATGGCCCAGCAGATGGCGGTGGGGCAGACGGCCGAGGAACTGGCCCAGTTGGATCAGACCGCCTGCCCGGTGTGCGGCATCACCTTCTACGACTTCCGCAGCCAGGGCCGCCTGGGCTGCCCCTACGACTACATTGCCTTCCAGAGTCAACTGGAGCCGTTGATCCTCAACGTACATGGCGAATTGGAGCACGTGGGCAAGACCCCCAGCCGTTCGGGCAAGGGGACCGAGGAGCGCACGCAGTTGATCCGCCTGCGACGCGAGATGGCCGAGGCGGTGCGCGCGGAGGAGTACGAACGGGCCAAGGAACTTCGCGACAAGATTCGAAACATCGAGGCGGGGGGAAGCTGAACCGGCGGCGACCGCCTCGCGCGGAACCGGCGGCAACTCAGGCCCGGCCCTTTTTTGAGGATGGGAGCCTTCGTCGTGCAACTGGAAGACCTGACATTCAACGACAGCGAATGGCTGCGCGGGTCCGGCCCCGAGTCGGACATCGTCATCAGCAGCCGCATTCGTCTGGCCCGAAACCTGGCCGATTTCCCCTTCATCAGCCGGGCCACCGATCAGGATCGGATCGAGATCGAACGCGCGTTGAAAGGGGCCGTCCTGGGCCTGTCCGATGCCAAGGAGTTGATCTACGTGGACGTGGCGCAATTGCCGGGCCTGGATCGGCAGTTCCTCGTCGAGCGGCAACTCATCAGCCGCGAACACGCCGAGAGCCGCGGGGCGCGGTCGGTGGCCATCGACTGCGGCGAGAAGTTCAGCGTGATGATCAACGAAGAAGATCATCTGCGCATGCAGGTCATGCAGAGCGGCCTGGACTTGCGCAGCGCCTGGGAGCGGATCAACGCCATCGACAACCACGTCGAACAGAAGGTGACCTACGCCTATCACGATCGGCTGGGCTATCTCACCGCCTGCCCCACGAACGTGGGCACGGGCATGCGCGTCAGCGTGATGCTGCACCTGCCGGCCCTGGTCATCACCCGGCAGATCGAAAAGGTCTTCCGCAGCCTGCAGAAGATCAGCCTGGCCGTGCGCGGCCTGTACGGCGAGGGCAGCCAGGCCATGGGCGATTTCTACCAGATCAGCAACCAGATCACCCTGGGACGCAGCGAGGAGGAGCTGATCAAGCAGGTGGGCGACATCGTGCCGGTGATCATCGAGTACGAGCGCCAGGCGCGCAACTTCCTCATCAAGGAGAGCCAGGAGAACCTGCACGACCGCGTGAGCCGGGCCTACGGCATTCTGCGCAACGCGCAAACCATCAGTTCCGAAGAGACCATGCACCTGCTGTCCAGCGTGCGGATGGGGGTGAACCTGGGGCTGATCAGCGATCTGCAGATCCCGCTGGTCAACTCGCTTTTCATCCACACGCAGCCGGCGCACCTGCAGAAGATCCGCGGCGTGGAACTGAGTTCGGCCGACCGCAACATCGAACGCGCGCGCTACCTCCGCCGGCACCTCAGCCCGGACGAGAACGCCGAGAACCACTCGGGCAACAACTGAGGCCGCACGCGGTCTGTCCGGCGGCGAAATCCATCCCGGATTCACTGCCCGATCGGTTGGCGAGCCCTCTTCGGCAGCTCCCCACGAGGCTGAAGAACGGTCCAGGGGTCAAGCGGGATGGGGCTGGCCATGGCCGGCCCTATCCCGCTTGACCCTTGATCGACTGGATTCGCCCGGTTAGGTTGATCCTAGGCAACTACCCGCTCGCGAGACAACCCATGGCTAAGCCTCCGGCCGACGCCGATCCCGAGAAGTTTGTCCTTGGTCGCGGCCACTACAGCAATTTCGAGACGGCCTGTCCGTATCACGACGATCGTGTCTTTCGCATCGATCCCACTCCCGTGCCGGTGTGGTCGACCATCATCTATAACTTGATCTTCATCGGTGCCTTCTACGGCTTGCACCTGTTGCTCAAACACCTCATGGGTGGCGAGGCCGACGCCCGGATGGTCTACGGTGCGCCAATCGGCGTCGGACTGACGACCTGCGGCCTGTTCACTTTGGTCGTCTATCGCTCGTTCGCCAACGCACGGCGATTGGGGCCCTGGCTGATCTACGACAAGGCCACGCGGCGGGTCGAGCTGCCGCGCGAAGGCGGGCTGACGTTTGACCGGCACGAGATCGTTCACCTTCAGTACATCACGACCAAGCGGCTTGACTGGGGCGGCGTGTTGAACAACGAACGTCTGTCGGAGCTGAACCTGATCACGAATCGCGACGGTGTACGACGGCGGTGGCCGTTGCTCCGATCGATCTTCACCGTGAAGGCCTTTGATCGCGTGCTCAAGCCGCTTGCGGAGAACACCGATCTGCCAGTCGTGCGAGTGCAGGATGAATGGCTGGGCTGGCGGGTCACGGAAACACCCTACGGCGGAACCGCCCCCAGCCAAGGCCCGGCCGAAGAATAATCTCCGTACTCCTCACGCTCCGCGTGAGGTTTTCCGTCACGCGGAGCGTGAGGAGTACAAGAACAGCCCGGGAAGTTGTTCTTGGTTGGTCCTAATCATCCACCGGGGGCCGCGAAGGATGTGCCACGAGGAGCCCCTTCTGAGGACTTACTGAGCCGGCTTCGCGTCAGGCGCCTCGGCGAGACCGACGATCTGCTGCTTTGATCAAGTCGGGAATACGATTTTTGCCGGCCATGGAGGGGGCCCGTTGGGCTGCCGCGTCGTACTCCAGGCCGATGGCCGTCACACAAAGCGGCCTGTGGCTTGCACCGCGAAACAGTTCCGCGGCATGGGGTGTCTCGCGATATCGGTTCTTAGCAACGCCGACAACGGCCATCGAATGCCCCGACGCTTCTTGGAGATACGCGCCATCGTCGATCTCCGCCCCAACTCGGCTGCCGGACCAGGTTGCGAGTCACGACAATGCAGGCGCGCAAGACCGGTGGGCGCGTGGCCTCGTGGCCAGCATCTCCCGCTGTACTTTTCGAAATACGTCCTTTCTCTACGCGTCTCGCAATATCTGCATCTGTGGCTTTGGGAAAAGGCCGAGTGTCGGTTCAGGAAGCCGGCTGACCTCTTGTGAAGGTCGTTTCCTGACCTATTGTTTCGCCTTAGGCACAACGCTATCCTGACAAGCATATCCTGGATATAGACCGATATTGCAGTCCCTGCATGGCTGTATCCGGTGACTGCAGCATGCCCTTGCCGCGCGCGATTCGCCAACAAGGAAGCTCCTGTCGGTCCGGGACAATTGCTGGAAATTGTGCTCCCAACGGCCAAAGGTCATGATCACCCGGAGAAGAAACCCATGTCGAAGGAAACCATGCACCGCCGACACATGCTACGCAATGCAGGTGCTGCAGTTGCCTGGGGCATCTTCGGAGGCCCATATCGGAGCCGAGCAGACGAATCTGGTCCGGCACATGATTCGAATCCGATTGTCGACGGCGCCTGGCAGCGCGGCCTGGCCGTCCTGAAGCCCAGCAAGACGCAACTCGAACACGGTCTGGAACTGCATGCCCGGACGCTGGCCTGCGACACGTTCGGGTTTCTTCCCAGCATCTGGACGGAGGAAATTGCCGGACTCTGGAACGATCTCAAAGACGCCCAGGTGGGCTCCCGAGAGCTAAGCTGGCGGAGCAGCCTGGCACGCGAGACATCGGCCACGCGCGACCCGAAAGGGGCAGAAGAGTTCATTCACGCCGTGCGCGCCACCGGCCTGAAGTGCATGGTCCAGACGGTGGCGGAAGGTAAGTCGCGGGAAGAGGATATCAAGCGCATGGCGCTGTCGCGGCAAGTGTGCCGCGTGTTCCGCAAGACGTTGACCCAGATCGGCTCGGCCGCGGAAGCCCGCGAAGTGGCCGCGCAAGGGCGGATGGGCGTGATCTGGAGCGTCAATGGGCCGCCCATCGTCGGCAAGTTGGCCGATCCGGACGAGGAATTGAGCTGGATCGAGACCTGGTATCAGCTCGGCGTTCGCCTGATGCACCTCACCTACAATCGCCGCAACTTCATCGGTGACGGCTGCGCGGAACCGGCCAACGGAGGTCTGAGCGAGCTGGGCCGGACGCTGATTGCCCGGATGAACGAAGTAGGGATCATCGTTGACACTCCGCACTGCGGGGTGCAGACGACGCTCGACGCCGCGAAAGCCTCGCAGAAGCCGATCATGGCCAGCCACACCGGCGCCAAGGCGGTCTTCAGCCACATCCGCTGCAAGAGCGACGCCGAGTTGAAGGCCATTGCCGACACCGACGGCCTGATCGGCGTCTACGTGCTGCCCAACATGCTCGGTCCCGACGCGACGCTACTGACGATGCTCGACCACGTCGATTACATCGCCAGGCTCGTGGGGCCTGCTCACGTGTCGATCGGCACCGACACCACCTATCAACAGCCCTGGCCCAAGGAACTTACAGGCTATCCTCACGCGCGTTTCAGTACGAGGTGGTGGGGCAACTGGAACAAGACCAACCAGCCGTTGTCCTACTCCGATGAAGCTGCGGCGGGAAGCCTGGCTTGGACCAATTGGCCACTCTATACGGTGGGCCTGGTCATGCGAGGCTACTCGGATCCGGACATCGAGAAGATCCTGGGCGGAAACCTGATGCGCGTGCTCGAGGCCAATCGTCCCGTGAAGGAAGTGCAAATGTAATCCTGCCGAACGCACCGCCCGCGGCCATCGATCGCCCAACCGGGGCCGTTTTGATGTCGATTGAATCATCGCGGGTCGCCTTTTCGGCCGGGTAAGTGGAGCGTCAGTCGTCGCAAGCAACCGGGTGCATCAGGATCATGGTGAATTCATTTCAGACCTGGGCAGTTCTGCTGGGGATCACGGCGGCGGTTCCAATGCCAGCAGGATCGGTAGTGGCCCAATCGCGCGAGAGAACCGCAGAAGGTCCCCGCGGTGCAACTGAGGCCGCCCAGCCATACGACGTGGGCAGTCGCTCGCAGGTCTTCGTCGATCGGACACTGGTCGGCGCAGCCAAGGGGGTGATGTCCACCCTTCACCCGGCCCAAGAACATCCCGTGGGGCCTTGGCTCGACCACGTGAAGGATCGGCCGCGGCCCGCCGGCCCGATCGTGCTTTACGATGCCTAGGAGCGGCTTTTCAAGAGCTGGTCGGCCGCTTCCTACAACACGAGCAAGGACGGTCTGAGGTGGAGCGAGCCCGAGGCGAACAACGATAGCTGGCGGTACATCGTACGCGTGAGCGTTATTCAGGACTCAAGCGGTTCTCCCGCGGCACAGCGATACACCTGCCTCCGGCGACACAATTTCGATGCGTATCGGTGCTCGGACTGGGAATCGACGACCCACGCAACGTTGGAACTCACTCGTGAAAACGAGGTGAATCCGGCTTCACTGCCCGATTGCCTTGTCGGCGATGTCCTTGCGGCACCAGGCCCCTTCCCAGCGGATCTGCTTTACGGCCGTGTAGGCCTGGAGCTTGGCCCGGGCGATGCTCTCGCCTAGCGCCGTCACGCCCAGCACGCGCCCGCCGGCGGTCAGCACCTGGTTGTCGGACAAGGTCGTGCCGGCGTGAAAGACCTTCACGTCGGGCAGCTTGCCGGCCTCGTCCAGCCCGCGGATCGGCAGGCCCTTGCGGTAGCTGCCCGGATAGCCTTCCGCGGCCATGACCACGCACACGGCCGGGCGCGGGTCCCACTCCAACGCCGCGATCTCGTCCAGACGCTCGTCGACGGCCGCTTCCAGCACGTCGAGCAAGTCGGTCTTCAGACGCATCAGCAGGGGTTGGCACTCGGGGTCGCCGAAGCGCGCGTTGTATTCCAGCACCTTGGGCCCCTGGTTGGTAACCATCAGGCCCGCATACAGCACGCCGCAGAACTGGCGCTCGCGCCGGTTGAGGGCATGCACCGTGGGCACGAGCACGCGCTCCTCGATCCAGTGCAGCAGTTCGTCGTCGACCAGGGGGGCCGGGCAGTAAGCGCCCATGCCGCCCGTGTTCGGGCCCTGATCGTTGTCGTAGGCCGGCTTGTGATCCTGGGCCGGCTGCAGGGTGACGATCGTGCGCCCGTCGGTGATGGCCAGGACGCTGGCCTCCTGGCCTTCCAGGCGTTCTTCGATCACCAGCCGGTCGCCCGCCTTGCCGAAGGCCTTCTGCCCGGCGATCATTTCGACCGCGGCGATCGCCTCCAACCGGTTGGCGCAAACGATCACGCCCTTGCCGGCGGCCAGGCCGTCGGCCTTGACCACGACCCGTACGTCCTCGCGCTCGTTGAGGTAGTGCAGGGCCTGCTCGGCGCGCTGGAAGGTCTGGTATTCGGCCGTGGGGATGCCGGCGTGGCGCAACAGGTCTTTGCAGAAGACCTTGCTGGCCTCCAACTCGGCGGCGGCCTTGCTGGGTCCGAAGATCCGCAGGCCGGCGGCCTGGAAGGCGTCGACGATCCCGCCGGCCAAGGGCGCCTCGGGCCCCACCACCGTCAGCCCCACGGCGTTCTTTTTGGCAAACTGGATCAGGGCCGGGAAATCGTCGGCCGGCAGGTCGACATTCTGGGCCTCCAGGGCCGTGCCCGCATTGCCGGGGGCCACGAAGACCTGCTCCACTCGCGGGCTTTGGGCCAGTTTCCAGGCCAGGGCGTGTTCGCGACCTCCGTTGCCAATGATCAGGACGTTCATGCGCAGCGATCCGGGACGAGATGGACAGAGTGCAGGGGAAAGGCCTGATTGTAATGCAGCCCGGGGGCTGGACAAGGGATCGCCACGCTGGGGATTTGTCGACGACCAGGAGGGCGACGCTTGACAGTGGCCAAACGCCAGTCGATAAAGGACTTATGAACAGAAGTCGTCCCCCGCAACGCCAGCGCCGGCCGGCACGACCGCAAGGGATCGGGCCGGCGGACGAAGCTGAGGCTGCGCCCATGCCCCAACAGGACCAGGGGGTGTGTGCCTGCGCGCGCACGGCCGGTGCCGCTGCCCCCGCGCCGGTCGACGCACGCCGCCGGGGGATTTTGAAGATCGTGCTTGGTTCGTCGCTGGGCGTCGGATTGGCCCTGTTGGGGGCCATCGGCGGTCTGTGGAGCGCGGCCCTGGCCCGATTCATGATGCCCAACGTCACCACCGAGCCGAATCGCCGCTTTCGCGTGGGGTTTGCGCGCGACTACCCACTGGGCCGGGTGGAGACGAAGTTCAAGGACCGCTTTGGCGTGTGGATTGTGCACCAGACCTACCGCGGCCAGGCCCAGATCTACGCCCTGCGCACCGTGTGCACGCACCTGGGCTGCATCACGATCTGGCAGGAGAGCGAGCAGAAGTTCAAGTGCCCCTGTCACGGCAGCGGGTTTCATCGCGACGGCACGAATTTCGAAGGACCGGCCCCTCGGCCGCTGGAACGCTACGCGATCCGCATCGCCGACGACGGTCAACTGGAAGTCGACCGCAGCCGGGTCTTCCAGAGAGAACTGGGACAATGGGACGACCCGGCAAGTTTCGTCAGGGGCTGAGGGGCAAAGGGGCTGAGGGGCAGAGGCACAAAGGCACAGAGGCACAGAGGCACAAAGGAGAATGGCATGGTGAGGACCTTCCGCGATCTGATCGTGTGGCAGAAGGCCGTGCAGCTTGTTACGGTGCTGTATCAAGCCACCAAGGCATTCCCCAAAGAGGAACTCTATGGGTTGGTGTCCCAGATGCGAAGGTGTGCCGTCTCTATTCCGAGCAACATTGCCGAAGGTTATGGCCGGAATTCGACCGCCGATTATCTTCGATTCCTGCAAGTGGCAGTCGGGTCGGTCTACGAATTGCAGACGCAGTTGGAGATCTCCAAGAACCTGGCTTATGTCCATCCGGCCGACTACGATGGCCTTGACGACTCCAGCCGGGAAATCGAACGGATGTTGACCAGCCTCATCAAGAGAGTCCGGAGCACATAACCCTCAGTAACGTAGTCCCTCTGCCTTTGTGCCTCAGGTGCCTTTGTGCCTCAGACCCTTTTGCCCCTTTGACCCTGTCCTCATGTCTCTCCGCGACTCCCAGATCTGGAAAAGCATCTTCCGCCATCCGGCGCCGGTCGATCGGCGCAACCGGGTGATGGTGATCCTCTCCAACGTGTTCTTGCACGTGCATCCGGTGGTCCTGAAGAAGCATGCCCTCCGGCCGGCCTACACCTGGTACATGGGCCTGCTGGCCTTCTGGCTGTTCGTGGTCGAGACGGTGACGGGCGTGCTGTTGATGTTCTATTACCGGCCGACCGTGGAGTGGGCCTACAACGACATCCTCGCCCTGCGCGACGTGGCCTCGCTGGGCGTGCTCCGCGAAGTGCATCGCTGGGCCGCCCACGCCATGGTGATCGTGGTCTGGCTGCACATGTATCGCGTGTTCCTCACCGGCAGCTACAAGCCGCCGCGGGAGTTCAATTGGTGCGTGGGCGTGATGCTGCTGGTGGCCACCCTGCTGCTGTCCTTCACCGGCTATCTGCTCCCCTGGGACCAACTGTCGATGTGGGCCGTGACTGTCGGCTCGAACATGGCCAGCGCCGTGCCGCTGCTGGGCAGTGAAGGTCCGGGGCACCAGATGCTCAGCGCCGGCGGCGTGGATGTGATCGCCAGCGGCTCCGACGCGCGCTACGCCCTGCTCGGCGCACGCGCCGTGGGCGAAGAAACCCTCAACCGCTTCTACATCCTGCATTGCGTGGCCATCCCCCTGGTGGCCGCGGTGCTGATCAGCGTCCACCTGTGGCGCGTGCGCAAAGACGGCAGCATCAGTGGGCCGGAAGAGGAGGGGCGAGAGGCGAGAGGCGAGGGGCGAGAGGCTGGAGGCGAGGGGCCGGAGGCGAGAGACGAGGGACGAGAGGCGAGAGGCGAGGGGGGAGACGCTGGAGGCGAGGGGCTGGAGGCGAGAGGCGAGGGGCCGGAGGCAGGAGGCCGCTGGTGATGCATCCCGAATCGCACGCACTGTTGGCAACGACGGCCTGGTGGCTGGGCTGGTTCTACGCCGCGGTGGCGGCGCTGAATGCCGGCGCGGCCGTGTGGGCCGCGCGCCGCCACGCATGGTTGCGCGCGGCCGCCTGGTCGGCCTGGGGCGCGGGCCTGGCTGCGGCCGCCTGGTTCTCGCTGGCCGGGCATCCGCCGCAACTGCCCGAGCCGTTCAAGCAAGCCTGCGACGATCTGCTGGGGCCGGTGACCTTCACGGCCGGCGCCTTGGGACTGCTGGCGGTGGGCTATGTGCTGCGCCGCTGGCTGGTGGTTCCGGCCGTGGCCTGGCTGCTGCTGAATGTCTCGCTCGTGTGGCTGGGGCTCTCGCTGAGCGACGCCCACTTCGCCGCCATCGTGGCCCGGCCCGACAATGTGCCCATCGTGGCCATGGTCTACCTGCTGGGCTTCTTCACCTGGGCCGGCACGTATCAGGCGGTGGAGAATGATCGCCGCCTGGCGCGCGGCCAAGGGCCGGTGGAGGCCGACTACCGCGACGAAGTCCTGGTGTGGCCGGACGTGATCTACCTGGAGCTGATCGGCGCGATCCTGGCCACGGTGGTCTTGATTGTGTGGTCGCTGTTGTTGCGCGCCCCGCTGGAGCAACCGGCCAACCCGGCCGTCACGCCCAATCCGGCCAAGGCCCCCTGGTATTTCCTCGGCCTGCAAGAGCTGTTGGTCTATTTTCCGCCCTGGCTGGCCGGCGTGATCCTGCCGGCCCTGATGATCCTGGGCCTGATGGCCATTCCCTACCTGGATTTCAACCCACGCGGGAATGGCTACTACACGATCGCGCAGCGGCGCTTTGCCTATCTGACGTTCCAATTTGGATTCCTGGGCCTGTGGGTCCTGCTGATCCTGATCGGGACCTTCCTGCGCGGGCCGAACTGGAGTTTCTTTGGCTTCTACGAAGCTCACGACGCGCAGAAGATGGCCGACATGACCAATGTCAGCCTGGCCGAACTGTTTTGGGTCACGGCCCTGGGCCGCGAGTTGCCGCAGGTCACAGCCAGCCATGGCATGCTGGTGGAACTGGGGCAGATTGCCTGGCGCGAGGCGCCGGGACTGGCGGCCTTGGGGCTGTACTACGTGGCACTGCCTTGGCTGCTGGCGCGGACCTTGCTGCAAGGCCTGGCCGCGAAGTTGGGGCGCACGCGCTATGGGGTGTTGACCTTGCTGCTGCTGACGATGCTGGCTTTGCCGCTGAAGATGATCCTGGTCTGGACCGTGCATCTGAGTTACGTGGTGAACATCCCGGAGTATTTTTTCTACTTTTAGCTATCAGCTATCAGCTATCAGCTATCAGCTATCAGCGATCCTACAGTAGGTTCCCGCTTTTCGCCTTCTACTCTCTACTTTCCACTCTCTACTCTGCCCATGGCCGCCGGCGACGAGACTTTCTTCAATCTGCGACGCATGCACGTGCTGTTTGCCGGCTCGGCGGCAGCCTTGCTGGCAGCCACGGTCTGGTTGCTGGCCGTGGACCATGCGCGGCCGTGGAAGGGGTATCAACGCACCTACCGGCAGCAGTTGGAGCCCTGGCTCACCGAGGCCCGGCTGCGCGCGGCGGAGGCCGAGGACCTGTCTGTGCCGGCTGGCCAGCACGGCCAGCCGGAGTTGCGGCAGACGATCGAGCAATTGCGCCGCCAGCTTGCGCAACAGCAGCCGCATTGGGCCAAGCGGCTGTTCGGTTTGCCGTTGGTCGACGCCTTCGGCCGGCCGCTGAGCATCGAACAGATCTGGCTGCCCGAGTTGACCATCGATTACCACTTCCGCCAGGTGGCGCGATTCGATCGCTGCGTGACGTGCCATCAGGCGATCCAACGCAGCGTGCCCGGCGCGCCGGCCGATCCGGCCTTTCCGCGGCAACAATCGCTCGCGCTGCGCCTGCAGCCGCCCAAGACGTCCATCGCCCGGCCCGACGAGGCGGCCCTGGAACAGGTCCTCGGGCTGGTGCTGGCCGAGTGCGGATGGCTGGACAGCGAAGCGGTGACCGTGCAGCAGGTGCGGCCGCGCAGCCCGGCGGCCGTGGCCCAGTTGCTGCCCGGCGATGTGTTGCTGGCCATCGACGGCCAGCCGGTCATTGGCCGGTCGGCGTTTGTCGCACGGCTGCTGGAGGGCGTGGCGGCAGGCCGGGCCATGGGTCTCGAGGTGCGCCGCGGCTTGCCGCATCCCTACAATTCGCATCCGCGGTTGGATCTGTTCGTGGGCGAGTCGAGTCCGCACCCCATGAGCGAGTTTGGCTGCACGATCTGCCATGACGGCCAGGGCAGCGGCACGGATTTCGGCTGGGCCGCGCACACGCCCAACGATCTGGCGCAGCGTGCGCGCTGGCAACGCGAACTGGGGTGGTTCGCCAATCCGCACTGGGACTTGCCCATGCTGCCGGCGCGCTTCGCCGAGAGCCGCTGCCTGAAGTGCCATCACCAGGTGAGCGACCTGGAGCCCAGCCGGCGGTTCCCCGATCCGCCCGCCGCAAAGCTCCTGGCCGGCTATCAACTGGTGCGGCAAAACGGCTGCTTCGGCTGCCACGAGATCAAGGGCTACGACGACCGGGGGCAGTCGGTCGGGCCGGACATGCGTTTGGAGTCGCTCGGTGCGGAGGAAAAGGCGGGGGCCGACACCTATCGGCTGCGCAAGGTGGGGCCCTCGCTGCGCAACGTCGCCACGCGTCTGTCAAGCCAGTTCTTGCCGGCCGTTGTGGCCGATCCGGCCGCGTTCCGGCCCCAGAGCCGCATGCCGCGCCTGTTCGGCTTGCACGAGCACCTGGATGCGAGCCAGAGCGACGCCGCGCAACAATTCGAGGCCGTGGAGCTACAGGCCATCACGGCATACCTGCAAGCGGTCAGCGAGCCGGTCGAGTTGCTTCCGACGCCGGCGGAGGTCACCGAAGCACCGTCGGCCGAGCGTGGCCGGCGTCTGTTCCGCATCCAAGGCTGCCTGGCCTGCCACCGGCATCCGGAGTTCCCCGACGGACAATCCCTTCAGGGGCCGGAACTGGGCAACCTGGGGGCCAAATACGCGGACCAGCAGTCGCGCCAATGGCTCACCAGTTGGATTCGCGATCCGCTCCGGCACGCGCCGCGAACACGCATGCCTATTGATGCCGGCGCAGCCAGTGATGGCAATTCCGAGGGAGTCTCTGATCCGGCTGCCGATCTGGCGGCCTGGCTCACCAGTTACCGCGACTGGAAACCACCGTCCGCGCCAGCGCTAAGCGCGACCGACCTGGACCAACTGGCACTGCAGCACCTGGCCGCGAGCTTTCCTGCGGCCGAGGCTGCCGAGTATCTGCAGACTGGCATCCCGGCATCACGCGCCGACCAGGTTCAGGGGGACGAACGGCTCCTGCAGGCCCCGCTCGACCGCCAGAAAAAGCTGCAGTACGTGGGCCGGCGCACGATCCGCAAGCGGGGCTGCTTTGGCTGTCACGACATACCGGGCCTGGAGGACGCAGCGCCCATCGGTCCGGCGCTGAGCGACTGGGGCCGCAAGCAGCTTTCGCTCTTGGCCTTCGAGCAGATCAACGGCTACGTCGCTCGGCAAGAGTCGCCGCCAGCGCCGACGGCCTCCGCCGCCGACCGCCAGCGGCAGGACTTCTTCCGCGAGGCCCTGCTGGCCCATCGCCGCGAAGGCTTTTTGTGGCAGAAGCTGCACGCGCCGCGCAGCTTCGACTACCAGAAGGCCGGCGGCAAGCGCTTCAACGAGCAGCTCAAGATGGGCCGCTTCACGCTCACCGATGAGCAGTGCGAGCAGATCGCCACCTTCGTGCTGGGGCTGGTGGCCGAACCGCCGGCGGCCCGCTATGTCGCCCGGCCCGCGCCGCCGCAACAGGCGATCGTCGCGGGGCGCAAGGTCCTGGACGAGTTGGGCTGCGCGCAATGCCACACGTTGGAAATGGAGCGGTGGACGATCGAGTACGATCCGCACAAGTTCGCCGCCCCGCCGGCCGTGACCGATTACGCCTTCCTCAAGCCGCAGATCGATCCGGCTGTGGTGGCCGCTTCGCAGCGGCCCGACCGTCGTGGGCTGTGCCGGGTCGAGCTGGTCGGCATGCCGCGCGTGGACGCCAAGGGGCAGCTTCAGGAAGACGAAGACGAGGAAGGCCGTCCGCTGTATGCGTTCGGCCTGTGGGAGCCGGCAGCTATCGCCGGCCAGGTGTGCAGCGTGGGCGGAGCGGAAGTGCTGGTGGGTCAGGGGCAGATCGTGGCGCGTCGTCCGCCGCAGGGCGGGGCCCTGGCGCGGCTGTTGTTTCCCGAAGTGCTGGCCGAGGCGCGCGCCGCCGGGGCCACCGGTTCGCAGGCCGAGGCCTGGGGTTGGGTGCCGCCCGCGCTGGCCTACTTGGGACGCGCGGTTCAGCCCCAGTGGATGTACGACTACCTGTTACAGCCATCGGTGATCCGGCCGGCCGCCGTGTTGCGCATGCCCAAGTACAATCTGTCGCCGCAGGAGGCGCGGAGGCTGGTCGACTATTTTGCGGCCAGCGCCGGCGTGGAGTTCCCTTACAGTTCCAGCGCCTCGCCGGCGGGACCGCCCGCTGCCGCCGACGCGGCCCGTCGCCAGCGCATGAACATGGCGCTGCAAATCCTGCGGGACCGCACGACGTACTGTGCCAAGTGCCACCTGGTCGGCACGTACGGCCCGGGCGGGCAGTCCCGCAGCGTGCTGGCTCCCAACCTCGATCAGGTGGGGCGGCGGATCCGGCCCGACTACCTGCGGCGGTGGCTGGCCAATCCCCAATCGGCCCTGCCCTATACGGCGATGCCCGTGAACTTCCCGCCCAGCGGGCCACCCTTGGGGCAAGACCTTCTGCCGGGCAGCAGCCAGGAGCAACTCGACGCCGTGTTGGACTTGCTGTTAAACTACGATTGGTACCACCGACAGTGAACGACGACGAGTCGTGGGGCCGACCGGCCATCCGATCCGCCGGCGCGCCGCGCGGAGAGCTGACTTTCAACCACCGACCACCGATGCCACTGACGCGACGCCAATTCGTTCTCCGCACGGCGGCGGCCACCGGGGCCGTAGCTGCGGTGGGGCGTTTTCCGACGATCATCCGGGCCGCCGAAGCCCAGTGGGGCGACCTGGTGGGCCGCTTTGTCTACGACGGCAAGCCGCCGCAACGCAAGAAGCTCAAGGTCGACAAGGACGTGGACTGTTGCGGCCAGTTCGACATCCGCGACGAATCGCTGCTGGCCGGCGAAGACGGCGGTCTGGCCAACGTGTTCATCTATGTGCGGTCGCGCGGCATCGCGATCTGCCCGGAACGCGAGGAGAAGACCGAGCCGCGCGTGACGCTCGACAACCGCGACTGCATCTTCAGCCCGCACTGCCTGAAGATCTGGTACAACAAGCAGGAGTTCTACACGGTCAATTCGGACCCTGTGGCCCAGAACGTGGCCTTCGAGCCGGTGGGCGATACGCCTTGCAACGCGGTCCTGCCGGTGAAAGGGGACGCGACCTACAAGTTCACGCGCCGGCAGTTGACGCCCGTGCTCATCAAGTGCAACTACCACCCGTGGGAAAGCGCCTATATCCTGCCGCGCGACAATCCCTACACCGAGATCTCGCGCGCGGACGGGACCTTCCAGATGGCCGGTCTACCGGTCGGCCCCGTGGAGTTCCAGGCGTGGCACGAGCGGATCGGGCCGCTGGACATACCGGCGTGGCCCAAGGGACGCTTCGAGATGACCATCAAGCCGGGGGTCAACGATCTGGGAACGATCAGGCTGGCGCCCTCTCTGTTCCCCGAGCCATGATGCGGTCCAAGACGCCATCCCCCATCGTGCTTCACGCCGCCGCGACCGGCATTCGCGTTGGCGCTGTGCGCAGATCGGCGGCGGGGCTCTGCGCCTTGTTGGCCCTCGCAGCCATCTGGTTCAGCGGATGTGGTCCCGAGGAGGCCAGCTTCCGTTTGAACCTCGAAGGGCGCGATCCGGCCAAGATCCGGCCGGTGCAGAACGAGGCCGTTCGCGACGCCCTGCAGAAGCTGTTCGGCACCCCCGACAAGCCCCTGGCGCCGGACGACAGCGGCCTGGACCTGGCGCTGCTCGAGCCGGCGTCCGGCCCGATCGGCGGCGATGCTCAAGGCCGGCAGACGGGCCTCTATCGCCGCTATTGCGCCGTGTGTCACGGCACGTCGGGCGACGGGGCCGGGCCGACCGCCTCGATGCTCACCCCCTATCCGCGCGACTTTCGCAGCGGCGTGTTCAAGTACACGTCCACCGCCAGCGGCGCCAAGCCCACACGCGACGACCTGACCGGCGTGCTGTTGCGCGGCGTGCCGGGCACGGCCATGCCCTCGCACATTCAGTTGCGGAGCGAGGAGATCAACGCCCTGGTGGAATATGTGCGGTACCTCAGTGTTCGGGGCCAGGTCGAGACCTACCTGCTGCAACTGGTCGTGGACGAAGATGCCTACTTGCCGCTGAGCATGAAGGAGATCTTGGAAGAAGGGGTCGCGCCCATCGCACAGCAGTGGGCACAGGCGCCGAGCCTGGCGGTCACCCCTCCGCCGCCGCCCAAGACCGATACCGCAGAGTTGTGGGCCGCGTCGGTGGCGCGCGGACGGGAGCTCTACGTGACCAAGGACGCGCAGTGCGTGAAGTGTCACGGCCCGGAGGGGGCCGGCGACGGCGAGGACAGCGAGTTGTACGACGACTGGAACAAGCCCAAGAAGGGGCTCACCGCCGAACGCACCGCCGAATTGGCCCGGCTCTATACCTTGCCGCTGCAGAAAGTGCGCCCACGCAACTTCCGCGAAGGCGTGTTTCGCGGCGGTAGCCGGCCAGAAGACCTGTATCTGCGGATCTGCGTGGGGATCAAGGGCACGCCCATGCCGGCGGCGGGCCCCGCACCCGGCGCCCGGGGCGTGCTCACGCCCGACGACATTTGGCACGTGGTCCACTACGTGCTCTCGCTGAGCAGGGAATAAGTGGGATGTTGGATTGAGGATGTTGTCAGGATAACCGCCATGTCATCTCAGCGTCCGTCTCCCATTCGACATCCGACGTCCGACATCCGACAGGGTCCATCTCGCTGGTCGCATGGCCTGGCGTGGGCCTTGGTCTGCGGCACGTTTCCGCTGGTCTTTGTGGGCGGGTTGGTCACAACCTACGGGGCCGGCATGGCCGTGCCCGACTGGCCCAGCACGTTCGGCTACTGGGTCTACTATCCCTTGCGGTCCTGGATCGCCGTGCAGGATGTGTTCTTGGAGCACGGCCACCGGGTGCTGGGCCAGATCGTGGGAGTGTTGACGATCGCCCTGGCCATCGTATTGTGGCGCAGCGATCCGCGGCGCTTCGTCCGCTGGCTCGGGCTGACGGCCGTGCTGGGAGTCGTGGTGCAGGGCACGCTGGGCGGCTTGCGCGTCATCGGCAACGACGTGCTGCTGGCCGACGTGCACGGTTGCGTGGCGCAGTTGTTCTTCGCCCTGGCGGCAGCCCTGGTGACGCTCACTTCGCGCGCATGGCACGCCGCCCGGCCGGCGGCGTACGCCGAGACAAGCGGGCTAAGGACCTCTCCCATAACTGCCCCAGCCAGGCCGGGCGGCCCAGCAGGGCTGAGCTGCCGACAGGTTTTGGGACCGGCCCTAAAACGAACCACCGCCGGCATGGCGGTCCTGGTCTACGTGCAGGTCGTGCTCGGGGCGCAGTTGCGGCACCTGCTGCGCGACGCCAGCCCCGTCTGGTTTGTCGTCTGGGTGTGGCTGCACTTGATTGTGGCGGGCCTGGCGGCAGGCGGCGCGATCGGGCTGTGGCTCTGGATCCGGCGGCGCTTTTCGGGCATGGCCCGGCCGCGGCGGCGAGCCGCGCTGCTGGCCGTGCTCCTGGAGGTGCAAATCGTCCTGGGGGCCCTCACTTGGCTGACCAACTACGGCTGGCCCGAGTGGGCGGCCGACTACATCTGGCCGTTGAACTACACCGTGTGCACCGGGGGGTGGCAGCAGATCGTGGCCACGACCTCGCACGTGGCCGCCGGCTCGCTGTCCCTGGTCACGGCCGTGTCGCTGGCCCTCTGGGCGTGGCGGCCCGAGGATGCGGAACCGCGCGCCGCGCCGAACCCTTGAATAATCGCCCGCGCGGCGAACAATAGAGAGAACGTTGCCTTGCTCGGGATGGCCCGGCAGGGGCTTTCCGCTTCGGACATCCAGCAACCACCCGTATGACTCTGCCCGCTCCCATGGACGTGGTCGCCGCTCCGCCGGAACGGTCTGGCCGCGCCGCGCGCGAAGGCGGTGGGACTTGGGCCGACTATGGGCGGTTGATGCGGCCGCGGATTGTGGGCATGGTGCTGCTGACCATGCTGGCCACGGCGGTGCTGGCCGCCGGCCCACACGTGCCCTGGGTGCGGCTTGCGCACGCCCTGGCGGGCAGCACCCTGGTGATCGTGGGGGCCATCGCCCTCAATCAGCGTTTGGAAATGCGTCGTGATGCGCGCATGAGCCGGACTGCCGCGCGGCCGCTGCCGCAAGGGCGATTGTCACCGACGATCGTGAGCCGGCTGGCGGCTGGGGCGACCGCCCTGGGATTGATCTACCTGGCCTTGGCCGTGAATGGGGCAACGACGCTCCTGGCCGCCGCGAGTTGGCTGATCTATGTGTGGGTCTATACGCCGCTCAAACCGCTGTCGGTGTGGCAAACGCCCGTGGGCGCTGTGGCCGGCGCCATGCCCACCTTGCTCGGGGCGGGCGCCGTGGACGGCCTGCACGATCCGCTGGCCTGGACCCTGTTCGGCGTGTTGTACTTGTGGCAGATCCCCCACTCGATGGCCATTGCCTGGATGTACCGGGGAGACTTTGCCGCGGCCGAGGTCCGCCTGGCGACGATCGTGGAGCCGTCGGGCAGGGCCGCGGGTGCGGCCGCGCTGTTGGCGGCCGTGTGCCTGATTCCCGTGAGTCTGGTGCCGGTAGCCTGCTGCGACGCCGGTCTCGCGTACGCCGTAATTGTCAGCCTGCTGGGCAGCGTCTATGCTGTAGTGGCGTGGGCCTTCCTCCTGCGCCGCGACGACCTCCGCGCCAGCCGTTTGTTGCGCGTATCGCTGGTGTATCTCCCGCTGTTGCTGGCGGAGCTGTTGGTGGCCAGGCTGGGATAGGTTCTTCACAGGCAGACGACATCCAACATCCGCCCCACCGATATCCATCATGACCGATTTCCAATGGCAGCAACTTCTGCGCGTGGTGCGCGGTGAGATTCTGGAACCGGCGCCGGTGGGCTTCATCATCGACAGTCCCTGGTTGGCCGCCTGGGCGGGAATGTCGGTCATGGACTACTTCACCGACGATCACGCCTGGCTGGCGAGCAACCTGCGTGCCCAACGCGAGTTCCCCGACGTGCTCTTCCTGCCCGGTTTCTGGGCCGAATACGGCATGTGCACCGAGCCCTCGGCCTTCGGTGCGAAGTCCATCTGGCCGGAGAATGACTTCCCCTTTGCGGCGCGCATGCTGGCCGACTACGACGACGTCGCGCGGCTGAAGAAGCCCGACTGCCGCACCGACGGCATGTGCCCCTTCGTCATCAAACGCTTGGAGCATCACCAGCGGCAGATCAACGAGGCGGGCCACGCCATCCGTTTCGCCATATCGCGCGGGCCGATGAACATCGCCACCTATCTGCTGGGCCACACCGAGACCTTGATCGGCGTGAAGACCAATCCGGAGGAGGTCCACAAGCTGCTGGCCCTGGTCACCGACTTCGTGGTGGATTGGCTCCAGTGGCAGGCCAAACGCTTCCCCACCATCGACGGCATCCTGGTGCTCGACGATTTGATCGGGTTCCTGGGGGAGGCCGACTTCTGCCAGTTTGCCTTGCCCTATTTCCAGCGGATCTTCCAGTCGCTGAACGTATCGGTCAAAGCCCTGCACAACGACTGCCACGGAATCATTACGGCCCGGCACCTGGCCGAGATGGACGTCAATCTGTTCAATTTCTCTTACGAGCATTCGCTGCCGCAGATGCGGCAGGCGGCCGGCGAGTCGGTGGTGCTGTTGGGCAATATCCCGCCGCGCGACGTATTGGCGCGGGGCACGCCCGACGATGTGCGGCAGAGCGTGCGCCAGGCCCTGGCCTCGCTGCCCGACCGGCGGCGGCTGATCCTCTCGGCCGGTGGGGGAACGCCGCCGGGCGTGACCAGCGCCAATCTGCAGGCCTTTTGCGACGCGGCCTGGGGGCGAAGTGGCTAGTGCAGTGCATCGCGCAGATGGGCCATTATGGGGTGCCATGGCCACGCTTGCGTGGCCATGCAGTCTCAACCTGCGGCATGCCCACGACAAGCGGGCCCACGCCGAGCGTGGGCGTGGCATGGCACCCTGCGTGAATTCAAGTTGGACAGGCCACTAGCGCTCGCCACTGCCGGGCTGGATGGGGCGAACGGCCCTGCTTCATAAAACCCCTTGGCCCGCTTATACTTCTGGCTGAACGAATTGCCGGTGTCTGGGGGGGAGTGCGGTCTGCTCCACCGAGAGTGCGGGGCGTGTTGGGCGAGGCGACCTTGCCTGCCACGCGCATGGGCAGCGTGCCACCGCGGGAACCCAAGCTCCCACCAGCCCCGGCCTGCGAAGAGACACTTCAGCACTAGTGAAAGTCGCCCCATCTATGTCCTTCCGGCCCAAGACACTCATGCTGCTGGCCCTGGCGAGCGGACTGGTGCTGCATGGGGCCAGCGCATCGCGCCGGATCCTCGCGCAGCCGGCGCATTCGTTGGCCGGCACGCAGTTCGAGCTGGCCGAGAACGTACAGATCGAGCGCGTCGACAACCAGGTGCGGACCGAATTGGAACGCGTCGCCGCGCACCTGGCCGATCGGCAGTGGAGCGAGGCCGTGGAGACGCTGCGGCGCGTGCTGGAGAATTCTGGCGGGATGCTGATGGCCGTACACCCTACGCGTTTCGTCACGGTCCGCGAGTACTGCCAGATGCGCCTGGCCGCCTTGCCGGCCGAGGCGCTGGCCGTGTATCGCGCGCGCGTCGATCCACTCGCGGAACGATGGTACCGGGAGGGCCTGGCGCGTCTGGATCGCCGGCCGCTGCTGGACGTGATCGAACAGGCCTTTGCCAGCAGTTGGGGAGACGACGCCCTGCTGGCCCTGGGCGAAATGGCCCTGCACGCCGGCGATTATCAGGCCGCACGATGGCACTGGGAGCGGATTGTCCCGGTCCCCAGCGAGGCGACGCCTGGCTGGCCGGGCTATCCCGATACGGACCTCGACCTGGCAGCCGTGCGTGCGCGCCTGGTCCTGGTCTCGATCCTGGAAGGAGACCCGCCGCGCGCCGAACGGGAGTTGGCCGAGTTCGCTCGCCTGCATCCGCAAGCGCGCGGCGCCTGGGCCGGTCAGGAAACCGAGTACGCCAGCGCTTTGCGCTCGCTGCTGCGCGAAAGCGACCAGTGGCCATCCCCCTTGCCCGACTCCGATTGGCCCACCCTGGCCGGCTCCGCGCAGCGCAACAAGATCCTGCCGCAGGTCGTGGACCTGGCCGGCGTGGCCTGGCGATCATCGCTGTTGCCCCGCGGCCAGGCCGGCCACGCCGTGCCGTCTTCGGCGAGCCCCGGACCGGAGCAGTTGGGATACCATCCGGTCTACGTTGCGGGCCGGATCTTCGCCGTGAACCAGAACGAGGTGTTGGCCTGGAACGCCGTCACCGGCCAGCCCGCCTGGGGCTCGACGGCGGCCATCTATCGCGATCAGCTCGACGGAGGTGTGGCCTGGAGCAGCCATCCTGCCGAACGCTTTGGCGCGGTGCGCCACACGTTGACCATCGCCGAGGGCAAGCTCTACGCTCGGGTCGGTTCGCCGATCACCGATCGGCCGATGGCCTCCACCGTGCAGGTCGCGCCGGCGGCGCTGGTGGCGCTGGACCTGGCGGC
The DNA here is from genome assembly GCA_937889015.1 of uncultured Planctomycetales bacterium. Lineage (GTDB taxonomy): Bacteria > Planctomycetota > Planctomycetia > Pirellulales > Thermoguttaceae > CALARR01. Next base: position 10,109 of record CALARR010000159.1, on the reverse strand, counting down.
CGAGGGGCGACTGTTATGGAAGTATGTCCCCGAGGACGGCTGGGCCTTGGAAGGTTCGCCTGTGGTGCGGGGCTCGTCCGTCTTCGTGGCCATGCGCCGCAGCGATATCCGACCACAGGCCCATATCGCCTGTCTGGACGGGCGCAACGGTCAATTGCTGTGGCGGCGATTCATCTGCGCGGCCGAGACGCCCGCCCGGGGGCAACTCTTCGAGGCCACGCATCAACTCCTGACGCTGGTCGGCGAGAGTGTCTACTACAACACGAATCTCGGAGCCGTGGCCGCCGTGGGAACGCGCGACGGACAAGTGCAGTGGGTCACGGTCTACCCACGCACGCGCCAAGGAGACCGCAGCCGCCTGGCCGCGCACTGGCGAAGGGACTTGAATCCCTGCTTATACCATCGGGGTGCACTGCTGGTCGCACCGGCCGATTCGCCGCGGATTTTCGCCCTGGACGCCATGACCGGACAGATCCTGTGGCAGACCGGGCCCGAGGTGGCCGACGTCCAACACCTGCTGGGGGCGACCGACGACTGGCTGGTGGCCAGCGGCGATCGCCTGTACTTCGTGAATCTGAAGGAGGGGCAGCAAGGCCGCTTGGGCCGCGTCTGGCCGGAAGGGGGCGAGCGGATGGGCTACGGGCGCGGGCTGATGGCGGGCAACGCCGTGTATTGGCCCACGCGCCAACGGATCTATCGCGTCAATCTCCGCACGGCCCTGCCCGAAAAAGTGTATGATCTTGAACCTCGGGGCCTGGCCGGCGGCAACCTGTTGCTGGCCGGCGACCGGTTGCTGGTGGCCACGCCGCGCGAACTGATCGCGCTGCACGCCGCGCCCGGCAGGCCATCGGCGCCCAACTCCGAAATCGTCTCGATAGCGGAAAGTTCCCACCGGGTGCCATGGCCACGCTTGCGTGGCCATGCAGTTTCAGGCTTCGGCATGCCCACGGCAAGCGTGGGCATGGCACCCAGCAGAGTCTCGACCGGTGGTCGGGATCTCCTGCGCAGCGGCGACCGACTCTTCCCCTTGTACGAGGAATAACGCATGCTTCCCACCGACGACGTCCAGGCCGTCGAACAGTTGCACCAGGCCTATCAGGCGATCACCGCGGAACTGGGACGCGTGATCGTCGGGCAGGATTCGGTGCTGGAAGAGTTGTTGGTGGCCATGTTTGCCCGGGGGCACTGCCTGCTGGTGGGCGTGCCGGGGTTGGCCAAGACGCTCATGATCCGCAGCCTGGCCGAGGCGCTGGCGCTGCGTTTCAGCCGCATCCAGTTCACGCCCGACCTGATGCCCAGCGACATCATCGGCACCGAGGTCATCCAGGAGGACAAGCACTCCGGCACGCGCGCCCTGCGGTTCATGCCCGGGCCGGTCTTCGCCAACATGATTCTGGCCGACGAGATCAACCGCACGCCGCCCAAGACCCAGGCCGCGCTGTTGGAGGCGATGCAGGAGTATCAGGTCACGGTCGGCGGTCAGCGGCACACGTTGGATGAGCCGTTCTTCGTGCTGGCCACGCAGAATCCCATCGAGCAGGAGGGGACCTATCCGCTGCCCGAGGCCCAGCTCGATCGCTTCATGTTCAACACCTTCGTCGACTATCCCGCGGAGGACGAGGAATTCGAGATCGTGCGCCGCACCACCAGCGACCTGCCGGCGAAGATCACCGCCACGCTCAGCGGGCCGCAGATCCTCAACCTGCAGCAGATCGTGCGCCGCGTGCCGGTGGCCGATCACGTGATTCGTTATGCGCTGCGCCTGGCGCGGCTCACCCGCCCCGACAAAGGGCCCGTGCCCGGCTTTGTGCAACAGTTCGTGAGTTGGGGAGCGGGGCCTCGCGCCAGCCAGTACCTGGTGCTGGGGGCCAAGGCCCGGGCCGTGGTGCACGGCCGCTTTCACGCGGGAATCGAGGACGTGCGCGCCGTGGCGCGGCCCGTGCTGCGGCATCGCATTGTGACCAACTTCAACGCCGAGGCCGAGGGGATCAAGCCCGACGAGATCGTGCGGCGCCTGATCGAAACGGCCGACGACGAACAACGCAAGGCAGGCAACCTTGGACAACAGGCCTGAACGCCCTTCACCGACCAGCCGCGCGCCTGGGGCGGATGCCGGCGGCGCCGATCGTCCGCCGCAGTCCTCGCTGCGCTTCCTGCGGCCAGAGGTCTTGGCTCGGCTGAAGGGGCTGGGGCTGCGCGCGCGGTTGATTGTCGAAGGCTATGTGTCCGGCGTACACCGCAGCCCCTATCACGGGTTCTCCATCGAGTTCGCCGAGCATCGCGAATACGTGCCCGGCGACGACCTGCGCTACCTGGACTGGAAGGTCTTCGGCCGCACCGACAAGTACTACCTGAAGCAGTTCGAGGAGGAGACGAATCTCGTCTGCTACCTGCTGCTGGATGCCAGCGAGAGCATGAGTTATCGCGGCCCGGATTCGCCCATGTCCAAGCTGGAGTACGCCCAGACGGCCGCCGCGGCGTTGGGCTACCTGGTCTTGCAGCAGCAGGACCGCGTGGGGCTGGTGACCTTCGACGAGGAGATCCGGGCCCTGGTCCGCGCCAGCAGCAACCCCTCGCAGATGAAGCAGGTGGTGCACGTGCTGGACGAGGTCCGGCCGCACGGCAAGACTTGCAGCGGCCCCATCTTCCACGACCTGGCCGAGAGGCTCAAGAAGCGGGGGATCGTGGTCGTGCTCAGCGACCTGTTCGACGACCTGGCGCCGCTGGTCGCCGGCCTGAAGCATCTCCGCCACCGCCGCCACGAAGTGATCGTGATGCACGTGCTGGACCCGGCGGAGTTGGAGTTCCCCTTCCAGCGCGCCACCTGTTTCCAGGGGTTGGAGCAATGGCCGGAGGCGCTGATCGACCCCCGCGCCTTGCGTGCCGCCTACCTGGAGGAGTTTGGCCGATATCTGCGGGAGCTGAAACAGGCCTGCCGCGCCCACCGCATCGACTACGTGCCCCTGCGCACCGATCAGTCGCTGGAGATCGTGTTGTCGAGCTATTTGGCCTCGCGTGCGGGCCGGAACGCGGAACACTAGAAACGGATCGCGTCTTTCATGACTCCTCTCGTCACGCCGATCGCCTGGGGATGGGCCAACCTGCCGATGCTGGCCTGGTTGGCGGCGGTCGCGGTGCCGATCGCCATTCACCTCTGGAGCCGGCGGCGATTTCGCGAGGTGCCTTGGGCGGCCATGCGGTACCTGCTGGCCGCCGCGCGCAAACACCGGCGGCGGTTGCTGATCCAGCGCTATGGGCTGCTGGCGCTGCGCGTCCTGCTCATCGCCCTGGTGGCGTTGGCGGCGGCGGAACCCTATCTGGAGCGGCATCCCTTCCAGCCCGCGCCCGGTGAGCGAACCCACCGCGTGCTGGTGATCGACGGTTCGTACTCCATGGCCTACCGGCCCACGGACCAGAGCCGTTTCGAGCGTGCCAAGCAGGTCGCGGCCCAGATCATCGAACGCAGCGCGCAGGGGGACGGCTTCACGCTGGTCCTCATGGCCTCGCCGCCGCGCGTGGTGGTTGGCCGGGCGGCCTTTGAGTCGGGGATGTTCCTGCAGGAGATCGATCAACTGCCCCAGACGCACTCTGCGGCCGATCTGCGGCAGACCCTGGCCCTGGTCCAGGGGTTGATCGACACGGTGCGCCGCGAACAGCCGCGCCTGAGCCGGCACGAGGTTTACTTCTTGACCGACCTGGGGCGCGTTGGCTGGGGGGCCGAAGGCTACGGTTCGCAGGCCGGTGAGTTGCAGCGCCGCGCCGCCCAATTGGCCGAAGTGGCCCACCTGGTGGTCATCGACTTGGGGCAGGTCAAGACTGAGAACGCGGCGATCGTCGAACTGCGTGCCAGCCAATCGTTGATCACGCTGCCCGAGCGAGTCCCGTTGACCGCCCAGGTGAAGAACTTCGGCAGCGGTCCCGTGCGTCGATCGGTCGAACTGTTTCTCGACGGCCGGCGGATCCAGCAGCAGGTGGTGGAGTTGGAGCCAGGTCAGCAACGGCCGGTGCGTTTCAGCGCGCAGTTCGACACGGCCGGCGATCACGCCCTGGAGGCGCGTCTGGAAAGCGATGCCCTGGAACTGGACAACCACCGCTGGCTGGCGCTGACGGTGCGCCAATCCGTGGGCGTGCTGTGCGTGGAGGGCCGACCCGACGGGGCAGGGGAGGGGAGCACCTTTTTCCTGCGGCGCGCCTTGGCTCCGAGCCTCAACGACGCCGTCCAGGCCGTCCAGCCCGAAGTGGTGCCGGAAAGCGCTCTGTTGGAACGCGACCTTTCCGCCTACCAGTGCGTGTACCTCTCGAACGTGGCGCAATTCACGCCGGCCGAGGCCCAAGTGCTCGGCCAGTACCTGGGCGCGGGCGGGAACCTGGTCTTCTTTCTCGGCGATCGCGTGTTGGCCGATCGCTACAATCGGCAATTGACCGGCCAAGGCGGAGCTCCGCCCATCCTGCCTGCTACGCTCGGCGAAATCGTGGAAAAACCCCAGGGGCTCGATCCGCTGGGATACCAGCATCCGGCCGTGCGCGTCTTTCGGGGGCAAGAGAACTCGGGTCTGTTGACCACTCCCGTGCGCAAGTACTTCCGCCTGGCCGTGCCGCGGAGTTCGGCCGCCCAGGTGGTCCTGGCCTTGGCCGACGGCGAACCCTTGGTCGTCGAACAGGCGGTCGGCCGTGGTCGCGTGGTGCTGGTGGCCACGGCCGCCGACGCGTCGTGGAGCCAATGGCCGCGCTGGCCCAGCTTCGTGCCGTTTGTGCACGAATTGTTGGCCTACGGTCTCGGCGCCCGGCAGCAGCAGCGGAATCTGCAAGTCGGCCAAACGCTGGAGGGCGTGCCGCCGGCGCCGGCAGACCAGACTCCGCTGCGCGTCACGCGCCCCGACGGTTCGCGCGAGACCCTGCGCGGCTCGGCCGGCCTGAATGCATGGAGCTACACGGAGACGGCCTGGAGCGGAATCTATGCCGTAGGGTTGGACTCTCCGGCCGCGGCCAGCGAACTGTTCGCCGTGAATCTGGACACGGCCGAAAGCGATCTGGCGCGCGTCGATCCGGACGAGTTGCGGCGCACGGTCTGGGCCGGCGTGCCCTGGCAGTACGAAACCTCGTGGGAGAACCCGGTTCAGGCCGCAACGCACGCCAGGCGCACCAGCGGCGCGCTGCCGGTGTGGCTGCTGTATGCGGTTCTGGCCTTGATGCTGGCCGAGACGTTCATCGCCTGGCGTCAGGGGGAGGCACGCTCATGAGCGGACATCTCCCGCAGTGGGTTCAACGTCTCCTGGGCTTCGAGGCCAAGCCGGGCCAAGGGCTGGCGTGGGGCCTTCAGCACCAGTGGCCCTGGCCGCCCTGGCTCACGCTGCTGGCGATCTGCGGCCTGACCGCCTACGTGGTGTGGATCTACCTCCGCGAAGGCCGCCAGCCCCTTGCGCAGAGGCTTGTTCTCGCCGGATTGCGACTGGCCGCGCTGGGCCTGGTACTGCTGATGATCGCCCAGGTGTCACTCCGCTTGCAGCGGACGGGTTTGCCCACCCTGGCCCTGCTCCTGGATGACTCGCAGAGCATGAGCATCGTCGATCGCTATGCGGAGCCGCTGGCGGAGTCGCTTCAGCGGCGCGTGGGACAGGCCGGCCATGCGCAGGCCAGTCGCTGGAATCTGGCTCGTACGCTGTTGACCGAACGCGAATCCGCTGTGTTGAACGCCTTGGCCCGGCGCTACACTCTGCGGCCCTATTTCCTGTGTGGCGATCCGGCCACGGGCGCCGACGCCCCTGCGCTGGCGACTGAGCTGGGCGCTCGCGAACCGACGGGCGAGACGACGCGTCTGGGGGCCGGGCTGCGCAACGTGCTCAGCGATCTGCGCGGCAATCCGCCCGCCGCGATCTTGGTGCTCAGCGACGGCATCAATACCGACGGACCCGGCCTGGCCGATGGCGCGCGCCTGGCGCGCAACCGCGGCGTGCCCCTGTTTCTGGTGGGGTTGGGCGACGACCGGCCGCAGCGCGATCTGCGTTTGAGCGATCTGCTGGTCGAGGAGCTGGTGTTCGTGGATGACGTGGTGAGTTTCGAATTCAAGCTCACCGGCGTCGGCTGCCAAGGGCGCAAGATGGACATCCGGCTCAGCCGCGAAGACCAGACGCAGCCGCTGGCCAGCGTCGAGGTGACCGTCGGCCCCGACGGCCAGGCCCAAACCGTGCGGATCCCCTATCGCCCGGCGCACGAGGGGCGGTTCCGTTTCCGCCTGGAAGTCGCGCCCCTGGAAGGCGAGTTGGAAACGGCCAACAATCGGCTGGAACGCGAAATCGAAGTCCGCAAGGAAAAGATCCGCGTGTTGCTGGCCGATGGTGCACCGCGCTACGAGTTCCGCTACCTGCGCAATCTTCTGGCTCGGGATGCGACGATCGAGCTGCACAGCCTGCTGCAGGAAGCCGACCTGGAACACACCGAACAGGATCCGACCGCGCTGCGCCTGTTTCCCCTGCGGCGCGACGAGTTGCTGGCCTATGACGTGATCCTTGTGGGTGATTTGAATCCGGCCCTGCTGGGGTCGGGGGCTCTGCGGAACCTGGCCGAATACGTCCTGCACAAAGGGCACGGGGGAGCCGTGGTGTTCATCCCCGGGCCGCGTTTCATGCCGCTGGCTTACCGCGGCACGCCGCTGGCCGGATTGATGCCGGTGGACCTTGCCACGGCTCGCTACCCCGATCCGGACCGGCGTGCGCAGGGCTTTCGGGTCGTGCCGACCGAGGTGGGACGCAGCAGTCCGGGCATGCAGTTGGGCGACAGTCCGGAACAGACCGCGCGGATCTGGGAGCAGTTGCCGGCGCTGTCCTGGGTGCTGGAGGCTCGCGATCTGAAGCCCGGGGCGCGCGTGCTGGCCGAGGCCTCTTACAACCATGCGACGGGGACTCGGGCCACGCCGGTCATGAGCATGCAGTTCGTCGGCGCCGGACGGGTCTTGATGCACCTCACGGACGAAACCTGGCGCTGGCGGTATCGGGTGGGCGACGTCTACTTCGCCCGTTACTGGATTCAGACCATCCGCTACCTGGCGCGGTCGAAACTGTCGCAACCGGGCGGCGTGGAGTTGGACGTCGGCCATCGCGAATATCGCCGCGGCGAGAGCGTGCCCTTGAGCGTGCGTTTCAACGACGAGAGCCGGGCTCCGGCCGAGGATGACGGTGTGGCGGTGGTCCTGGAACATCAAGGGGGGAAGACGCAGCGTCTGAAACTGCAACGCGCGGCCGCGCGCCGCGGCTGGTTCGAAACCACGTTGAGCGGGTTGGCACCGGGCGACTACCACGCCTGGCTGGCGGTGCCGGCGACCGAAGGTCGATCGCCAGCCGTGGATTTCTCGGTCATTGCTCCGCCCGGCGAGTTCGAGCGAACGCGCTTGGCATCGGCCGAGATGCAGCAGGCGGCCGAACTGACTAAGGGACGCTACTATACCCCGGCCACGATCGAGCGGCTCTTGGAGGACTTGCCCGAAGGCCGGCCGGTGCCCATCGAGTCCTTGCCGCCGCGTCCGTTGTGGAACCGTTGGCCGCTGATGCTGCTGCTGTTCCTCCTGCTAACCGCGGAATGGATCGTAAGGAAAGGGATGGGAATGGTGTAAAATGCCCGAACCCCGAACTCAGAAAGAACCTTAACCCCCCAAGACTTAAGACCCAAGAATGTCCCCTCTCCAACGACAACTGGCTCGGCTGCGAGCGCGCGTGCGGTGGCTGTTGCTGCTGCAGGGGGTGGGGCGTGCGCTGGCCGTGGGGCTGGTCGGACTGTTGGCCTTGGGGTTTCTGGACCAGGTCTTTCGCTACGACGATCCCGGACTCCGTTTGATCAGTTCGCTGACGGCCGTTGGCTGGTTGGCCTGGGCTGCTTACCGCCACCTGTATCGCTTGTGCCTGGTGCGTGTGGACGATGTGGAACTGGCCCTTCGCGTGGAACGGCATTTCGACGCGCTGCGCGATCGTCTGGCCAGCGCCGTGGAGTTTCTGCACGCCGAAAAGAATGCTGACGCCTGGTCTGGATCGGCCGCGTTGCGGCAGGCCGCGATCCGCCAGGCCACGGCCGCAGTCGAAGGGTTGGATTTCCGCCAGGTCCTTGACCGTCGGCCCACCGCGCAGGCTCTGTTTGCCGCAGCGGCCGTGGGGCTGGTGGCGGTCACCGTTGCGGCGGTGCAACCTCAGGCGGCCAGAATTGCCCTGGCGCGGTTGGTCCATCCGTTTGGCGATACGGGCTGGCCGCAGGTCACGCACCTCGAATTGCGGCGACGCGTGGAAAGCGTGGCGCGCGGCCAGCCTTTCGAGGTCGAAGTGATCGACGCCCAAGGCGCGCGCCTTCCAGCCGAGGTCCGTATCTGGTACCGCTTCGAAGGGCCCGAGGGCAGCCTGAGCCTGGAATCGGAGATCATGCGTCCGCTGGGCGATGCCGTATTCGCGCGCCGCGAGAATCTGGCGCGGCCCTTCGCCTATCGCATCGAAGGCGGCGACGATCGCGGCATGCCCTGGATCGACGTGCAGATCGTCGAACCGCCGCGGATGGTGGAGCTTCGGGTTCGACTGCTTCCGCCCGAGTATTCCGGCTGGCCGGAAATGCGATCCAGCGGGCCGATCCGGGCCCTGGTCGGAACGCGGCTGGAGTTCACGGCCACAACCAACAAGCCGCTCGGCACGGCCACGTTGTGCTTCGACGACGGACGCCGCCTGGCGGCCGAACAGATCGCGCCCACGCGCCTGCAGGCGCCTGGTCCGGGCAGTGAGTTGCTGGTCGAGAAGTCCGGCGCCTACTGGTTCGAACTGACCGACCAACAGGCCATGCCGGGGCCCCCCAGCGACCGCTGGGAGATCCACGCCGTGACGGACCAGCCGCCGCGCGTTGCGTTGGAGCAGCCGGCCGTCGAACTGTTCGTCACGCCCAGTGCCCAGATCTCCCTCCGCGCCGCGGTGCAGGACGATTTGGCCCTGGCCCAGGTCGAACTGGAGTATCAACGCTCCGACCGCCCCGATCCACCCGCCGCCATGCCGCTGTACACCGGACCGCCACGCGCCCGGCCGGGCGAGAAGACCGCTTCCGCCGAGCTTCCCGGCGGCGAGGTGCGCAGTGTCGCGCAGCGCTGGGACTTGGCGCCGCTGGCCCTGGAGCCCGGCACCACGGTCAGTCTGCTGGTCACGGCGCGCGACTATCGCGGCAGCACCGGGCGGAGCGAGCGGCGCAGCGTGCATGTCATCAGCCCTGAAGAACTGCAGGTCCGCTTGACCAGCCGCCAGGAGGTAATTCTCAACGAACTGGCACGCAGCTTGGCGCTCCAGCGTCAGAGCCGCGAGCAATTGGCCGCGCTGGGCGCGGGACTGGCCAAACACGGGCGTCGGGAGCAGGTCGAGTTAGAATCCATCCCAGAACCAGCACCGTCGCGCCGGGCGGTTCAGCGGGACCGACCTGCCGACGGGTTTGGGGACCGGCTCTTAGAATCCATCCCAGAACCAGCACAGTCGCGCCGGGCGGTTCAGCGGGACCGACCTGCCGACGGGTTTGGGGACCGGCTCTTGGACCACCTGCAATCGGTCGTCTTGAGCCAACGGCAGGTCGACCACATCTTGGGCGGACCAACAGAGGGCTTGTGGATGCTGGTGCAGGCCCTCTTGGCGGACATCGCGAGCAACCGGCTCGACGCGCCGGACCTGCGCCGCCGCATGGAAAGTCTGTTGGCGGCCATCGAACACCTTCAGCAGGATCCACTGGCCAAGATCGGCCTGGAGCTCACCGCAGCGGTCAAGTCGGCCCAGATCGCCCTGCAGGACGAATCGCGTGGAGCGTGGCAGGAGACGGATCGCTGCCTGCAGGAGGCCGTCCGACAACAGGATTCCGTCATCGCTGAACTGCAGAGACTGACCAGCCAGTGGCGGCAATGGGACGACTATCGGCGGTTTCATCGGCAGATCGCCGAATTACTGGGCCATCAACAGCAACTGGCCAGTCGCACGGCCGAGCTGGCTCAAAGCACGTTGACGCGCGACGTTAAGGATCTGCGCCCGCAAGATGTGGCCGAACTGAAGCTGCTGGGCACGCAGCAGTTGGACCTGGCCCTGCGTCTGGATCAGTCGCAGCAGCAGATGGGACAG
>CALARR010000158.1 GCA_937889015.1 uncultured Planctomycetales bacterium | reverse complement strand
ATTCTGGCCGACGACTTGGGCTTTGCCGATCTCGGCTGCTACGGCAGCGAGATCCAGACGCCGACCCTTGATCGACTGGCAGCCAATGGCCTGCGATTCACGCAGTTCTACAACACAGCACGCTGCTGGCCGACACGAGCGTGCCTGATGAGCGGCTACTACGCGCAACAGATTCGCATGGATCCGCCCCAGGGTCGTTTGCCGGATTGGGCCAGCCTTCTGCCGCATCGCCTGAAACCGCTTGGCTACCGGAGCTATCATAGCGGGAAGTGGCACGTGCGCGCAGCGCCACGACCGGTCGCGGACGGCGGTTTTGAGCATTCCTACTGGTTCGAGGATTGGGATCGCTACTTTTCGCCGGCCAAGCACTATGTCGACGACGAGCAAGCCCCGCCCGTGAGCCCCGATAGCGGATACTATGCGACAACGGCTTTTACAGACCGGGCCATCGGTTTCTTGCAGGATCACGCTGCGCACTGTGCCGGAGAGCCCTTCTTTCTCTACCTGGCATTCATTGCGCCGCATTTCCCGCTGCAGGCGTTGGAAGAAGACATTGCCCCGGTTCGCGACCGTTACCTGGCGGGCTGGGACACGATTCGAGACCAGCGATACCAGCGGCAACGCGAATTGGGCGTTGTGGACTGCGCGTTGTCACCACCGGAACCAGGATTCACCCCCCGTTACTTCAAGCCGGAAGTCCTGGACACCTTGGGGCCGGGGGAGATTCCGCACGCCATTCCCTGGAGCGATCTGACGGCTCAGCAGAAGCGTTTCCAGGCCACCAAGATGGCCATTCATGCGGCGATGATCACGCGTATGGACCGCGAGATCGGGCGACTGGTGGCGAAGCTCCAGCAGATGGACGTCCTGAACAACACGCTGTTGCTGTTCCTTTCAGACAATGGGACCGATGCCACAGTGATGGTCCGCGGGGAAGGCCACGACCCAGCGGCGAGGCCCGGCTCATGGCGATCATTTCTTTGCCTGGGACCCGGATGGTCGACGGTGGGCAACACGCCTTTCCGGCGACACAAGATCTGGGTCCACGAAGGAGGAATCTCTACACCTTTGATCGTACATTGGCCGGCCGGCATTACCGATCGCGGACAGTGGCGACACGACGTGGGGCACGTGATCGATGTTGTCCCCACGGTCTTGGAGGCGGCGGGGGCGAAGTCCGACGCCACTTCGGCTGGCAGCGGGCCACCGTTGCCGGGCCGCAGCCTGATCCCGACGCTGGCCCGTGATGGGGCTTTGAATCGCGATGGGTTGTACTTCAATCATCAAGGCAATCGCGCCCTGCGCGTCGGAGATTGGAAGGTGGTCTCCGCACGCGAGGACGGCGATGCATGGGAACTGTACGATCTTCGCAATGACCGTTCGGAGATGCACAACCTGGCGGCCCAGGAACCGGATCGCGTCCAGGCCATGGTGGCGCGCTGGGAATCGCTGACCAACGAGTTTCAGAAACAGGCCGGAAGCCCTTGACCTCCGACAACAGACGAGGTTTCGCGCATGAGCGACCGTCTCCGAGTGGTGATCACCGACTTGCTGCACGACGAGTTGCTGCCCGAACGTGAGGTCCTTGGCGAACACGTCGAGGTCACAGCGCTGCACGCCCATTGCGAGAGCGAACTCCTGGGGCGGGTGGAGCAGGCGGATGCCTTGATCGTGTATCACGAGGTCTCGCTCACGACATCGACGATTCGTCGTCTGGAGCGATGCCGCGTGATCGTGCGCGGAGGCGTGGGCTACGACAACGTCGACTGGCGAGCGGCGCGCGAATCTGGTATTCCCGTGGCGAACGTCCCCGACTATGGATCGGAGGAAGTGGCCGACTCGGCCTTGGGACTGATGCTGTCGTTGACGCGTGGTATTCACGCGGCCAATTCCCGGTTGCAGACGGGCGAGGAGGACTGGTCCTACCAGATGGCGGCGCCTTTGGTGCGGCTGCGCGGCCGCGTGCTGGGAATCGTGGGTTTGGGACGTATCGGCACCGGCATGGCGCTGCGCGGGAAGGCCTTGGGGATGAACGTGGTCTTCTACGATCCCTACAAGCCGGACGGGTATGACAAGGCCTTGGGGATCCGTCGCCTCGAGACCCTGCGCGAGTTACTGGAGCCGTCGTTGGTCGTGAGCCTGCACTGTCCCTTGACCGACGAGACCCGCCACTTGATGAATGCCGAGTCCATCGGCGTCATGCCGCGCGGTTCGTACCTGATCAACACGGCTCGGGGGGCGGTGGTCGATTGCCGGGCCCTCCCGGCCGCTCTGCTGAACGGGCAATTGGCAGGAGCTGGGATCGACGTCCTGGAGCAAGAGCCGCCGCGAGCGGACGACCCGCTGCTGGCCGCCTGGCGTGATCCGCAGCATCCGGCCCATCATCGGCTGATCCTCAATCCCCACCTGGCCTGGTATTGCGAAGACGGGCGAAGCGAGATGCGGCGCAAGGCGGCCGAGACCTGCCGGCGAGCCCTGGCGGGAATGGCGTTGCGGAACGTGATCAACTAGCGCGTGCCGCGCAGACGTGCAGCGATTCGGGCGGCGTGTTCCCACGGTATCGACGGCAAAAGGCCACCGCAGGTACCGAAGACGTGCTCGGGATCAAGGCAGCGTCGCGCCGGCCCGCCGGCCGGATCAGAGCACGAATTCAGTCCTTTGCTTTTTTGCGCGGGGAGGCAGCCTTCTTGGCGGCTTTCTTGACAGCCTTCTTGGCGGGCGACTTCTTGGCGACTGTCTTCTCGGCAGCCACCTTCTTCGGCGTCGTCTTTCGTGACGCGGCGGCGCGACCGCGTGCCGGGCGCGCTTCGCCTGAGGCCAGTTTCTCGGCCCGGTTGCGGAGGAGTTCCAGGGCGAACGGCAGAGTGATTTCGTCGGGCACTGCCCCCCGTGGCAAGGAGGCGTTGGTCTCTCCGTCGGTGACATAGGGACCGAAGCGGCCCTCCATGATCTGCACGGGCTGCCCGGTGACAGGCGAGACCTCCAGCGTCTTCAGCGGACCGCGACGTCGCGCCGCCCCGCGCCGAACCTTAGGCTGGGCGAGCAGTTCCAGGGCTTGCTCCAGCGTGACGTCCAACGGCGAGAGACCATCGGTCAAGGAGCGGGTCTCCTCGCCACACTTCACATAGGGACCAAAGCGTCCGTTGTGCGCCACTACCGGTTCGTTGCTCTGCGGATGCGAGCCCAACGTCCGCGGCAGGGAAAGCAGTTTCAAGGCCACGTCGAGCGTCACGTCCTGGGGTTGCATGCCTTTCAGCAAGGAAGCGTTTTGCGGCTTCTCCTCGTCCTCGGCCGTGCCGCGTTGCACATACGGGCCGAACCGGCCCAACTTCAAGTAGACGGGCTTCTGGGTCTGCGGACAGATACCTAGAGGCTCTTCGGCTTGGGTCGATTTGTCCAGCAGTTCCAGCGCCTTCTCCACAGAGAGTTCATCGGGCGGCATCTTGTCAGGGAGGCTCGCACGACGTTCACCCTGTTCAACGAACGGCCCGTAACGCCCCACGCGAACGAAGATCTCCTGGCCTCGTTCTCCTTCGGCGGCCGGCTTGCCCAGGGGGATGCGATTCACGTCCCGGGCGTTGATCTCGTCGACCTTATGCTGCAACTGCTGCTTGAGGCCAGGATGGGCGTTACCGAAGTAGAACTGCCTCAGGTACTCCTCTTGCCCCAATTCGCCGCGGCTGATGGCGTCCAACTCATCCTCCATCTCGGCGGTGAATTGATAGTCGACCAACCCGGGCAGGTGCTGCTCCAACAACTGCGACACGGCAAAGGCGGTCCAGGTGGGCACGAGGACATTACCCTTCTTGAACACGTAGTCGCGAGCCAGGATCGTGTCGATGATGGCGGCGTAGGTGCTCGGTCGGCCGATGCCCATTTCTTCCAGGGCGCGAGTGAGCGCGGCTTCGCTATACCGATTGGGCGGTTGCGTGGTATGCGATTTGGCCTCTAATTGGCGGCAAATCAGGCGTTCGCCCACGCTGATGGTTGGCAGCAGAACTTCACGGTCGGCCAGTTCCGCCTCGGGATCATCCGAGCCTTCGACATAGGCGCGCAAGTAGCCGGGAAACTCAATCGTCTTGCCGCTGACCTGGAAGACAGCCCCTTGCGACTCCAGCAAGATGACGATCCGGTGTCCACGAGCCTCGGTCATCTGGCTGGCGATAGTCCGCTTCCAGATCAGGTCGTACAAGCGGAAGGCATCCGGACTGAGCGAGTTGCGAAGCGATTCCGGGAAGTCGAAAGGGTGGCCGGCCGGTCGAATCGCTTCGTGGGCTTCCTGGGCGTTTTTGACTTTGGTTTGATAGACCACTGGCCGCTGCGGAAGATACTCGGTTCCGTACTGCGAAGCGATCAATTCCCGCGCGGCCTGAACAGCCACAGCCGCCAGGTTCGTGGAGTCGGTTCGCATGTAGGTGATGTGCCCCGTCTCGTACAGTCCCTGGGCGACCTGCATCGTATGCTTGGCGGTGAAGCCATACTTGCGGTTGGCTTCTTGCTGTAAGGTGCTGGTGGTGAAAGGTGGGTAGGGCCGGGTGGTGTACGGTTTGTCCTCCAGGTCCTGTACCTGAAATTCGCTGCTACGCAATCGTTCGGCCAGCGATTCGGCGGCTTGAGCATTGAGCAGGACACGGTTCGGATCGCGGAGTCGGCCGGTGGAGGAATCAAAATCCCGGCTGGATGGAATCGCACGCCCATCGACGGAGATCAACGTCGCCTCGAACGATTCGCCGCTGCTCTTGGCGAAGGCGCCCAAGAGGTCCCAGTAGCCAGCCGCGACGAAAGCCATGCGATCGCGTTCGCGTTGGACGATCAAACGCACAGCTACACTTTGCACACGTCCCGCCGAGAGCCGAGGGCGCACCTTGCGCCACAAGAGCGGCGAGACTTCGTAGCCGTAGAGACGGTCGATGATGCGGCGTGTCTCCTGGGCTTTGACCAGGTCTTCATCGACCGCGCGCGGGGATTCCAGGGCTTCGCGGATGGCCTCCTCGGTGATTTCGTGAAACACGAGCCGATGGACGGGCACCTTAGGCTGCAGCACCTGGCAGAGATGCCAACTGATGGCTTCTCCCTCGCGGTCTTCGTCCGTCGCCAGGTACAGGTCCGAAGCGTGCTTCATCGCGTCCTTGAGCTTCCGGACCTGCTTGAGCTTCTCTCGGGGGATGATGTAGACCGGCTTGAAACCCTTGTTGACGTCCACTCCGAGGTAGGCCCAGTCTTCTCCCTTGTACTCGCTCGGAATCTCTTTAGCCCCCTGTGGCAGGTCCCGGATGTGGCCAATGCTCGCCTCGATGACATACTGGTTACCCAGAAACTTGGCGATCGTTCGAGCCTTAGCCGGCGACTCAACGATCAACAGGTGGGGTCCGTCTTGAGTTGCTCTACTCTTGGCCATTTCAATAACCGGGGTAAACTGGGCAAACCAGATAAAAAAACTGGCGTTCGTCAGTTAGTTATCAGCTTGGGCAGGCCCGTTTCGTAAATCGGACCCCCACGCCCCTCCTCAATCGCGCAACCTGTTCTGACTGGAACCGCGAGCGGGTGCCACACATGGGCACCGAATTGTATTAGGTGGTGCCCTTGATACAACCGGCACGGCAGATACCGCGGCCCGCGAAAAAAATTCCAAACGACCCGGTCAGGCCCCGCCCTGACTGGTGAGACAGGCCCTGTCGTGTCCTCGGACGGTACCGTCTGGCGGCGTAATGCCGGAAGGTGCCGCCTCTGAAGCGCCCTACTGGGATTGCATTTACGGCAATCGCCACTAGAATTGCCAGTTTCCGTCCTAGTGACGAGGTCCGAGCTGTTTGTAGGCATTTATACCTAGCGACTAGGCCTGTCAAGCCGACTTTTGCGTCGGCCCCCCACCTCAGAAGGATTTGTCCGCATGGCCAGCCCGTTCAGCATTTTCCGCAAACACCAGCGCGTGTTGATCGCCACGCTCACGATTTTGACCATGTTCGCATTCGTGTTCATACCGCTCATTATGCAGGTTTCGGGCATTGGCGGGCGAGCCGGTTCGGACCCGGTGATGATCAGCACAACACGTTATGGGTCCCTTACGGAAAGGCAAGTGAGTCAGCAATTGTGGCAACACAATCTGGCGTTGAACTTCCTGGAACGGGCCATGCTGGAGACGTACCTGCCGATGCTGGGGGCGAATGCGCACCCAGAGATGCTGCGGATGCAAATCGCCAACGAGTTGGAAAACGAGTTCGGCCCGCGTACGGAGCGAGCGGCTGGTGAACGGTGGTTGCGGGTCCAGTATGCCAAGGACCTGGGGATTGTCATCAGCGATGAGACTTTGCAGAGCTATCTGAAGGCGAGGACCGTCAGTCGCCTGCAGGGGAAGCAATGGGAAGAGATTTTGGCCGGGCTGAAGTTGGGCAACGCGCAGCAGGCAGAACGAACGGTGTTCGAGGCATTGCGCAACGAGTTGATGGCCCAGCGCGTGGCACAGATGTTCTATATGAGCATTGCGTCGTCAACGCCAGCGCAACGGTGGGACTACTATCAGCGGCTCAATCGCCGCATGCGCGCGGAGTTGGCGCCGATCAGTGTGGCCAAGTTCGTGAGCAAGGTTGGAGACCCGGATCCAGTCGCTCTTGAGAAATTCTTCGAATCACACAAGCAGGAGGCCTATCAGCCTGAATCGCCCACGCCCGGTTTCCGAGTGCCGTATCAGGCGACGGTGGAGTATTTCAAGGCTGATTACGAGAAGTTCGTCGACACCAAGTCGATCACGGACGAGGAGATCGCCCAATACTACGAGAAGAACAAGGAACAATACGTCCGTCGTGAGTTGCCCAAGGTAGACGATGAGCAGACGCCCAAGAGCGAAGCTTCCAAACCGGTCGAGGGGGCTGGGACGGACCCGGCCAAGCCAACAACAACGGACGCCAAACAACCTGCGACGGAAGCCAAGCCGGCCGCGACGCCCCCCCAATCATCCACAACAACGACCCAGCCCGAAAAGAAGGCGGCCGTCAAGAAGCCGGCGGAAGACAAACCCGCAGCGAAGAAGCCGGAGAAGAACGACAGCGGCGCCAAGTTGCCGACGCTGAAGAAACCGGACGAGAAAGCGGGCACCGAGAAGAAGGAAGAGAAGAAGTCGACGGAGAAGAAGCAGTCGGCGGCGGGCCGCGCCAGCCCGTTCCGTTTTGCGGCAATGCAGGTTGAGAAGGAGGGGGCCAAACCCGAAACCAGTTCGGGCGGCACTGCCAAGCAACCCGAGGCCAAGCAACCCGAGGTCAAGCAACCCGAGGTCAAGCAACCCGAGGTCAAGCAACCCGAGGTCAAGCAACCC
>CALARR010000157.1 GCA_937889015.1 uncultured Planctomycetales bacterium | reverse complement strand
GAGAGGGGCAGGGGGTGAGGGCACGCCGCGGTCGCAAAGACGCCGCCGCCCCACAACGCCAGTATCCCAGTCACGGCCAGACAAACCTACAAACGATCGAAGCATCGAGGTTCAGCCCTATGGCCAACAGCGCTCCAGGAAATCCGAGGACCTGCCATCCGGTCCGCATGCGCGCCGGACGACGCCGGGCCTCGATCTGGATGCTGCTGGCCGTCGCGTTGTTCGGCGTCGTCGATCTGCCGGCCCGCGCGCAATGGGAGGTAAAAGACTTTCGCGGGACGCCCACGCTCTGGAGAGACGGACATCCGCTGCCGCCGATGATCTTCTGGCAGTCCTATCCACTGGACTACGAGGTCCAGGAATTCTCCAAGCAAGGAATCGAGTTGTTCAGCTTCTTCCGCTCCATCCAGCATTACGAGCATCCCTACTGGGCCGCGCCCAACCGCTTCGATTTCGCTTTCCTGGACGACGGCATTCATGAGCTGCTCCGCTTCAACCCCAAGGCCTGCTGCTTGCCCCGGTTGTTCGCCACCGCACCCAAGTGGTGGGTCGCGCAGAACCCCGACGAGCTGTGCAAGTACGACAATGGCAAGGCCATCACGCCCCGGGAGTCCTTCGCCTCCCAAAAGTGCTTGGATGAAGTCGGCCTCGCCTACCGTAATGCCGTGCGTCACATGCTCCAAGCTGACTACGGTCGCCACCTGTTGGGAATCCACGTGACCAACGGGCCGTGGGGCGAGAACTTCTATTGGGACGCGTATCAGAAAGACCGGGCTGCCGGCTCCGATCTCGCCGAGCCGATGCGTCGTGCCTTGGCCGACTACACGCGCACCAAGTACGGCGGCGCTCTCTCTCGCCTGCGCCAAGCCTGGAAGGATGATCGGCTCACTTTTGAAACGGTTCAAGTGCCCCGCCTCGAACAGCGGACGCGCACGACGTCCGGCGCTTGGCGCGATCCGGCCCAATCGCGCGCGGTGATGGACTATTTCGAATGCCACAATCAGGTCGTCGTGCGGATGCTCGACCACTTCTGCCGGATTGTCAAACAAGCCAGCGGCGGCCGGCTTCTGACGCTTGTTTTCTACGGATATACGCAGGACCAGAACTGGCCCATCGAGTGCGATCATCGGGCCACCAGTGCCCTGCTGCGCCTGGACAGCGTGGACATGCTCTCGTCGCCGCACACCTACAACCGCCGCGACCTGGGCGAAGACGGGCAGATGCGCCAATACCTCGCCAGCGCCACCTTGCACGGCAAGCTGTTCTTCGACGAGGGGGACGATCAAACGCACCTCGAACGGTTGAAGCCGCGGCCCGACCGCCGCGCGCACGCCAAGAACGAGGAACAGTCCAAGGCCGTGCTCTATCGCGAGTTCGGTAACACGGTCACGCACGGCGTCGGACTGTGGTATATGGACCTCAACGGCGGTTGGTTCCGCGACCCGGCGCTGGTCGACGCCGTCGGACGGATGAAGCACTGGGCCGACGTCTCGATGAACCATTCCCGGCGTCGCAACGCCCAAGTCGCCGTGATTTCCGCCCCGGAAAGCGAATTCTACCTGGGCTATCGCAAGTCGCCCGAAAACGAAATCGGCTGGGGACTCTATCACGACCAGATGGGCCAGTTCTACCAGACGGGCGCTCCGTTCGACTGGTATCTGATCGACGACCTGGAGGCCATCCAGGACCGCGACTACAAGGTCTACGTCTTCCTGGACTGCTTCTACTTGACCGATGCCCAGCGACAAACCATCAAGCGCCTGCAGTCGAAGGATCGCACGCTCGTGTGGTTCTACGCGCCCGGCTACGTGTCGCAAGAGGACCTGTCCCAAGAGCGAATGGAAGACTTGACCGGATTCCGGTTCGAGCAGACCTCGGAAGGCATGCTCCAAGGCGTGCTCACCGCAACGAATCGCCCATTCGGGATCGACAAGCTGCAGAAGTCGATCTTCACGGTGAAACCCGAGCAAGGCGTGCGCCCGTTGGCCGTCGGCGTGGGAAACCTGGATAACAAGGTCGTGCTAGCGGAAAAGGCGATGGACGGATGGACCTCGCTTTTCAGCTCCGTGGCGGGCGTTCCGGCCGACCTGCTGGCCGGCGTCTGCACTCGCGCCGGCGTCCATCAGTATCTCGCCTCGGGCGATGTGGTTTCGGCCAACGAATCGTGGCTGATGATCCACACGCGAACGGCCGGCACGAAGCACGTCAAGTTGCCGTCGCGGTGCAAGCAAGTAACGGAAATCACGACCAATAAGGTCCTTGGCGAGAATATCGATCAGTTCGAGATGGAACTACCGCAATTCGCCACGGCCATCTTTTTGCTCGAGCAATACAAGACAACGCGTCAACACCAAGGCTCATGAGCCCACGACGGCTTGTGCTCACGTCAGTCGCCGCGAGCCCGCTCCGTCGTGAACCGTCTGGAAATAACAAGACTATGAGAAACCACACGCCCTCGGCAGCCTATCCCCGCGACTTCCTTTGCGCCGGCCTGCTGGCCGTCCTGGTGGCCGCCATGGCCGTTCCAGCCGGCGCCGCCGACAAGGAATTTGCCCACTTCATCACGCGCCGCGGCAATCGCCTCTTCGACGGCGAAAAGCCCTTCC
>CALARR010000156.1 GCA_937889015.1 uncultured Planctomycetales bacterium | reverse complement strand
ATCCAAAATCCCACCTCCCCCGGCCCCCTGAACAGATGCAACAACCCCGCCATGAGAGCTGCTTTGCGAGGCCAACCGTTGCACGACATAACGCGAAATTGCTCAACGGCTTATGTCGATGCAACAGCAAGCAACGCGCATCGCATTCTCGCGGGGCGTTGCATAGCAGGCCCCAACCGCCGCGCAGCACGCGCTGGGCATAGCACCCAGTCATCCTGGGCTGCCTACGATACGGCCCCTCAATTGTGATTCACTGCACTCGGATAGGTTCTTACTGAGGTCCGGATTGCCGATGACCGTTCCGCTCGCGAGCCCCGGATTTCAGCCGGCACAATGGAATCCGGAAGGAATGCCGATCGTCGGCTGCGCCGGCATCCATATCAATAAGGCCTTGCCGGCTCCTCGGCGGCGATCAGCCGTCGCGCCACTGGCTGTGCCTGGCCACGTCAACGAAGGCCTGCAGATTAGCCAGGGGCGTTGCCGGGGGGACCATGTCGCCGGCAGCCAGGATGTAACCTTGCGGTCCGCCTTCGTGGCATTTGTGGATCGCCTCGGCACGAACCTGGTCCGGGGTGCCGTTGGCAAGGGTGAGCGTATTGACCCCGCCCATCAGCGTCACGCGGCCGCCGATCCTTTGCTTGGCGTCGGCCACGCTCACTCCGCCCAACGGATCCAGCGGCTCGACCACATGCGCACCGGTGTCGGCCAGCATCTCCAGGATCGGCCCCGACTTGCCGCAGACGTGGATGTAGATCAAGATCCGCTCGCGGAACTGGCGGCAGAACGTTTGATAGGCGGGCAGGCAAAACTGCTCAAAATGCCGCGGGCTGATGAGGCTGGCGCTGGCCGCGGGGTCGCCAATGTACAGTACGTCGATGCCCGTTGCGAGCAGCTTCTCCGCCCGGCGGATGATGGCCTCGGCCTGCATCTGCATCACGTCGGCCACGAACTCGGGACGCTCGACCAGATCGATCATGGCCTGTTGGCGCCCTCGAAGCTCGGTATAGGTATTCATCGTGATGCCGCCGGGCACGGAGGCCACGAAGCGGCTGGGGACGCGCTGACGCGCCGCGTGCAGCAGTTCCAGTTTGTCGTCGGTGACCGCGGCGACCATCTGGTCGAGCCGCGTGCGCGCCTCGGCAAGCGTTTCCACGGGCGGAGGCCGGCGATCGGGCACAAAGGCCCCGCCGCCCTGGGTGTCCAGCTTCCCGCGGCGCTCGGCCGTCTGGGGATCGACCACAACCAGGTCGTCGCCCTGGCGCTGGATCTTCAACGCGTCGGCCGGCAGGAACAGGCGCAGCCCGTCGCAGTCGACTTCCTCGACCAACCGAATGACGGCGTCGTAGACCAGGGCCGGGTTCTCGGCACAGCGAGCCAGACCTTGCAGCCAGTCGCCGCCCTCCTGGGCTGCGTAGACCCGCAACGCCATGTCGTAGCAGATCTGCGGCATACAGGCGATGCGCGGTGTGGGTTCATGCCGCATCGCGGCCTGCATGAGCGAGCGGGAACTCAACGGGGCGGACGTCGCAACGCCGATCGGCTGTCCAGGGGTGTTCATGGTCTGCATGCGCTGGGTTTGAAGGTGGTGACCTGGCAAGCGATTCAGCATCTGCCGGCGCGCACGCGTTGTCAATCGGGCAAAACGGGTATTTGGCGATTGTTCGTAAGTGCCGTGGTCGGTGATACTTGGGGCCGGCCGAAGAATGGCTCTCCGTACTCCTCTCGCTCCGCGAGATGTCTTCCCTTTCGCGGAGCGAGAGGAGTACACAAGAGATCGGAAAGGCATTTGTCGGCCGCCCCTTGGCGTGCGATACAGCCGCCGGTTCGTCCGAATGGCGGGAACGTGCCGCGCCGCTTGTTCGGCGTCTGCGCCATGGAAAGCCGGGCCGACTGGCGATAGTCTATGGTTTGCCTGGTTGACGCCGATACCCAACGGCCATTCGGCTTTCGGGAAGGCGGGCCCTCGCGACCGAGTTGCGGTCGGTGGCCGGCCCTCGCTCCATCAGCGAGCTGGGGCTCGATCAAAATGCCGAGACACGGGGCAATGACCCGATGAACATCCGCGACCGCATCTTGGCCGTGTACCGGGGCCAGACGCCCGACGTCGTGCCCTACATGCTCGACCTGTCGCATTGGTTCTACCACCGGCATCGCCTGCCGTGGGATTTGAGCGTGGCCTACGAGGAGCCCGAGTACGCTCTGATCGACTACCACCGGCAGATGAACGTGGGGTTCTACATGCCGAACCTGGCGGGATTCTTCGCCGTCGACTACCCGGGCGACGTGCGTGCGAGTGTCGAGAAACGCGGCCCGGCCGACGCGTCGGAGATCATCTGGCGGCTGGAGACCCCGCTGGGCTCGATCCAGCGCGTGCGTGTCTGGAGCGCGCAAACCTACGCCTGGGGAATCAAGCAGTGGGGCATCCGCAGCGAGAATGATCTGCGCGTGTTCGCCTACGCGATGCGCGCACGCGGCTTCCGGCCGCGCTGGGATCGCTACCGGCAGTGGGTCGACCGCGTGGGGGACTGCGGCGTGGTCTACCTGCCCCTGGGTTACAGTGCCATGGGCTATCTGCTGCACTACTGGATGGGCATCGAAGGGGTGGTCTACGCGACCAGCGACTGCCCCGGGTTACTCCAGGAAACGATCGACGCAGTGAACGCCAACAACCTGGAGTTGGTGGACCTGGTGTGCCAATCGCCGGCGGAAGTGATCGTGATGGGCGACAACTTCTCCAGCGATGTCCAGCCGCCGGCCTTCTTCGACGCCTGGTCGCGCCCCTACTATGCCGAGGCCATTGGCCGCCTGCACCGCGCGGGCAAGTTCGTGGCGGTGCACATCGACGGGCGGCTGCGCGGGGCGATCCGCATGATCCGTGATGTGGGAGCCGACTGTGCCGATGCGGTCACGCCGTCGCCGATGGGCGACCTTTCCGCCGCCGAGTGCCGGGCTGAGGCCGGCGAGCGGTTCATCCTCTCCGGCGGCGTGTCGCCAGACCTGTGGATGCCCACGGTGCCCCAGGAGACGTTTGTCAGCGCTGTCCGAAAGTGGCTGGATCAACGCGAACAGAGCGCGCGCTTCATCGCCAATGCCGGCGACCAGGTGCCGCCGGGCGCCGACGAAAGCCGCATCGCGTTGATGGGCGAGTTGGTGGAGCGGTTTGGGAGACTGTAAAATGAGGTCGGGAGGCTGCGGCCAGCGTATCGACAGCCGGTACATGGCGCGCTGCCCATGAAGGCCGTGACGCTCGCCCGTTGGATTTCAGGAGATACGCGATGACTCGCAGTGCATGCAGAAGGCCCGCCGGGCTGCTGCTGGCCGTGCTCTTGATCGGTGACTTGTGGGGCAAGCCAGTTCAGGCGGAACCAAAGTTCACCGTGCTGGAGCATCCTTCACCGGAGCAGTTGCAGGACGGGTTCCGCAAGTGGGTCACCCAGTATCCGCATGCGTTCCGCGCCATGCAGCGCGGCGTGACGCCCGGCGGTCGGCCGATCCTCATGGGCCGGATCAGCGACTATCGCGTCCCTGACGAGGACAAGCAGGTTGCGCTGCTGACCTCCTGCCACGTTGGCAAGGAACTCAACGCGGGCACGGGTTTGCTGCGGTTCATGAAATGGCTGGTGAGCGACGATCCGGCCGCGGCCGAGATCCGCAAGAAGCAGGTCGTGCTCGTTGTGCCGTACAATGACGCCGAAGTGAAAGAGATTCGCCTTGACGGTCACCTGCTCCAGGAGTCCGCCACGGACGGCTACCAGCTTCGGAGGAATCCCGGCACGATTGTCGAGATCGCCATTCCGCCGGGCAAGGTGCGCGAGTTCCACATCGCCTCCTGCTTCTATGAGTCACCTACCAAGCGTCGCTCGGGATTTGGCCCTGAGGACTGGTAGCCTGGAGCAGGGGCGACGCATTCCGTCGTAGCCCAAAGCCCGGATTTGTTTCTATTGCCGAAGGTGGCCATCATGATGAATACGAACGGCGTCGTTCAACACAACGGGTGCAAACGGATCGCAGTCTGCGCTTTGGCTCTGGCCACTGGACTGGCTTGGCCGCACGCGCAGGCGGCCGGACAGGCAGCGGGCAGGGTTTTCGACGAGGCCGCCAGCGTTGCCTTGTTCGCCTTTGACCAGGTCGCGATTCCCTTCTCGCAGAACCTGCGACTCCAGATGCGGACGCCCCAGCGGCATCCGGACAATCCGGTGCTGCAGCGCGGCAAGCCGGGCACGCCCGACGCGATGGGGGTGCAGTTCTACGGCTCGGTAATTCGCGAAGGGGGCAAGTACCGCATGTGGTATGTCGCCTTTGACGACGATGCCGCGAACAAGGTGGCCTCGGCGCGATGGCGCCCAGCCTATGCCGAGAGCCGTGACGGCTTGCACTGGATCAAGCCCGACTTGGGACTGGTGGAGTATGGCGGCAACAAGCACAACAATCTTGTTCTGATGGAACCGGGGCCGTTGGGATTCGTGAACCTGAAGGTGTTGTCCGATCCAAGCGATCCGGACCCCGAGCGGCGCTACAAGATGACCGCCCATGTGTACTTTCGCCACCAGACGCGGCTGGGCACGCTGGCGCCATTTGCCAGTGCGGATGGCCTGCGCTGGAAGCTTCTCACTGCGGTCAGGCCAATCCAGGCGGAGTTGTCCAAGAAAGACCTGGTGCTGCCCGCCGTGCATTTCGAGCCCTGTGGTGGGCTGTATCGGTGGGACGGCATGTATTACGCCTCCGGCCAGAATGCCATGAACGCCACGCGTCCTTATCACGGCCGAGTGGCGCGCACCTATCGCTCGGCCGATTTCGTCAACTGGTCGCAGACCAGCGGCATCAGCTTCATTCGCACGCCGCAGCATACGCTGTTGGGACCGGGCCGGAGCCTGGAAGGCGAGCAGACGCACGAGGGCATCAGCGTGTGGAATCGCGGCAACGTGCTGTTGGGCGTGTATGGACGCTGGCACGGCGCAAAAGAGTGGAAGGATATCACGATCGACCTGGGGTTCGTGGTCAGCAACGATGGCGTCGAATTCCGCGAGCCGGCGCACGAGTGGACCTTTCTCGAACGCGGCCCGGACGGCGCTTGGGACCAGGGGGGGCTGTTGCAAGGCCAGGGATTCGAGAACATCGGCGACGAGACCTGGATCTACTACGGCGCTTGGGATCCCCGGCATTGGAAAGATGCGCCCAAGCGCGGGGGAGTCGGCATCGCTGTCCTGCCTCGCGATCGTTTTGGCGAGCTGGTGGTGGAGGAGGCGGGCAAAGGGAAGGGAAACTACCAATTGCCGGTCATCCAGAGCGAGTTCATCACAACCGCGGTGGCGACGAAGGCCGGTGCCGCGACCCGATTCTATGCGAACGCCGACGGCTTGGGCGACGAGGCCCGGCTGAAGATCGAGTTGCTTGACAGCCAGGAACGCCCTTTGCCGCAGTTTTCGGGCAAACATGCGGCCGTGGTGAGTCAGAGCGGCTTTCACACGCCGGTGTTGTGGAACGGGCGCCCGGCGATCAGCGGCCTGCCGGAGCGGATTCGCTTGCGCGTCCTGTTCGACGGTGAGCAGAACACCAAGATCCGCTTCAGTGCCCTGTACGTGCAGCCGGACACGGCCCAGGGCCACTGACGGCCGTGTTGGCCCGCACGCCGGCGCGGAAGAAGCAAGGGCGACGCCGGCGTGCGTCGCTTACCGGCCTGGCAACTTGTGTTCGGCCAGAATGGGCCTGCCGTCTTTCCAGTCGACCGGCACAACGGAGAGGTACCAGGTCCGGCCGTTGTCGTTGTTGCCCTGATAGAACAGGTAGTGCTGCCCATCGTCGTCACGCGCGATGAAGGGATGCCCGGACTCGCTGGCGTTCCAGCTTCCCGGCGGTCCGTTGGGCAGCCAAGGCTGCTGCGAGAGCCGGGTGAAATGGACGCCGTCGTCGCTGGCAGCCACGCCGACCTGCTGGGGACGATTGTTGTAGTTGCCCGCGTAGAACATGAACAGCCGGCCATCGTGCAGGGCCATGGCGGCCGCTTCGATGCACTGGCCTTCCCAGGGCAGTTCCGGCTTGAGGATCGGTCCGCCCGGATTGAGCTGGGTCCATTTGTCCCGGCCGAAGTCGCTGTCCAGCGGGGCCGCGGCGACACCCTGCATCTGGACCTTGAAATCCGGGTCGCGCGTGGCCCAGTACATCAACAGGCGTCCCTTGTACGCGATCACGTCGGCGTCGATGGCACGTCCGCAGTTCCAATCGCCTGTGGGACGGAAGACCGGATTGGTCGGATTGCGCTGGAAGTGCAGCCCATCCTCGGACCAGGCATGGCAGAGGGCGTCCTTGCGCGCATTGCCGTAGGTCTGGTAGAAGAGGTGTACTTTCCCCTTGAGAACGATCGCGCCGGGCGCGCAGAAGCCTCGCTGTTCGGCTTCGCCCGTGTTGGTCAACTCGCCCGCCTTCTGCCAATCCACCAGGTTGTGGCTGGTGGCCACGCCGATGCTCCAACCGGCGGTCGGTTTGCCTTCGTAGGGCGGCAGAGAATAGTAGAGCCAGTATTGCCCCTTGAACTTCACCACGGCCGGGTCCTTGGAAAAGGGACGACCGGAGATCGTGTCGGCGAAGTGCATGCGCGGTTTCTTCGTTCGCTGTTCGGCAAGGGCATGTGTCGCTACGAAGTCGACCAACTGCTGGCACTTGAAGAACTCGTCGCACACCTGATGGCCTTTGACTGAGGGCAGATCCGGCTTCTGTGTGGTGTCTGGGCTGGCTGCCGAGTCCTGTTTCGCAGGCCTTTCCCCGCAGATTGAGGTTGCGGTGAATCCCATAGCCGCGGTTAGTACGAGTGCGGCCGCCAGTCGTCTCACGTGTTGCACGGCTACCTCCGAAGTCACTCTGGGCGACGTGGAAGATGGGGGAACCAATTGGTGTCGATGCAGCGGATGACCGCGATTCGTTCTGACGTCCAGCCGGACTGGAGTTCAGGGTTTCCGCGGCCGCGGAACGATCGTTGGCAGCGTGGACCTCCACGCTCTGCGGACTGGCGTTGGTGCGATCCTCTCCCTGTCGTCCGGCGGCACTCCCGGGGACGGGGTTGCAGCAGGCCCGCTGCCACAGAATACGCACTCAGCCACTCGCCCGCCAGTAGGCCCGGGCCGAATACGAGTTTTCCACCGGAAGATGCAGACAGCAGAGGGAACTCATATTGAGGTTCGCAGCAGTCCCGGATTGCTGTCAGAAGGTGGGCCCCCGCCGGGAATCCGGCTCTCGGGGGTGAGCGTCTCGATGCGTTTCACAATCAGCAACTGACGGCAGGCAGTTGACCCTCCAACTCGCTGGCACGTGGGAACAGAATGTTGTTCTCCAAGTGAATGTGCAGGTGCAGATCGGCTTCCAGGTGCTGGAACTCCTCGTACAGGGTGGCGAACGTCGGGCAGGCATCCTGCGGCAGCCGATAGTCGTTGGTCACCTGGCGAAGTTGCGCAAGGACTGTGCCGGCGCTGTCGTGTTCGTGTTCCATTTGTTGAATGGGATTGGAGACCGATCCAAAGCAGGCATGGGGACGGGGCTCTGCATGCCGGGCATGCCGTTCGAGGCCCACGATGTAGGGAAACAGGACTTGTTCTTCCTTCGCCAGGTGCTGCGTGAGCTCCGCGTCGAGCGTATCGAACAGGTGCTGCACCTGGCGGAGCATCTCGCCGTGGTGCTCCCCGTGGGCGTTCAGGACGGTCCGACTCAGCAACCGCAATCGCGGCAAAGCGCGCTGCAGGTAACCGTGATGCACGTCGACGATGTGCCCGACCAGCTCATCGAGTGGCGCCGCATACCAGTCCCGGTCGGCTGACGCTGCGGGGACTGCTGTAAGGGCCTTCTCCAGGGCCTGGGTCAAGTTCGGGAGAGTCAGGCCGCGTTGGCTGGCCGCGGCGGCCAGGCTTTGACCTCCGCCGCAACAGTAGTCGATTCCGTGTTCTTCGAAGACCTTGCGGGTCTGTGGGTATCGACCTACAAGTTCCCGAACCGTGGTCTTGCCGTCCAGTGAAATTGGCATGGGATGCGCCTTTCTTCTGTATCTCGTGCTTGGAGGATGCGAATCTCGGCCTCGATGGCGACGATTCTGGCCTTGGCCCGCTGGCGTATCTTGGCCGCTGGTCAATGGCTTTGCGGGGGATGATTTCAAAGTCGTTTTTGTTCCTGAGAACCTATCCCAGAAGCGCCGCCAGTCTGAGCGGCCCGGGTAGATTGAGGTGCCAAACGGCTCTGGGAGCGGCTCTACGGATATTATCGGGTCCGTACTATACTACAGAGTCAAGCGGCGGTTTTCGTAGGCCGCCGTGATTCCGATGCAGCGCGATCCTCCCCGTGCCCGAGACCCGCTGGGTAAGGGGGAATGGAACTCTGGCCCAGAGAACTGCACGAGAAGTGGGTAGCGCAGAGGCCGATCCGCGGAGTCGAATAGGCCCTGTTGTGCGTAAGGCGACAAACTTAGGCCGGTGCCTCCCCAAAATGAGCTGTGAGAGGGCACTGGACACTTGGTTGACCTTGGGCGTGCATCGCCGGTGCGAACGACATCGGCGGCACAGATCCGAGGCAAGGGCGGATCCGGGTTGGTGGGACGAGTGACATGGCTTGCGCAAAGCAGCTCGAAGCGTTCTGCAACGAGGCTCAACAGATGGGCGCCCTGCACGCCGTGGTGGTCTCGCCGCCGCGGGAGGTCTTCACGGCGACTTGGGTCCGGCTGCGCTGCCAGTATGGTTGCTCGGGTTGGCTCCTTACTGGCCGGCGCGAGCCTTGAGCAGCCCGGCATCGCGCATCCACTCTTCGCAACGCTG
>CALARR010000155.1 GCA_937889015.1 uncultured Planctomycetales bacterium | reverse complement strand
CTGTGGTTGTACAACGCCAAAGCCCTGCCGGGCGCGTCGTTCGTGATGATCGTGACATCGGAAAACAAGTCGAGCGACGGTCCGGATTACTACTCCTACCGCTTCGACCTTGGCCGCTGGACGGGCTGGAAGCAGTTCGTGGTGCCCTTCGCCGAAATGGGCCAGGCCCGGCAGCCGCGCGGCTGGAATCAGATCGACGCCCTGCGCTTCACAGCAT
Organism: uncultured Planctomycetales bacterium; assembly: GCA_937889015.1. Classification (GTDB taxonomy): domain Bacteria; phylum Planctomycetota; class Planctomycetia; order Pirellulales; family Thermoguttaceae; genus CALARR01. Next base: position 37,593 of record CALARR010000155.1, on the reverse strand, counting down.
CCGGTTACGGCCAGACACCCAATCCCGAGGCCGTGGTCTGCTTTGACGACTTCCGGTTGTTGAAGATCCCGCGCGTCGAGGGCCCGCGCCTGACCGACGAAGAGATGTTCACGGCGATCAACCTGGACTATCCCGGACTGGAGTCGCTGAAAGTCGCGGTGCAGAAGAAGGATTGGGCTGCAGCCAAGACGGCCTGGCTGGAGCACCTCAAGGCGCGCCGCTATCCGCGCTGGACGGTGGATTGGCGCGACCGTCCGGCGCCCAAGCCCAAGGCCCCGTCCGGCGGATCCGACGGCTGGGACTACTATTCCTGCACGATCCGCTTCGACTGGAATGGCTGGAAGCATTTCCGCCTGGAGAAGAAGAACTTTGGCGCGGCGCGCAAGCCGATCGGCTGGAACTGGATCGACTACGTTAGTTTCAACGCCACGGGGTTCAATCAGAAGCCCAACCCCGAGGCGGTGCTGTACTTTGACGACATTCGCCTGGTGGGCAAGCAGAAGACGGTGGTGTTGGGGGATTTCGAGCAGGGGGTGGGCGAGTGGGATGGCCTGGAATCCAGCGACGAACATGCCCACGGGGGTCGCCGGTCGGGCAAGTGGCAGAAGATGAACGTGCGCACTTCGGCCCGCTTGCGCGAGATTCCCAACGATTGGACCGAGTTCGACGCCCTGGAATTCTGGTGCTATGCCCCCAAGGCCACCGGTGGCACGGCCAAACTGATTCTCAACAGCGACCAACCGCGCGAAGGTGCCGCCGACCTGATCTGCCGGCACATCATGCAGGGGCACGACTTCGGCCCGGACATCGATTGGTCGGCCGACCCGCACAAGTACCGCGAGTGGACCTATGCCATCAATCGCTTCTTCCACTGGCGTACCCTGGCCGCGGCCTATTGGAACACGGGCGATGAGCGGTATGCCAAGGAGTTCTGCGACCAGTTGCTGGATTGGACGCGCAAGAACCCGGTGCCGCTGAACGCCTCGGGCAACGGGAGCTACACCTGGCGCACGATCGAATGCGGCATCCGCCAGTCGACCACCTGGCCCGACAGCCTGCACCGCGTGCTGGGCTCGGCCAGTTTCACGCCGGAAGTGGCCGCAGTCATGACGCGGAGCATGGTCGAGCACGCCCGGCACCTGATGGTCTGGCCGACGCGCGCCGGCAACTGGCTGACCATGGAGAGCAACGGGCTGGGCACCATCGGCATTCTGTTGCCGGAATTCAAAGAGGCCGCCACCTGGCGCGACACGGCCCTGGCCCGGCAGTATGCCGAAATCGACAACCAGGTCTATCCCGACGGCGCGCAGATGGAGTTGACCACCGGCTACCATCAGGTGTCGCTGAAGAACTTTCTGGGATTGGCCGCGACGGCGAAACTGAACGACGTGCCGGTGCCGGGCGACTATCACGCCAAACTGCGGCGGATGTTCGAGTACAACTTCTGGGTGCAGATGCCCGACGGCCACACGCCGGCCCTGAACGACGGGGGGCTGCACCGTGTGTTGTCGGATATGGAGACCGCGGCGGAGTTGTACGGGGACGGGCTGTTTCGTTGGGCAGCCAGCGGCGGCGCACAGGGCACGCCGCCCGATCACGCCAGCCACTGTTTTCCCTACGCTGGTCAGATGGTGATGCGGTCCGGTTGGGAAACGGACGCACGCTATCTGCTGCTGGACGCCGGGCCGTTCGGCCTGGGGCACCAGCACGAGGACAAGCTGAGCATCGTGGTCCATGCCTTCGGCAAGCAGTTGATCGCCGATCCGGGCAACTACGCCTACGACTCCAGCCCGTGGCGCAAGTACACCATTGACACGCCGGCCCACAACACGGTGATGGTCGACGGTCTGGCGCAATGCCGTCGCAAGTGCGATCGCGCAACGTACGTGGTCCAGAAACCGCCGGAGAGCAACCTGTGGCGGAGCGGGCCGAAGTTGGACTATGCCGCCGGGCAGTATGACGAAGGCTACGGGGCAGATCGCGATGTCAGGGTCGTACACCGCCGGGAGGTCCTGTTCGTGAAGCCCGGCTACTGGGTGGTGGTCGACCAATTCAGCGGCGGTTCCGGCCGGCATCGCCTTGAATCGCTGTGGCACTTCAACGCCGACGAGGGGGAAACGGATCCAGCCAGTCTGGCGGTACGCACGATCGATCCGGGGCCGAATTGCCTGGTCGTCGCGGCGGCCCAACCGGGGCTGGAAGTGAAGATCGTGAAGGGCCAGACCGAGCCCACGGTGCAAGGGTTCATCGCCGCCCAGTCCTGGCGGCCAAGCTGGAAGGACCCCAAGGCCAAGCGGCCCGAGCACGGCAAACGCGAGGTGCCCACGGCCATCTTCACCCTGGAAGCCGCCTTGCCGGCGCGGATAGTGTACGCCATCTGCCCCTATCCGGACCAGCAGCGGCCGGAAGTGAAGATCAAGGACCTGACGACGGGCGACAGGCCGGCGAAGGTGCAAGTCACCTTGCCAGATGGTACGATAGACCTGGTCAGCGTCCAGCCCCAGGCCGAAGTCACGCGGCAGAAGCCCGGCGACAAGGCGGAGCTTTGGGCGACGTTGAAATAGAATTACACCACAAGTCTCCCACAGGTGAACGACTATGACACGCGTGGCTTTGTGTACGAGTTGCATCGGATTGATCCTGACGACACTGGTCGGAGCGGCGGAGCCGGCGGGGCCGGGCGTGGAGTTCAAGGGACGCGGCGCGGCGGCCGTGGTCAAACCGGGAAAGGCCTTTGACGCCGATGCTTTTACCATCGCCCTGTGGGCCAATCCGCAGAGCACCGCAGGCTCGCAGGTCCTCGCCGGGCGCGGCGCGGCTGGTCAGCAATTCACCCTCTACCTCTATCATGACCGCGTGCGGATGCTGGTCGAATTCACGGGCGGCCGGTACACGCACGCCAGCGTCGCGCTGCCGCCGACCGGCGTTTGGACGCACTATGCCGGCACGTACGACGGCCAGCAGATAAAGCTCTTCGTGAACGGCAAGTTGGAGGCCACGGCGGCGGCCAAAGGCCGCCTGCCTCAATCCGACGCCCCCTTGTTCCTTGGAGGAATCGAGTCGGGCGATCGGAGCTTCACCGGACGACTGGAAGACGTGCGGTTCTACAGCCAGGCCTTGGCCGACGATGCCATTGCGGCCTTGATGGCCGAGCCCAAGCAGTCCCATCCGGCCCTGGTGGGCCGCTGGACCAATCAATCGCTAGCCGGCAAGCAGTGGAAGAGCCTGGCCCAGGCCGACCTGCCGGCCGCGCTGGTCACGATCAAGGCCAAGCCCCAGGAGAAGAAACCGCTGAGCATGGAAGTGCCCAACGACGAGTACACTTCGGTCAAGGACGACGGCTATCGCGGCATCTGGTACTCCAACCAGAAACAGAACGACGAGTACGTCTACAAGTACAGCGGCGGGATGGGGACTTACTGCTCCAGCCACAACCCGTTCGCCGTCTATCGGCCCGAGGTGCAGAAGACCTTCTTCTGCTACGGCGGCACGGTCAAAGACAAGATCGAGCTGCTGCACATGGTCTCCTACTATGACCACAAGACCGGGATGGTGCCGCGGCCCACGATCGTGATGAACAAGCGGACCAACGATGCCCACGACAACCCGGTGATGTCGATGGACAAGGAAGGCTACATCTGGATCTTCTCCAGTTCGCACGGCACGTCGCGGCCGTCGTACATCTGGCGGAGCGAGAAACCCTATGAGGTGGATAAGTTCCAGAACGTGCTGGTCACGAACTTCTCCTACACGCAGCCCTGGTACCTGCCGGAGCACGGGTTCCTGTTCCTGCAGACGCTGTACCGCAGCGGGCGCAAACTGCACTTCCAGACCAGCCCCGACGGCCGAACCTGGACCGAGCCCTTCCTGTACGGGGCCATCGACATGGGCCACTACCAGGTGAGTTGGTGCAACGGCAAGAAAGTGGCTTGCGCGTTCAACTATCACCCTTCGCCCAACGGCCTGAACTGGCGCACCAATCTCTATTACATGGAGACCTCGGATTTTGGTCGCACCTGGCAGAACGCGCAGGGGCAGACGCTGGAACTGCCATTGACCGAAGTCAAGAATGCGGCCCTGGTGCACGACTACGAGGCGGAGGGGCGCAAGGTCTACGTGCAGGATCTGAACTTCGACGCCGCCGGCCGGCCGGTGGTGCTCTACACCACCAGCGGCGGCTATGAGTCGGGACCCATCAACGATCCTCGCATCTGGACCACGGCCGCCTGGAACGGGCGCGACTGGGAACTGCGCGGCACGATCCGCTGCGACAACAACTACGACATGGGCTCGATCTACCTGGAGCGCGAGGACCTGTGGCGGCTCATCGGCCCCAGCGAGCCGGGCCCGCAACTCTATAACACCAACGGCGAGATCGCCATGTGGACGAGCACGGATCGCGGGACTACCTGGACGAAAATCAAGCAGATGACCGCCGGCAGCCAGTACAATCACGGTTATTGCCGCCGGCCGATCCATGCGCACCCCGATTTCTACGCCATCTGGGCCGACGGGCACGGGCGTGAGCCGTCCGAATCGCGGCTGTATTTCTGCGACAAGGAAGGCACGGTCCGCATGCTGCCGCCGCAGATGCGCGCAGATTTCGCCAAGCCCGAGTTGGTGGTGCCCAAGCAGCCGTAGCGGATTTTCGGAATGAGTGCCCGACGGAGCACCAATCCGCCGATAGTGGACGTGCGATTGGACGCCATTGCGGCCAATCTGTGCCGGCTGTTTGACTTTCTGCCCAGCGTGCAGTTCTGGATCAAGGACCGCGCCGGCTGTTATCGCTGGGTGAACCGGGGGTTCCTGCTGAATTACTCCCTGGAACGGCCCGAGGACGTGCTGGGCAAGACCGACTACGACCTCTCGCCGCTGCACCTGGCCGAGCAGTTCCGCGCCGACGATGAGCTGGTGCTGAGCGGAAAGCCGGTGCTGGGCCGCGTGGAACTGGTGGGACGGTTCGATCACACGGCTGGCTGGAGCGTCACGGACAAACTGCCCCTGGCCGATGCCCAGCAGCGGATCATCGCCACGATGGGCATCACGCGGCCCTTGCAGGACGAAGCGGTTGAGGGGCTGTATCCCAACGTGGCCCTGGGCGAGGTGATCCATTGTATCCGGCAGCACTATGCCGAGCCGTTGACCAACCAGCGGCTGGCGCGCGTGGCCGGACTCTCGGTGCGCGGGCTGGAACGAGCCTTCCACCAAGCCTTTCGCGCGTCGCCCCAGCAGTATTTGCGGCGTGTGCGCGTGCGCATGGCCTGCTACGCCCTGGTCCACACGCAACGGCGGATATCGGAAATCGCCGTGGCCCACGGCTTCTGCGATCAGAGCCATTTCTCGCGCGAATTCCGCCGGCAGGTGGGGCTTTCGCCGCAGGAGTATCGGCGGCGCTATCACGTGGGCGCGGTCTGAACGCCGCTTCTGTACCGGCCTTTTGCGCGATTGTTCAAGACGCCCATCGAATGGGGCGGCAGACTGACGGTAGCTGCAGCGAACGCTGAGCCAGCCCGATTCTCTTGGCCTGAATCGTTCGCGCAATCCCAGTCCCTATTTCGGAGCCGATCCATGTTGGAGCGACAGGTCACACGGCGGGAATTCGTGCGCGATACGGCCCTCTCCGCAGCCGTCGCTACCGCGGCGGGAGGGTTGACGGCGCATCCCGGCATTGTGGCCGCCGGTGCGGCCGACGTCCCGGTCGAGGTCAAGAACACTCGCAGTTACAGCTCCCAGATGGAGTACCGACGGCTGGGAAAGACCGGCTTGTGGGTCTCGGCCGTCTCGCTGGGCGGGCATTGGAAACGGATCGACAAGGTGATCGGGGCTAAGGGCCAGGTGAACCCCTATGCCGGCCCAACCGACAGCGGCGATATGGGCATCTTCTTGAAGAATCGGCACGAGGTGGTCAGCCGGTGCATCGAGGTGGGCATCAACCTGATCGACTTCGCGGGCGACGCTGAGCCGGAGACCTACTGCAAGGTGCTGGAAGGCCGCCGCGACCGGATGTACCTGGCCTATTCGCATCCGGCCAGCGAGTTGCGCGTGCCGGCCAACCGCACGGCCGCGAAGCTGCTGGAGCTGTTCGAGGCTGGGCTGAAGCGGTGCAAGCTGGAATATGCCGATGTTTGGCGTCTGATGGCCCTGGAACGCGGCGGAGCGCACAGCGAGGCGGATGTGGAGGCGATGATCGAGGCCCTGGACAAGGCACGCCAGAAGGGGCTCTGCCGCTTCACCGGACTGTCGACCCACGACCGCAAGTGGGCCAAGATGCTCATCGAGACCTATCCCGACGTGGTTCAGGTCCTGTGCACTCCCTACACGGCCAAGTCCAAGGTCCTGCCGGAAGACAGCCTGTTCGACGCGGTCAAGAAGCACGACGTGGGCCTTCTGGGGATCAAGCCTTTTGCCAGCAATGCCATCTTCCAGGGCGATGGTTCGCCCGACAGCACACACGTGGAAGAGGACAACCGCAAGGCACGGTTGGCCATTCGCTACATTCTGGGAAATCCGGCGATCACCGCCCCGATCCCGGGGCTGATCAGCACGGCCCAGGTGGACAACATGGTGGCCGCTGTGTGCGAACGACGCGAGTTGGACGCCGAGGAACGGGCCGAGCTGCGCCGCCTGGGCGAGGAAATGTGGGCCCGGTTGCCGGACGACTATCAGTGGCTGAAGGATTGGGAGTACGTTTGATGCACCGCGGGCCCTGCGTGTCCCCGATCCACTTCATGCGGCCGTATCTGCCGGTGGCGGTCACGGCTTTGATCGCGTCGGCCCTGTTGGCGGGGCTAACGGCGGCCCCGCCGGGCGGATCGCCGGCCGTACCTGACGCAAAACCGGCCGCCAAGCCCGAGCCGGCTGACAATTCGTACTGCTATGTGTGCCATGCCAACTACGAAGAAGAGAAGCTGACTCAGGTGCACCAGCCCGTGGGCGTCGGCTGCGAACGCTGCCACGGCGAGTCGATCAAGCACAGCGGAGACGAAGACGGCCTGATCCCGCCGGACCGGATGTTCGCCAAGGCGGATATCGATGCCTTCTGCATCGCCTGTCATCCGGAGGATCAACTGCGCAAGCGAGACCTGCACCGCGAGTGGCTGGTTGAAACGCAGCGTGACGAGACCTGCAACGAGTGCCACGGCAAGGAGCACCGGATGAAGGTCCGCACGCGTCATTGGGACAAGAAGACGCGCAAGCTCATCAAGGATGACGGCGTGCGCATGATGCAGAAGGACTCGCCGGCCAGCGGCGGCAAGATCGATCCGTAATCAACGAGGGATTCCATGCGACACGACGTTTGCTGCAAGCTGGATTCGACTTGGCGCCGACCGATGTGGTTTCTGATTGCCGCCGCCGCGTTGTGCGCCGGGGCTGGTTCTGGCCTGGGGGCGGAGCCGAGTCTCTTCGCGCGCGAGAACCTGGTCGCCTGGTGCATCGTGCCTTTCGATGCGGCCAAACGCGGTCCGGAGGAGCGTGCGGCCATGCTCCAGCGGCTGGGCATCCGGCAACTGGCCTACGACTGGCGAGCCGAGCATGTGCCGACCTTCGATGCCGAGTTGGAGGCCTTGAAGCGGCACAACGTCAAGCTCACCGCCTTCTGGTTCCCCAGCCAGTTGAATGAGACTGCCCAGAGGATCCTCGATGTTCTTCAACGGCACCAGGTGCGAACACAACTGTGGGTCTCAGGGGGCGGGAAGCCTATGGAGGGACCGGATGGGCAGGAGAAAGCGTTTCAGGCGGCCGCCGATCGCTTGGGCTCCATCGCCGATGCGGCGGCCAAGATCGGCTGCACGGTCGAGTTGTATAACCATGGAGGCTGGTTCGGCGAACCGGAGAACCAGATTGCAGTCATCCAACGCATGAATCGGCCCAACGTGGGCATCGTCTACAACCTGCACCACGGCCACGACCATCTCGACCGCTTTGAGGCGTTGCTCAAGAAGATGCTCCCTTACCTGCACGCGCTGAATTTGAATGGGATGGTCAAGGATGGCGACAAGCAGGGCAAGAAGATCCTGCCGCTGGGCCAGGGCGATCTGGACTTGACGCTGTTAAGGGCCATCCGTGCCAGCGGCTACCGCGGGCCCATCGGAATCCTGAATCATACCTCGGCGGACGCGGAATTGCGGCTGCGCGACAATCTGGAAGGGCTGGCCTGGCTGGTGCCCCAATTGGACGGTCAGCCAGCCGGACCCAAGCCCGTGCCCAGGACCTGGAAGCCGCAGTAGGCAACCGCCAACGCCGTGCGGAGCCTCACTCTCAGCGGTCCAATGCCTGGCGCAGGTCCTCGATCAGGTCTTCGGTGTTCTCGATGCCGCAGGAGAGTCGGATCATGTTGTCGAGAATCCCCACAGCGCGGCGCTGGTCCATCGTGAAATCGTGATAGCTCATCAGGATCGGCTGCTCGATGAGCGATTCGACGCCGCCCAGGCTGGGGCCGATACGCGGAATGCGCACGGCATCGACCACGTCGGCTGTCTGACGCCAATCGGCTCCCTTGAGCAGGAAGGTCACCAGTCCGCCGAAACCGCGCATCGTGCGGCGTGCGATCTCATGGTAGGGGTGACTGGCCAGGCCGGGGTAGTAGACGCGCTCGACGCGCGCGTGGCTTTCCAGGAACCGGGCCACGGCCAGGCCGTTTTCGTTGTGCCGCTGCATGCGGAGTTCGAACGTCTTCAGGCCGCGGAGCAGCAAGTAGATGGAATGCGGCGAGTTGACCAGCCCCATCACTCCACGGAACTTGCGCAGATCGAGCAGTTTCTCCTCTGAGCCGATCACGGCCCCGGCCAACAGATCGTTGTGCCCGGCCAGGTACTTGGTGCATGAGTGCAGCACGTAGTCGATACCGGCGGCGATCGGCCGCACGTTGAAGGGTGTGGCCAGGGTGGCGTCGATCAGGGTCTCCACGCCGTGCTTGCGGCCCAATTGGGCAAAACGTTCCAGATCCACCACGCTCAGGTGCGGATTGGTCGGCGATTCGCTGATCAATAACCGCGTGCGCGGGGTAATGGCGGCTTCCATGCGGTCGTAGTCGCCGGTGGGGATCACACTCGTCACCACGCCGAATTTGGCCAGGTGCTTGGTGCAGAACTCGCGCGAACGGTGGTAGCACTCGTCGAAGATCACGACCTCGTCGCCGGCTCGCAGCTTGGCCAGCAAGAGTCCCGACACGGCCGCCATGCCCGAACTGTACAATATCGCCGCCTGTGCTCCCTCCAGGTCAGCCAGTTTTCGCTCGGCGACCTTTTCGCTGGGATTGCCGTAACGCGCATATTCCTCGCGCGGTTGCTTTTGCTGGACGTAGTCGATCAGCGCCTGGGTGTCGGCGAAAGTGTAGGTCGCGGTGCAAAATATGGGATCGGTGATGGCGTAACCGGGTTTCAATCGGGCCTCGCCGGCGTGGACCGCTCGGGTGGACAGGCCGGCCGCTTTGCCGTCAGTCGATGAGTGCATGTCGTTGTGGTTGTCTTCCGTCACGGGTTGTGGCTCCACGGGGCACCTCTTTGAGCGATGCGGGGCGACTCGCGCTGCGCAAGGGAACCAGCGTGACCGCCCGGCGATGAATCGCATTCAGCACAAGGAACTGGCAAGGGTTGACGGCCAGCCGGGGCTTCTGCCGAGTGCCTCAGGAGAACCAAGAGGCCAACAAAAAGCCGCGACGGGCACCTCTGGGTGGTCGCGGCAGGGCTTGGTTCAAGTTGAATCGCTGGCACCCCAGGGGGAAGACAGCGATGGCACTTTAGCAGATCGTGGCTGCAAGCGGCCGCAAATCCCAATGGCCCTATTCTACTTCTGGCGGCGTTTGACGTGCAAGCGTTGGACGATCTCGAATACCGTGAGGCCGCGCGGATGGCCGATATTGGCCGAGTCCCATGATGAAACAAGGGACTGCGCTGAGTGCAGTTTCTCCGGTCTGTGTATGCTGCCTAGATTGTCTTGACTGGCCGTGTTCAGGCCTGAATAATGCGGCCCGCACCGTCGCTGACGCTGGACTCTCATTGCTGGATCTGAGGAGCTGTTGGGATGGAACTCCTTATCTGCCAAAGGAATTGGCTGGGGTTGCCGCTGCTGCTGTGTTTGGCGGGATGCAATTCTCCCTATCACGCTGATCGGGGGGCTTTGTTTGGCGGGCTGACAGGGGCTGGGGTTGGCGCTTTGGTCGGGCATGCGGCCGGAAATACCGGGGCTGGGGCAGCGATTGGCGCCGGCGTTGGTGCCCTGACGGGAGCTGCGATCGGTTCGGAGATGGACCAGGTCGAGGCCCGGAATCGGGCCATGATCGAGCAGAAACTCGGCCGGCAGATTGCCGCGGGCGCGGTGACGGTCGGCGAGGTCGTGAGCATGCATCAGGCAGGCGTGGCCGAGGAGTTGGTTATCAACCATGTCCGTGCCCACGGAATGGCCGCTCCGCTGCAAACGAGCGACCTGATCTGGCTTCAAGAGCAGAAGATCCCCACACCGATTATCACGGCCATGCAGCAGTCGCCTCCCAAGCCTGTCCAGGCGAGCGCGACGACGGCCCCGGTGGTCGTCCAAGAGTACTATTATGACCCCTACTACGATCCCTGGGGGCCTCGCGTCTACTATCGCCACTGTCCGCCACCAAGACACCATCACCCGCCGCCCGGGGTGAGTTGGGGTGTCACGGTCCACTGACGACCGCCCTGTCCTGGTGATTTCTGGCCCGTTGGGCCATAGGAACGTCCTATTCGGGCTGCGACGCGCCGGCGGCACGCTTGCCCCTGTGCCTGGACACCGGTACAAAGAAGGGGACATGTTTCCCTGGTACCGAAGGCTCCACGACCGCTGACCCTCAGTATGAGCGATGGTCGGCCGATGCAAGCCTCGCACGGCACGAGAGGTCCCTCTGTGGAAGTGGTTGCAACGAAGGAATTGGCGGGGCAGGTGGCGGTGGTCACCGGTTCGGGCAGCGGGATTGGCCGCGCCACGGCGTTGGAACTGGCCGCGGCTGGAGCAGCGGTCGTGCTCCATGCGCGCCGCAATCGAGCCGGCGCCGAGGAGGTCGCGGCGGCGATCACCAGGCTCGACTCCCAAGCCGAGGTCATGCTCGTGGATCTGGCCGAGCCTCGGGGGCAAGACGAACTGGTCGCTCGTGCCTGGGACTGGCGCGGCCGAGTGTCGATTTGGGTCAACAATGCAGGCGTGGACGTGTTGACCGGTCCCGGCGCTGGACTGTCGTTTGAAGGCAAGCTCGACGCCCTGTGGAAGGTGGACGTTGCGGCTACGGTGCGTCTGTCGCGGCAGGTCGGACAGCGGATGAAGGCGGTCGGGTCGGGGCTGATCGTGAACATCGGTTGGGACGGCGTGGATCACGGCATGGCCGGCGATACGGCGGAGCTGTTTGCCGCGGCCAAGGGGGCCGTGATGGGCTTCTCCCGCAGCCTGGCCCAGTCGTTGGCTCCCGAGGTCCGGGTGAATTGCCTGGCCCCCGGTTGGATCCGCACGGCGTGGGGCAGTTGCGCGTCGGAGTATTGGCAGCGGCGCGCAGAACGGGAGAGCCTGGCCGGTCGTTGGGGCACGCCGGAAGACGTGGCGGCTGCCGTGCGCATGCTGGCCAGCCCTGGTGCGAGCTTTATCAATGGGCAGACGATCGCCGTCAACGGAGGTCGGCATCAAGAGACTGGACCGCACTCTTAAGGACGAACTCGGCGGTGAACCGAAGTCGCGCGGCGGTCAATCGGACGGGATTTGCATGCTTCACTACCACTTCCTTACCGGACAACTGGCTGCCCCGGCCTTGCAGCGAGTCGTGGAGCGTCTGGCGGCGGCGGCGGGTTTTCGGTACTCGATCCAGGTCCTGCCGATCACCGTAGCGGCCATGATCGCGCCGAAATGGGCGGCGCGGCGGATTCAAGTGCCGGGCGAGGCGACGGCCGTCATCGTGCCCGGCTGGTGCCTGGGGGATCTCGTTCCTCTGGAGCAAGCGGCCGGTGTGCCCATCCGGCGTGGGCCAAAAGACCTGGAGGATCTGCCCGAATTCTTCCAGCAGGGACCGCCCAAAGATGGTTACGGCGAATACGATCTGGAGATTCTGGTTCAACTGCGCGACGCGGGGCGCATGGCGTTGGGCGATCTGTTGTCGAAGGCCAAGCGATTGGATTCCTGCGGAGCAGACATGATTCTGCTGGGCGATGGCGGCATGGAGGCCTGGCCGGACGTAGCGGAACAGGTGGCTGCGCTGCGCGATGAGGGACGTCGGACGGGGATTGCCCACCGCGACCCGGCCACCGTCGAGGCCGCGATCGAGGCGGGAGTGGAACTGGTCCTGCCAGTGGACGGCAGCAACCGGCGTTTGGCGGCTGGCTGGGGCTGCGAACTGGTCCTGGTCTCCGACACGCCCGGCACACTCGACGGCCTGGAGGAAACGGTCGGCGAACTGACCGCGGCCGGCGCGCGATTTCGGATCGATCCGGGGCTGAATCCGATCGCCTTCGGCTTTGCCGAAAGCCTGGGACGCCACCTGGCGGTGCGCTGGCGTTGGCCGGACGCGGAACTAGTGATGCGCACGGCGACTGTGACCGAGCAGACCGAGGTCGATTCGGCGCCGGTCCACGTACTGCTGTTGGGGTTTTGCCAGGAAATGGGGATTCGTTCCATCCTCACCAGCCAAGAGAACAACTGGACGCGCAGTGCGGTGCGCGAGTGCGATCTGGCGCGACAACTGACGTATCACGCCGTGAAGCACGCGCTGCTGCCGAAGCAACTTGAGCCGGGCCTGGCGATTCTCCGCGATACGAAGCTGGTGGATCGCCCCCTGGAAGAGATTCTCGAGTTGGGCAGCGCACTGAAGGATTCCTCGTATCGGTTCTTTGCGCAACAGGGCCGGTTGCACGCCGTGGCCGCCGGCTTCTACGCCGACGGCACGGATCCCTACGACCTGTTGGAACAGATTCTCCAGCGCGGCCAGCGCCCGCTGGATCCGCGCTACGCGTTCTACATGGGCTACGAACTGTGCAAGGCGGTGACCGCTTTGACCTTGGGCAAGAACTACTATCAGGATTCGGCCCTGGACTGGGGCGCGTTCACGGTTCGCGAATTGACGCGGCGCGAGCGCCGGGCGCGGCGCGTGGCGCGCGAGGCCCAGGATTCAAGGACCGACTCGCGTGCCGGTTCGAGCGGCCCCGCGCCGGGCGATTCCCTGCCGACGACTCGCGCAACGCGCCCCACGGCCGATGGCGGGGGCACGGATGCGGAGCCTCCTCCCAACTCGTCGAGTGAATCGCTGTGAGCGTCCTGGACCGCCCCTTTCAGCCGCTCGTGGAAGAGCTTCGGCCGGCGCCGGCCGTGGAAGATGCGTTTGAGCGTCTGGTTCATCTCGACCACTGCCTGTTCCTGGACAGCGCCGTGGTGCATCCGGCCTTGGGACGCTACAGCTTTCTGGCGGCCGATCCGGTGGTCTATTGGCAAGTGCCCGTCGCCGCTGGCGGCGACGAAGATCTGTGGCATCGCCTGGCGGCCGAATTGGCGCCGCTGCACACGCCAGCGGTTCCGGGCGTGCCGCCTTTCCAGGGTGGGGCGGGCGTGTTTTTGAGCTACGATCTGCATCACCGTATCGAGGACATCGCCTGTCCGGCCTGGGACGAGTTCCAGGTGCCGGCCATGGCGGTGGCTGTGTACGATCTGGTGGTGGCCTGGGATCACGCACAGCAGCGCGCGTGGATGATCTCCCAAGGGCTGCCGCATCGCGATCCCGCGCGCCGCACGGATCATGCGGCGCGCCGTCTGGATGCCATGCGGCGAACTCTTGCCGCTCCGCGCGCAGTGCGTGGCTCCCGTCCGCAATGCGCGGCGTTGCGGCCGGAGCAACTAGCGCCTCAGCATGCGGGCCCGTGGCCGGGGCTCACCAGCAGCTTTTCCGAAGAGGGCTACTTGCGAGCCGTGCGGCGGGTGATTGACTATATCGGGGCCGGCGATGTGTTTCAGGTGAACCTGTCTCAGCGATTACTGCATCGGGCGACATGCGACGCAGGAGAGTTGTATCTTCGCGTGCGGCGCGCCAATCCGGCGCCTTTCGCGGGCTACTTCGACCTGGGCCGGCAGCAGATCGTCAGCGCTTCGCCAGAGCGGTTTTTGCGTGTGGATCAGGGCCATGTCGAGACCAGGCCGATCAAGGGGACTCGCCGCCGGTGCGGCGACCGGGAGTTGGATCAGGCGGTAGCCCAGCAGCTTCGCAGCAGCCCCAAGGACCGCGCCGAGAACGTGATGATCGTGGATTTGCTGCGCAACGATCTGTCGCGCGCTTGCCGGCCGGAGAGCCTGCGCGTTTCGCAGCTCTGTGAGGTCGAGGCCTACGAGCATGTGCTGCACCTGGTGTCGGCGGTGCGCGGCCGCTTGTGCGCGGGCCTGGGATCGCTGGATCTGGTTCGCGCTGCCTTTCCCGGCGGCTCCGTCACCGGAGCGCCGAAGATCCGCGCGATGGAGATCATCGCGGAGTTGGAGCCCACGGCGCGTGGCGCCTATTGCGGCTGCCTGGGCTACGTGGGACTGGATGGTTCGCTGGATCTGAATATTCTCATCCGGACGATCACGGCGGCAGCCGGGTGGTGGCAGGCCCCCGTCGGCGGCGGAATTGTGACGCAGTCGATTCCAACTGTCGAATACCAGGAGACTTGGGACAAGGCCGAGGGCCTGCTGCAGGCGATGGATTCCGGCGCAGGGGGATGAGAAAAACCGCGGAAAGTTGGGCTTTTGTGCGGGTTTTTGCGGTTTTCTAAAAACATTGGGCTGGCGCTGGCAAACGGCGCATCGACTGCTATTCTGGGCCCACGTCAACAGGATGTTGACTCGGACGGCTTGGCCGCCCCTGTCGTTCTCGCTGCGGCGATGAGCACACCTTGCCGCGCAATCCTGTTGTAGTTCTGTCAACGCCGCCCTCCCCGGCGGTTACCCCTGTTTTTCACACACGGAGGACATGCCATGTTCGCAAGCCTGACACTCTGCGCCACCCTCGGCTTGGCCCTTTACGGCGAAGCCCCCCAGACCGAACCTGACCTGGGTCTTCTGGAAATCGAAAAGAGCATCATTCATTTCACGAATCTGGAGCGCGCACGCTACGGCCTGCCCGAGTTGCAGGTGGACAGGAATCTGATGGATTCCGCACGGCGGCACGCCACCTGGATGACACGCAGCCGGCGTCTGCAGCACACCAGCCAGCCGGTGGCTGAGAACATTGCCATGGGGCAGCCGGACAGCCAGTCGGTCTTGCGGAGTTGGATGAACTCGCCCGGTCATCGGGCCAACATCCTCAATCGCTCTTACCGGCGGATCGGTGTCGCCGCCTATCAGACTGACGAGGGGCGCATCTTCTGGTGCCAACAATTCCTGCATTGAGCGCAGGCGCTCGGCTGAAGTCGCGACACCAATTCGCGACCGCGTTTATTGGGTGTCAGAAAAGGAATGTCGTGGCTGTCCCGGCCGTTACCCTGAAAAACGGCCTCCCGATGGTCGGCCTCACGGCATTACTTACCTGAGACGCAATAGCCGGGCAGGCATCCGACGTCTTTTCACACGACCGTTGGCCGCCCGAGAATGGGCAGCCAACGGTCGTCGCTTTTGGAGGCCACTTGAGTCCCGACGCGGGGCGGAGTATAAGGGAGCTTCTATACGCCACGCCGAAGGTGCAGGATGCGTTGAACAACCTTCATCGGGAAAGCGCCGGACGTCTGTGCAGCGATTCTTCAACCGCGAAGGGACTCACCATGGAATGGGCGCAGGACTGGGTTCAGGTCTACGATCCCTTGGGGTCGCCTTGGCTGTCGACGCTCTTGGCGGCCGCGCCGATCGTGGTTCTGCTGGGGTTGCTGGTGGCCGGCGTGTCGGCGCACCGCGCGGCCTTTGCGGGGTTGGCCACGGCATTGGCGGGCGCTGTGTTTGGCTTCAAGATGCCGGCGACGGCTGCTGCCTCCTCCGCCGCGTACGGGGCCTGTTTCGGCCTGGTGCCGATCGGTTGGATCGTGCTCTCGGCCGTGTTTCTGTATCATCTCACGGTGCGGACGGGTGCGTTCGAGGTCGTGAAGCACTCCGTCACCATGTTGTCGCCCGACCGCCGCATGCAGGCCTTGATCATCGCCTTCTCGTTCGGCTCGTTCCTGGAGGGGGCGGCCGGCTTCGGCACGCCCGTGGCGATCTCCGCTGCCTTGCTGATTGGGTTGGGCTTTTCGCCCCTGTATGCGGCCGGTCTGGCCCTGATTGCCAACACGTCGCCGGTCGCCTTCGGCGCGCTCGGCACGCCGATCACCACTTTAGCCAAGATTTCCGGCCTGGACGAAATGGCGATCAGCCAGATGGCGGGGCGCCAACTGCCGCTGTTCTCGCTGATGGTTCCGTTCTGGCTGGTGGGCGTGATGGCCGGATGGAAGGGCATCAAAGGCTGCTGGCCGGCGATCCTGGTCTCTGGCGGCAGTTTTGCCGGTCTGCAGTACATCTGCTCCAATTTCTATGGGCCCAGCCTGGTCGACGTGCTGGGGGGGGCTGGTTCGATGATCGCCCTGGCCCTGTTTCTCCGCTTCTGGCGGCCCAGGGAGATTTGGCGATTTCCCGATGAGGCCGCCGATGAGGCCGCCGCACATCCAGACGCCAGCCGCCGTCAATCGGATCCGACCGTTTCCCTCTCGGCCTGGCAGATCGTGCATGCCTGGGTCCCCTGGGTGATCCTTTCCTGCATGGTCTTCCTGTGGGGCTGGCCGTCCTTCAAGACAATTCTCAACGGCGGCGCGCCGGGCCACGAAAACTGCCTGGCAGGCATCAGTCGCGTGGCCTTCGAAGTCCCTGGCTTGCACAACCACATCTACCGCACGCACCCGGTGGTGCCAGTCGCCTCAGGATCGGATCGGGCCGCCGAACCGGAAAAGGCCGTCTACGACCTGAATTGGCTATCGTCCACGGGCACCGGCATCTTTCTGGCGGCGATCCTCTCCGCCTTCTGGTTACGAATCGGGCCGGGGGTCTTCTTGCGGCAATTGCTGGAAACGTTGGTGCGCGTGCGCTGGGCCCTGTTTACGATTGCCTGCATGCTGGCGGTGGCCTTCACCACCAAGTACAGCGGCAGCGATGCCACACTCGGTCTGGCGTTCACGAAGACCGGCTGGCTGTATCCCTTCTTTGCGCCCATGTTGGGCTGGTTGGGCGTCGCCTTGACCGGATCGGACACTTCCTCCAACGCCTTGTTCGGCAGTTTGCAGCGGATCACGGCCGAACAATTGGGGCTCAATCCGGTATTGATCGTGACCTCCAACAGCACCGGCGGCGTGATGGGCAAGATGATCGACGCGCAGAGCATCGTGGTCGCAGCGGTGGCCACCGAGCAGACCGGCCACGAGGGCCAGATCCTGCGTTTTGTCTTTCCGCACAGCCTGCTCCTGGCGGGATTGATGGGGCTGCTCACTTTGGCTCAGGCCTATTGGCTGACCGGGATGGTGCCCGGCGGATGATTGCGGGGGGTGTTCCCCCTCTGCCCCCCGTCCATGGGCTCGATATGCGTGGTTCGGGGGGGAGGTTGAGACTCGATTTTCTCGAGTCGAGAAGTACAATTGAGTGTCGTCTCCTTCATCCCCTTTCCGGCCCCTGCTCGCCCGGCGAGTATCTTGTATCTTGGGCGGCCGGTTCCTGGCTATCGATGTGGATGGCCGGATGCGAGTCGCGAGCATGAAGCGTTCCCTGACCCGATCGTCGAACCGCTCAATACGCGGCCGTCGTCCCCTGGCCGAATGTGTGCCCGATGGTCGCAGCGGCGATTCTCGGCCCGGAATTGACGGCAAACGTGGATCGCGCGTTGCGGCCTTGGCCGAGGGATTTGCGGCGCAGACGAAGCATCTGCACGGGTTGACCAAGACTTGGACCAAAGCCTTGCGTGCCACGGCTTGGTTGGTAGGGTCGGGCGTGGCGCAAGAGCTCGATTCGCGCAAGGGCCAGAAGCTCTTTACGCGCGTGATCGAGTCGCTCGCCGGAGCCCAAGGGCCCATCGTTCGCGCGGCGATGGAAGGCGTATTCGAGCCGGAACTGGGCGAGCTGGCCTTGCTGCCGACCACGAAACGCGACTCGGCACGCTGCCTGGTGGCGCGCATCGCGGCCATCGTTCGAATCGCCGAGGCGCTCCATGCGGGACGCTGCCGGGATAGCCGGATCGTGGCTGTTTGCGAGGAGGGGGGCGGCCTGGCGGTCGAGATCTGCGGCGGCTCGGACGTCCGGCGGAACGCGGATGGGGTGCTGCGCGCGGCGGGCCTATGGAACCGGCTTGTTTCGCGTCCGGTCGTGGCGGTGCGCGTGGTGAAGGAGGCGCAGAAGCGTGTCGCGGCGGACCATGGCGAGGCGGTGGCGGAGGCCGGGCGGCGGATTCTTCTGCGACAACTGGAGCAATTGCTCTGCCGTCAGTATGGGTTGGCTTATGCGGATGACGTGGAGTTCGTCCACGAGATGCGCGTGGCGACGCGCCGTTTTCGGGCCGCGGCGCGGATCTTCCGCAAAGCTTTCGAGGGGCGGCTGGAAGTCCCCGCCCAGCAACTCCGAGAACTAGCCGACGTGCTGGGCGAGGCACGCGATGCGGACGTCTTCCTGGGGTTTTTGCGCGACTACAGAAGACGTCAAGCCACTGCGCAGGACGCTCCGCTGGCACAACTGATTCGCGTCCAAGAGCGACGTCGGGCAGCGGCCTACCGGCGGCTGTTGCGGATTTGCCTGGCCGAGGAACATCAGAAGAGGCTAACGACCCTGCGGCGGCAGTTCGCTGCCGCCCTGGGATCGCCGCAGGGCCTGCAAATCACGAGCAGGGGCCGCACGCGGACGGCGGCCCAGAGAGCCCAGAAGGCGTTGCGGCGCACGATGAAGACCGTGTTGGACTTCGGTCCGCACTGGCGATCGCTGTCCAGCGAGGAGCAGCACCGGTTACGGATTGCCTGCAAGAAGTTGCGATACACGGCGGAGTTTTTTGCGCAGCAGTTTCCTCCCCGGTTGCAGGAACTGCTGAAGCCGGTCGTTCGACTGCAAGACTTGCTGGGAAACGCCCACGACGCGGAAGTCTACGGGCAGCGGTTGGCGGCCTACTTCAAGGAACTTGGGGTGAGCAAGTCGTGTGGATCCAAGCGGAAACAGAAGAAGTCTGCCAAGCCGGCCAAGGCATCTGCTCGCAGCGCGAAGGCTCGGGCCTGCAAGGCTGATTTGCGCGCTTGGGCGGCGCTGCGCGGTCATTTGCGCCGCCGCCGTCAAGGCGACCTGCGTCAGGCGGGCGCGGTTTGGCAGGAATTCCGAACGGCGCGCGTACAGCAGGAGTTTCTGGCCCTGGTGAAAGCTCCTCAGGGTTTGTAACCACGATCTCACCGTCCCATCTCGCCAAACCGCAGGGAGGCGAGCACGATTCCAACTTATAGGGAAGCATACATGGCGAAGGCGAAGCGGAAGAACGGCAAGGTCTACCTGGGGATCGACATCGGAGGCACCAAAATCCTGGCCGCACTGGCTCGGCCATCGGGAAAGATCATCGCACGCCGCCGCTGCGCCACCCCGCGCAACGCTCCGCCCGAGGAGGTGCTCCAGGCCGTTGTGAAGCTCGTCGGCGAATTGCTCGACAGCGCCAAGGTGCGGCGAAAGTCATTGCAGGGCATCGGCCTGGCTGTGCCGGGCATCGTCGATCCGCATGAGGGACGCGTGGTGATCACGCCGAACATGAACCTGTCGGGCTTCGATATCGTGCCGCCCATGGAGCAGGAGTTCCGCGTGCCCGTCGCTCTGGGGAATGACGTGAACCTAGGCACGTTGGGAGAACAGTGGCTGGGCAATGCGGCCCTGGCCGACAGCGCTGTGGGGATCTTCGTGGGCACCGGCATCGGCGGTGGGATCATCATCGATGGCCGCCTGGTGACGGGCCATCGCGGCGCTGCGGCTGAGGTGGGGCACCTGCGTATGGAGAAGAATGGGCCGCGCTGCGGCTGCGGCAGTCTCGGTTGCCTGGAGGCCTTGGCCAGCCGGACGGCAATTGAGCGCGATATCCGCCAGGCGGTCGCCAACGGGCGGCAAACGGTGCTCACCGAGTTCTGCCAGGGCGATCTGAGCGTGATCCGGAGCAGCGTGTTGAAACGGGCTTTGCTGGAAGGCGATGCGCTCGTCCAGGAGGTGATGACCGCTGCCGCCCAGACCCTGGGTGAAGCCTGTCTGCAGATCCGCCATCTCCTCGACCCGGAGGTCATCGTCCTCGGAGGCGGCGTGGTCGAAGCCTGCAAATTCTACATCCTGCCGGTGGTTCAGAAGCTCTTGGCTTCCGATCCGTTTTCCAGCGTGCGCGCCGGCGGAAAGGTGGTGATCTCCTCGTTGGGGGACGATGCCGTGGTCCTGGGGGCGGTGGCCCTGGCGCAGCAGGAGATCGGCCGCGACCCCTTTACACGCTCGCGCCGGACCCTCCAACAGTATCCGGTCATCGCGGAGATCAGCGCCGAGAGCATCACGATCGGCGGCCGGACGTACGAAGAAGACGTGTACATTCGCGTCGACGGCAAGGTGGGACGGCGCGCCAAGGCGCGCAAGCATAGCGTGGGATCGACGCACCAGATCGACGTCGATGAACTGCGACGCGTGTGCCGGGGCAAGCCCAGCATCCTGATCATCGGCACAGGGCATTGCGGCACGGCCACGCTCACGGAAGAGGCCGAGCAGTTCCTCTTCCGCCGGGGCATCACGTTCGAGACCCTTTCCAGTGCCGAGGCTGTGAAGACCTACAACGCCATCAAGGGGCGCAAAGCGGCACTGATCCATCTGGCCTGCTGAGCCGGCTGTCTGCCGATTGACTCGCCACGCGCAAGAGACCGCGGCAGGCGGCGCATGGCAGACTATTGCCTTCTGTAGGCCGAGGCGATACATATAAGGCACCCCCGCGGTTTCCTGTATTTCAAGGAGCAGTGCCATGCGCTGGGGGTCTGTCTGTCTGGTCGCGTTGCTGTTGGGGGGGCCGGCTTTGCGCGAGGCGGACGCGGCCGAGGAGTCGCGAGCGTTTCGCGTCGGCATAAGCCAGGTCGACATCACGCCTGAGAAGTTGCCGGTCTCGATGTTGGGCAGCTTCGCGGATCGTCCGGCCACGACGGTCCACGATCCGCTCTACGTGCGGACCTTGGTCCTGGACGACGGGAAGCTGCGCGTGGCGATCGCCGTCTGCGATATCTGCGCCGTCCCGCGCGAATTGTTCGACGAGGCCAAACAGCGCGCGGCGCAAAGTACGGGCATTCCACGGCAACAGATGTTGATGGCGGCGACCCACACCCACACTGCCCCGGCCGTGGTCAACCTGCTGGATGCGGTGAAGGTCGATCCGGAGTACACCCGGCTGCTGGTGGCGAAACTGGCCGAGGGAGTGCAGAAAGCGGCAGGGCGGTTGGCGCCGGCCAAGATTGGCTGGGCCTTCGGCAGCCTTCCGGAGGAAGTCGGCTGTCGTCGTTGGCTGAAGAAGGAGGGAACGATTCCGCCCAACCCGTTGGGCGAGACGACCGACCTGGTCCAGATGAATCCGACGGGCGGCAGCCCCGACCTGGTGCACCCGGCCGGCCCGACCGATCCGGAGGTGTCCGTGCTGTCGGTCGTCGATCCGGCCGGCCGGGCGCGCGCCGTGCTGGCCAACTATTCGCTGCACTACGTGGGCGGCGTTCCGGCGGGGATGCTATCGGCCGACTATTTTGGCGAGTTTTGCACGCAAGTCCGCCAGCGGTTGGCTCCCCACTCCAAGCCGGAGGAATTCTTGGGGATCCTCAGCAACGGCACCAGCGGCGACATCAACAACATCGATTTCCGCAAGCCGCGTCCCAAGGCCGAACCGTTTCAGCGGATCCGTGAGGTGGCCGCGCGCGTGGCCGACGTAGCCGCGGCGGCCCAGCAAAAGGCCGAACATCGCGCATGGGCGCCCCTGGCGATGGTCGAACGCGAGATCGAACTGGGGGTGCGCAAGCCAACCGCGGAACAGGTTCAGCGTGCAGAGAAGATCCTGGCCGAATTGAAGCAGGCCAAGCCAGACGCGCGTAAGGAATACTACGCCCAGTCCACGCTGCGCATGGCGCAGTGGCCGGACAGCGTGAAGATCAAGCTGCAGGTCCTGCGGATCGGCGACCTGGCGATTGCGACCATCCCCTGCGAAGTGTTTGCGGAGATTGGCCTGGAGATCAAGCGCCGCTCCGCGGTACGGCCGGTGTTCGTGATGCAACTGGCCAATGGTTACAACGGCTACTTGCCGACGCCGCAACAGCACGCGTTGGGTGGCTACGAAACCTGGCGTGCGCCGAGCAGCTATCTGGAGGTGACCGCCTCGCGCACGATCACCGAAACGCTGCTGAAAATGCTGGCCGAAGTGGTGCGGCCCTGACGGTGCAGGCGCGGTTGGTGAGCCGACCAACATCGCGCGTGCTATTCGCCTCTGGAACCTGCAGTCGACCACGCCCAGCGCGGCTGACTTCGCGCTGCTGAACAGCGCATCGTTCACCGGGTTCAACCTGGGCTGAATGCTGGGACACCAGACGGTGGCATGCGAGGCGGGGCGAACGCGCCGAGTGGATGCGCAAACGTTCCATTCGGGGGTGTCAGTCAATTCCGTGAAAATAGACCGTTGCCGTCCATTTGCGATAGCCTTTGCTACGCTTAAGGTCCGGTTCGCGGCCTTTGGCGACGGCGCGCGGCAATTCCATGGCAAGACCAGTGGGTTTCCCGGCGTGAGATCTTATGCCAGCGGCCGCAAAATTGTTCCAACCGCTACAATTTTCTTGATGCATCTGTAGGACCCAGTTATTCTGGTTCATGGGGCGCTTTCGAGGGGCCGGAAGGCGAATTCCATGCGCGGGGTGTCCAAACAGAGGGTTGGGGTGTGCCGCGCTGGTAAGGCGAGGCTTCCGGCCGCTGCCTAGGTCCGGCCCAACGTGAGAGGGACGCGGCTGGCGCCTTGCGTCGCTGCTCCGAAGATCGGGCGCAGGGCGTGTGGAGTGAGCGACCGGCTGGGCGCGGCCGGCGCCAACAGGTTGTTTTCGTAGGTCAAGACGCGGGAGAGGCGATTATGTGGTGGAACAGGGGGAAGCGGTCGCGCCGGCAGGCCAAGGCCCAGGGGCTGCGCAGCCGGAGGCAGGTCTCAGCACTCTCGGCGGCGCGCGCCAGCCGCTTGACTTTGGAACCGCTGGAACGCCGCGATCTGCTGGCTGGCGACTGGACCGTGATGGTCTACATGGACGGCGACAACAGCCTCGAAGCGGCCGCCTTTGCCGACTTCCTGGAGTTGGCGAATATCGGCTCTACGGCCAACGTGAACATCGTCGCGCAGGTAGACGTGTACAGCGCCTGGTCAGGCACGCTGCGCGGTCTGGTCGAAAAGGACGCGGCGCTCAGTTCCTCTTGGGGCACCAACCTCGGCGAAGTGAACATGGGCGATTCCGCCTCGCTGGTGAGCTTCGTCAGTTGGGCCATGTCGAATTACTCGGCCACCAACTACGCCTTGATTCTGTGGGACCACGGCAGCGGGCTCTACGGGGTCTGTTTCGACGAGCACAGTGGCGGCGATGGTTTGACCATGACCGAGCTGGACTCGGCTTTCAACTTGTTTCCCAACATCAGCCTGGTGGGCTTTGATGCCTGCCTGATGAGTATGACCGAGGTCGCCTACCAGTTGGTCGGCGAGGCCGACGTGTTGGTGGCATCGGAGGAATCGATCCCCAACGACGGGTTTGAGTACGACCAGTTCTTGAATCAACTGGTGGGGAACTCCACCATGACCGCGGCCGAACTGGCCACGTACATGGTTAATTCGTACGAGGCCCGCTACAACGTCTTCAATCCCGACACGACCCTGGCGGCGATCCAGTTGTCGGCGGTGGGGAACGTGTCGTCGGGGCTGACCAAGGCCGTGGAGGACTTCGCCAACGTGATGCTCACCACGGCCACGGCCAACGACTGGGCCCTGGTGCAGGCCGCGCGCGACAATACCTACTACTTTACCGACACGACGTTTGTGGATCTGGCCGACTTCATGAAGCGCGTCCACGACACCGGGACCTTCAGCCTGGCGGCGGGCGACGCGATCAGGAACGCAGCGCAGGACGTGCTCGACGCGCTGCAGGCCTCGGTGATCGAGTCTTACCGCGGTTCGACCGTCGATCTCGGAACCACTACGATCGTCACGGGACTGTCAATCTACTGTCCCGACGTGGGGCAAACTGTCACCACGGAGTACAGCAGTCTGCCCTTTGCGCAGGACACCAAGTGGGACACCTTTCTGCAGAAGATGGTGGTCACCAACTACAGCAACGCCACGTACGTGGACTCTTCGTCCGCCCCTGGGGTCTATGGTCCGGGCGACACGATCTACATCCGGGTACACTTCAGCGATGCGGTGAACGTGACCGGGAGTCCCTACTTGCTGTTGGAGACCGGCAGCACCGATCGGCAGGCAACCTACGAGAGCGCCCTGTCCACGTCCACGGTGCTGGTGTTCAAGTACACGGTCACTGCCGGCGATACGAGCAGCGATCTGGACTACACCAGCAGCACGGCCTTGAATCTCAACGGCGGGACGATTACGGACGCGACCTCGGGGACGCCGCTGACGGCTTTGGCGCGGTCGCTGCCGGCGCCGGGCACCACCGGTTCGTTGTCGAACCGGGCCGACTTGGTAATCGACACGGTGCCGCCGACGGTCTCGAACGTGAGCGCCACGAATACGAATGGCCCCTATGGCGTGGGCCAGGTGATCTATGTCACGGTCCAGTTCAGCGAGCCGGTCTTCGTGACCGGTGCGCCGACCTTGGCCTTGAACACCGGCAAGACGGCCACGTACGCCAGCGGGGACGGCACATCGACGCTGACCTTCACCTACACGGTGGGGGCCGGCGAAAGCAGCAGCGACTTGGACTACACCAGCACCTCGGCCCTGTCGTTGAACGGCGGGACGATCAAGGACGGGAGCAACGCCGACGCCACGCTGACGCTGGCGGCGCCGGGGGCGAGCGGATCGCTGGGGGCCAACAAGAATATCGTGATCGAGACCGTCGCCCCGACTGTCTCCAATGTGACCTCCTCCACGGCCAACGGCACGTATCCGGCCGGGCAGGTGATCCTGGTTTCGGTGCAGTTCAGCGAGGCCGTGTTTGTCACGGGCGTGCCGCTCTTGACGCTGGAGACGGGCACGAACGATCGGGAGGCGACCTACTCCAGCGGCGCAGGAACATCGACGCTCGTGTTCCAGTACACCGTTATGGCGGGGGATGTGAGCGGTGATCTTGACTACGTGAGCACCACGGCGCTGGCGCTCAACGGCGGGACGATCAGGGACGCGGCGGGCAACAACGCCACGCTCACGCTGGCCACGCCAGGCGCCGCGGGATCGCTGGGGGCCAACAAGAGTATCGTCATCGACGGAATCGCGCCCACCGTCGTTAACGTGGCCTCGACCACCCCCAATGGCACCTACAACAAAGGCAGCGTGATCAACGTCACGGTGGAGTTCAGCGAGGTGGTCATGGTCACCGGCACGCCGACGCTATTGCTGGAGACGGGCGCGACGGACCGTACGGCGGCCTACGCCAGCGGCAGCGGCAGCACGACGCTGGTCTTCAAGTACACGGTGCAGCAGAACGACGACAGTTCGGACCTGGATTATCTCAGTTCGGCAGCGTTGTCGGTGGTCGCCGGCAGCATCAAGGACACGGTGGGAAATAACGCCCTGCTCACGCTTGCCAATCCGGGCGAGGCCCACTCTCTGGGCGCTAACGCGGCCATTGTGGTGAGCACTTCGGCGAAGGATCTGTACATGGTTGCCGATGGGAATGATGACACGATTCTGGTGCGGATCAGCGGCGTGTATTTCCAGATCCTGGTCAATAATGTGCTTCAGTACGAGGAATTCAACTCGGTGGTCAAGTCTGGGTCGGTGAAGATTGTGGGGTCTTCCGACAACGAGACGATCACGGTCAGTTCGGGCGTCACGACCATCATCAACTTGGATGGCGGAGGCGGAAACGACACGCTGGTGGGCGGAAACACCGTCAACACCTGGAGCATCACCGGCGCGGATTCGGGCAGTCTCAATGTGGGCCTGGTGCCCTTCGTGAACATCGAAAACCTCCGGGGCGGCAGCAGCGGGGACACCTTCGTGTTCAATGCGACGGGTTCGATCTCGGGTACGGTGGATGGCGGATCGGGGACCTCGTCGGACACGCTGAATTTCGCCGCGCGAAGCGCGCAGAATATCACCCTCACCGGCTTGGGCGGCAACGATGGTTTCAACGGCGCCGCGACGGGCGCCATCGGCGGCAGTTTCCTGAACATCAACTACATCATCGGCAGCACTACCGGCACAAGCGATACGCTCACGGGTCGGAATGCCAGCAGCGTGTGGCGCGTGGACAGCACCGGCGCCAGCCGCTCCTATCGGGACGTCGGCAGCAATCGCGTTCTGACCTTCACCAACATCGAGCAATTCGTGGGTGGGACCTATGTGGACACGTTCCAACTGTTCACGGTGAATGTGAACCTGGTGGTCTCAGGCGGAGCGGGCAACGACGTGTTCCTCATCGGCAACGGCAACCTGAGTACGGTGACGGGCGTGATCACGATCTCCGGCGGGAGCGGCAACGACACGATCACATTCAACGACGGCGGCAACGCCGCCGAAGTGGACTACCATGTGAACATCTCATCGGCTCCCAATACCGTGACTTCCACCCTCCCCGACGGCAGCAATCGCGGGTTCGGCCGTGTCGTGTATGACAGTGCGATCGAATCGGTCGTTGTCAACGGCACCACGGGAGCGAACGTGTTCCACGTGGCCCCGAGCACGACGACCACGTTCACCTTCAACGGCGACAGCCCGGTCGTCGGCGATGCGACGGTCGACACCCTGGATGTGGATTTCGGCGATGCGCGAGGCAAGACGATCAGCTATGATCCGGCCACCGGCAATGGGTCGTGGAGCTTCCTCGGTTCGGGAACTCCGGTGACCGGTGTGCGCAAGACGATCAACTTCACCAGCATTGAAAACTACAACTATCCTGAGCTGCTGGTGGTAAGTTCGGATGCCGGCACCACGGCCCAGCCGATCGTCAACGTGTATGACGTGGGGTCCGGCGACTTGTTGGCCTCGTTTCTGGCCTACGAGAGCGGCTACCGCTACGGGGTCTCGGTCGCCCTGGGCGACTTGACGGGCGACGGGATTCCCGAGATCGTCACGGCGCCGGGTATTCTGCGCTCGGTGGAGGTCCGGGTGTTCAGCCTCAGCGGCGTGGAGTTGACCCAATTCCGCACCGAGGCCTACGCGTCCAGCTATACCGGCGGCGCGAGCGTGGCCGTGGGAGACGTGGACGGGGATGGGTTGAACGACATCATTACGGTGGCCAGCAATGGCGTGGCCGAGGTCCGCGTTTTCCGCAATCAGTACGGCTCCGCCTCGGATCCGATTGTCGATGCTCCCATCCGAAGGTTCTCGGCCTTCTCCACCTCGTCTCTCAGTGGAACCACGGTGACGGTCGCGGACTACCTGGGCAACGGCGGTGGCGACGAGATCATCGTCGGTTCCGGCTCGGGCATCGTGGCCACGGTCAAGGTCTTCGATCCGGATACCTTTACCGTGTCGAAGTACTATCCGATCGCGACAGTGACCTACACGCCGTTGACTTCCGTCCTGGGGGCGAATTTCAAGGGCGGGGTCTCCGTGGCGATGGCCGACGTGAATGGGGATTCCGTGCTGGATTTCTTCGCCGCGGCCGGCACTGGAGGCAGCTCCTACATTGTGGTCCTGGATGGCGCTACGGCCCAGGTTCTGGGGAGCTATCAGGCCTACACCGGCAGCGGCAAGGACACCCCGTTGCGCGTCTTGGCCAAGGATGTCAACCATGACGGGGTCGTGGAGGTGCTCACGGCACAGGGACCGGACGGAACCTCGAAGACGATCAAGATCTGGAACATCCTCAACTACTCGGCTGTCGATTTCGTGATTGCCGACGCCTCGGACTTCTTCGGATTCCGCATCGCCTGAGCTTGGGCGTGCCGCGTGGGGGAAAGGCTGGGTGCATCCAGCGTTCGCCGGGGCGCGTCTTCTCGGTGACTCCGCGCAACCAAGGAACCAAGGACGATCTGTGGCAGCCAGGTCTTCCGGATTTGCCGTTCCCTCGACCGGGGCCATTCACGACGCAGCGATCAAGGGAGCATGGGCTGGCCGCGCTTGCAGAGCTGCACGGCGAAGCCCCACGGATCGCGGAGCATGAGCAACTGGTCGCCGGCAGGGGTGACCGTCAACTCGCTCTGCACCGTGGCTCCCGCGGTCAGCAAACGGTCGCGCGTCTGGGCCACGTCGTCGACGGAAAAGGCGATGTGCAGGACCAGCGGGTCCATGGCGGCGTAGTCCGGCACCTGGGCTTTGGGGTTGTTGTAAATCTCTAGCATCATCCGCCCCGAGCCATCGACCAGAAAGTGCGTGTGGGGCGGCTTGTCCATCTTACGCGCGATGCGAAAACCCAGGTGCTCGCAGTACCACGCAGTCACCGCAGGCGGGTCCTGGACCATGTAGCCGAAATGTTCGATGTGCATGAGTGAACTCCGGGGCTTGTCGCGGGTCAGTGGGGTGCCGGGGCCTGGGCCGGTCGTTCCAGCAGGCCGGCGAGGTCCGCAATGTAGACTTTTCGGCTGTCGCCGTCAAATCCGTTGAAGGTCACGTAGCGGCCGGTGCGATCCCAGGCTGGGTGAGCGTCCACGCGGAGCGCTCCTTTGACCGAGGACACGTAGATCCGCGCGATGTTGACGCAAGTCTGTTTCTGAATGTCGATCAGCCGGATCGGCACCGATCCGTCCTTCCAGGCGACCGGTTCGTAGGGGTAGGCATCGTCGATCACGTAACGCCCGGCCGGGTGAAACGACGGGTGCCCAGAGCCCGGCCGGAAGATCTCGTGCAAATCCGTGCCGTCATAACGCACCATCGCCAGTTCCAGCTTCCGGTCGTTGTCCAGGTCCAGGTTCATGCTGATGTGGTCGCCGTCGGGGCACCAGCACATGTGGTGTCCGCGTGCCCATTGGGCGGCCGTGACGGCCGTTCGCGGATCGGTCCCATCGGCCTTCACCGTGACGACCACGCGCTGGCGCTTCGTGGTGCCGGCCGGAGCCCACTGCACACTGGCCATGAGCCGGGTCCCCTGCGGGTTCCACTTCACCTGGAACAGATAGAATTCGCAGGTCTGGGGCTGCTCAATCTGGAACGAAGGCACGCACTGCTCGTACAGCGTCTTGGTCGAGATGAGCAGCCGGGTGCGGCCCGTGTCCACGTCGGTCAGCCAAATCCCGTCCTTGTCTGAAGGGCCGCGCGTGGGAACGATGAGATCCTCGGGGATCATGACGCCATAGCCGGGCTGTGCCCGGTGGGCCGTGACCATGTTGAACGAGGCCAGCGTCTTTCCGTCGGAGGAGACCATGAAGACCGTGCCCTGCATCTGGCGCCGACGGCCGGTGGCCGGGTCCAACTGCACGGCGAAGGCGCGCCAGGTGCTCGGGTCCACGTCGTTGAAGTAGAGTTCCGAGTCGGACCGGCCCCATTGCACGTTGGCTCCGACCTGCGACTCCCAGCCGCGCGACTGGGCGACGGTGCGCGACTGGCCCGTCTTCAGATCCACCACCACCACTTCGGCCACGTCGCCGGGGGCCGGGGCCCGATCTTCGTAGGGCATACGCAGCACGGCCAAATACCGGCCCGACGGGCTGATCGGCGACGTGTCGAAGAACCGGTGGATGGTCCGCTCGCCGGAGACCACGTAGACCGGCACCATTGGGTCGTACTTTGTGTAGCGCGGAAAATGGGTGGCCAGATCCAATTCGGCGGCCTGCACCTGGGTGAGCAACAGGACCATCAGGGTTCCAGCCAGGACTCGTTTGGCGAACATCGCAAAAGCCCTCTCAGGTCGTTGTCTGTTCGGCCATGCGCACCCGACCCACGCCAAACACCAAGACCACGAAGGCCAGCAAAGGCAGCACGCCGGCGGCCAGGAATGGCGCCGTGTAGCCGTACTTGTCGATCATCATGCCCACGATCTTGCTGGAGACGCCGCTGGTCATGGCCGCCAACATCCCGGTCAACCCGATGGCCGTGCCCATCAGATGCGAGGGGAAGCTGTCGGAGTGCAGGGCCAGGGTATTGCAGCTCCAGAATCCCCAACCCAAGGTGGCGATGCTGGCCAACAGAAGCGTCATCACGGGAGTCGGATACAAGGGAATCAGCACGCCCGCCGACATGCACAGGGCGCCCACGAACATCACACTCTTGCGTGAGACACTGGCACTGATGCCGGCTCCCAGCATGCGATCGGAGACAATGCCGCCGATCACCTTGCCGAAGTCGGTCGTCAGATAGGGAATCCAGGCGAAAAGGGCCACCTCCTTGAGGTCAAACTTGAGATGGTCGGTGAGGTAGGCGGGCAGCCAGAAAACGTAGAACCACCAGACGGGCGTGGCCAGCAACCGCATCACGATCAGGCCCCACATGGCGCGCTGGCGGAAGAGGAATCCGGCGGCGGTCCAGAAACCCGTACGCTTGCTCGACTCGCTGCGCTGCCGAGAGGCGTACTCCTGACGCTGTTCGGCCGAGAGCCGAGGATGACAGGTGGGGTCGTAGTAGATCCAGAACCAGGCGATCAGCCAGAAGAAGCCGATCAGGCCGGTGCCGATGAACGCCCCGCGCCAACCCAGCCAGATGGCCAGGGCCCCCACGAGGGGTGGTGCCAGCACCGCGCCCAGTGCCGAGCCGCCGTCAAAAATGCCCATGGCCAGGGCGGAACGGTCGGGCGGAAGCCAGCGCGCGATGGCCTTGCCGCCAGCCGGCCAGTTGGCTCCCTCTCCGAAGGCCATCAGCACGCGCAGGATGATCAGCGACCAGACCCCGACCGCCGCGGCGTGGGCCATGGCCAGCACGGACCAGGCCAGCACGGCCAGTCCCAACCCCCAGCGCACGCCCACACGATCCACCCAGATCCCCATCACCAGTCCGGCGATGGCATAGCTGAACATGAAGGCGCTGGTAATGCTGCCGTAGTCGCTATTGGACAGGTTCAACGCTTCACAGAGGGTGGTCTTCAACACCGAAGTCGTCTGACGGTCCACGTAGTTGACCACGGTCGACAGGAACAGCAGGGCCAGGATTCCCCATTGAAGACCACTCATCCGCGAGCCGCCGCTCTTGAAATGCATGCTGGTGTGTTCCTGTGGGCTGAAGTGGGGTAGGCAGTGGATTGCGCAGGGCAGTGGCAGCGGCGCGGGAGTACCGCGACCGAACTCGTCTCTCGGCCTGAATCGTTTCGCTCAGCGCGACAGCCAACCGCCATCCACGGCCAGGACCGTGCCCTGGATGTAGGCGGCGGCGTCGGACGCCAGAAAGACGGCGGCGCCTTGGAGGTCGCTGGGCTGACCCCAACGACCAGACGGGATCCGTCCCAGGATCTCCGCATTGCGTTTGGGGTCTTCGCGCAGGGCCTTGGTGTTGTCGGTGACCATGTAGCCCGGAGCGATGGCGTTGACGTTGATTCCGTAAGGGGCCAGTTCGTTGGCTAGCAGGCGGGTCAGGCCCAGCACACCGTGCTTGCTGGCCGTGTAGGAAGGCACGCGGATCCCGCCTTGGAAGGAAAGCATGGAGGCGATGTTGACGATCTTGCCGGCGATCTTGGCCTCGACCATGTGGCGGGCCACGGCCTGGCTGAGCAGGAACAGGTGCTTGAGGTTGACGTCCAGCACCGCGTCCCAGTCGGCCTCGGTGAAGTCGAGGATCGAATTGCGGCGGATGATGCCGGCGTTGTTCAGCAGGATGTCGATCCGGCCGCAGGCGGCCAGGGCCTGGGAGACGATCGCGTCGACCGATTGCCGCTGCCCCAGATCGGCTTGGATGCCCACGAAGCGGCGGCCCAAGGCTTCAATCTCCTTCTGGATCTCTTGGGGCGCGTGGCTGTTGTAGACCCCCACGATGTCGGCCCCGGCCTGGGCCAGGCCCAGGGCCATGCCCCATCCCAACCCGGTGCTCACACCGGTGACGATCGCCTTCTTGCCATCCAAGCGGAACAGATCGAGAATCACGGGCAGTCTCCTGTAAAGGGCCTGCATGGCCAAGGGACCGTGGGCTGGGCACTGAACGCAGGTTGGCCGCGCAGGCCCGGGGGTTTTGACCTCCCGCTGGTCGGCCGAGGGCCTGCGCCGTACGGCGAACAAGAGGGCGGGCCATTGTTTGCTTCCTTCAGCATCGCAGACCCGCCGCGCGGAACAATAGACAAAAAGGCGTTCTCTTGCACAATTCGTCTACGGGCTATTGATTGCGGTAGTACGAGGGACTGAAGCCGGTGAGCTTTTTGAACAGGCGGCTGAAATAGTACACGTCCAGGAAGCCAACTTCCTTGGCCGCTTCGGTGACGGAGTACTCGCCGCTGAGCAGCAGGTCCTTGGCGCGGTTCACGCGCAGCCAATTCTGGTAGCGGACCACCGAATGGCCCGTGTATTGCTTGAACAGCACGCGAAAGCGCGAGGGGCTTAGTTCTGCTTCCTCCGCCAGTTCCTCGATTGAGACGGTTCGCGCCAGGTTCGCCTGCAGCAAGGCGACGATGGGCGCTAGTTTGCGCGCGTGTGGCACACTGGGCGCTGCCCCGCAACTGCAGCGCACGTGGACGTGCAGCAACTGCAGGATGATGCTGCGGCAGCGGAGGAGGAAACCGGGTTCGCGGCCGACCCACAACCGCTCCAGATCGGTGAAAAGGGCCTGGACTTCGCCCGTATTTCGCGGCGCAACCTGGATGGGGAGGCTTTGAAAAGCGGCCTCGGCCTGCGGATCGGCGAATTGCAGATCGAAGGTCGTGGAAAAGAAGGCCCAAGGGGCGCTAGGATCGCTTTGGCCCGAGTGGGGTTCGCCCTTGAAGAAGAACAGCAGGTGTCCTTTGTGGACATCGAGACTCCGACCGCCGCAAGCGTATTGGGCGCGTCCGGCAGCGGCATAGGCCAAGATGTGGTAGCGGCGATTCACCAGATCGTGGATCGCCCAATCCCGATTCGGCTCGCGGTGAACCACGAAGCCGATATCGCGGATGGAGGCGTCGAAACGATCGTCGGTCTGGAGCGAGGCGGTCGGCAGTCGGGCAGCGTCGGACGTGTCCATGGGCCCATATTACCACCCAAGCGAACTGTGTAAAAGATAGACTGTTTGTCTATGGCGACTCTGGACGCGGTGCGTACAGTAAATAGTATTCCGACTGTAAACCGTGGAGACCCCTGTTGTGGCCAATGTCTTACCTCGAACCGATCCCTCGCGTGAACTGACTCCCCTGACGATCCCGGCCGAAGACCTTTGCCGGCGATATGAAGCCCTGTACACGGGTGCGGTCAACGACGTGTTGCGGGCCAAAGGCCTGCTGCACCAGACTCTGCCGCCAGCGATCCTCCCCTTGCGCGAATCGATGTGCGTGGCCGGACTCGCCTTCACGGTCAAGGGGGCTAAGAATCTCACTCTGGAGGGGGAGATGGGCCAACGCGCCAAGATGCTCGAGACTCTCTATCCGCACAGCGTTTGTGTCTGGGACACGAGTGGTGATGATGAGTCGGCCCAGTGGGGCGAGGTCATGACCAAGGCCGCCGTGCGTGCCGGCTGCCGCGGCGCGATTATCGATGGTGGGGTTCGCGATACGCTCAAAGTCCTGGAGCAGAATTTCCCCGTCTTCTGCCGCTATCGCACGTCCAACGGCATGCTCGGCCGGTTCCGGATGATCGATTTTCAGATCCCGGTTCGCGTCGGCAACGTCGATATTTACCCCGGCGACTTGATCTTTGGCGACGTAGACGGAGTGCTGGTCGTTCCGCGTGCGATGGCCTGCGAGGTGCTGCTGGAGGCCGAATCGGTGCGATCCGAGGAGCAGGTGTACAAGAAGTGGATCGATGACGGGATGTCGGCTACGGAAGTCGTGGACCGGGGCGGCTACTTCTGAGATCCGAAGACGAGAGACGAGAGCAGTCGAGCTGTCGATGAGGCCGTGACGGTTGGTCTGGTCGGCAGGAAGAGGATAGAATCGCGACGGCGAGGCCTGTCCGCGCAGTCCCCTGGCTTTGTGAGGAATCAGGAACCCGACCATGAAAGCCGCAGTCACCACCCAGTGGAATCGCATCGAAATCCAAGACATTCCGCAACCGCATGCCGGGCCGGGCGAGTGTTTGATCCGCCCCAAGTTGACCGGCATCTGCGGTTCGGATGTGCATGTTTATCTCGGACATCATCCCACGGCCAAGGCGCCTGTCGTGCAGGGGCACGAGTTCGTGGGGATCGTGGAACGGATCGGCGACGGCCCGGATCCCGGCTTTGCGGTCGGTGATCGCGTGGTGGTGGAGCCGCTGATCAGTTGCGGGCGCTGCGAGGCCTGCCGCGTGGGCAACTGGCACGTGTGCCGAAGGTTGAACCTGCTTGGCATCCACGCCAACGGCGCCTTTGCCGAGTCGGTGCGCGTGGCGTGCCAGAAAGTGATCAAGGTGCCGCCGGGACTCAGCGATCGCATTGCCGCCCTGGCCGAACCCTTCGCCGTGGGCGTGCACGTGTGTCGCCGGGCCGAGATCCGCGTGGGCGACAACGTGCTGGTGATCGGCGCCGGGCCGATCGGACTGATCCTGGGCATGGTTGCCAAGACGGCCGGGGCCGCCGTCGCCTTCTGCGAGGTGCAAGCCGAACGCATCGAGCAGGCCCGGGGCCTGGGCTTTGCGGTCATCGACGGGAACCAGGAACCGGCCGTGGCGGTGGCCGCGGCCACCAACGGCGAGGGTTACGACGTGGTGCTGGAGGCCTCCGGATCGCAGCCGGGAGTGCTGCTGGCCGCCGAGGTGTGCCGCATTCGTGGCCGGATCGTGCAGGTGGGCTTCTTCGGTAAGCGTCCTGAAGCGGACCTGATGAAGGTCATCTTCAAGGAACTAACCCTGGTCGGCAGCCGAGTCTACAGCCTGGAGGACTTCCGCTGCACCTTGCCCGTGTTGGCCCGGATGGTCGAGCAGAAGACGTTTGATATCGACCGCATGATCTGCGACACGTGCGCGTTGGACGGCCTGGAAGCATCGATCGGCAGGATGATGCGCGGCGAGGCGCGCGGCAAGATCCTGGTCGACCTGGGGCGGTGAACGCGCGCTGCGTAACGGCTTACTTTCAACCGAGAACTCATCGGAGAACCTTCTTATGCCCGAGATTCGCAATCAAGCCATCGTGGTCACCGGCGCGGCCGGTGACATGGGTCGAAAACTAGTGGAGATGCTGGCCGGCGAGGGGGCGCGTCTGGCGATCGCCGATCGCGATGCGGCCCGATTGGCCGAGGTGGAACAGGCAGCGCGGCAGCGCGGCGTGCAGGTGGTCTCGGCGGTCGTCGATGTGACGGCCGAGGATCAGGTGGCCGCGTTCTTCGCCAAGGCCAAGGCCGAGTTGGGGCCGCTGGGCGCCTTGGTGAATCTGCCCGGCCTGAGCGTTCCCGGCCAGATCCCGGCGCAGCCGGTGGCCGATTTCGACCTGATGTTCAACGTGAACGTGAAGGGGGCTTTTCTGTGCAACCGGCACTTCGTCGCCCAAGTGGACGAATCGGTCGGGGCGCTGATCATCAACATCAGCTCGGTGGCGGCCAAGCGCGCCAATGCCAATGCGCCGTTGTACTGCTCGGCCAAGGCCGCTTTGTCGATGATGGCCGATGGTCTGGCCTTGCAGGTGGCGGCCAAGAAGATCCGGGTGACGACCCTCTGCCCCGGCGCGGCCGACACGCAGTTCTGGGGCACTCGCAAGGTGCCGCGGGAGAAGTTCCTCAAGGTGGATGATGTGGTCGACGTGATCCGCTTCGTGCTGACCATGCCAGAACGGGTCGTGTTCCACGATATCGTCTTCGAGTCGTTTGATTTCTGGCGGTCGAAGTAAGAACCTGCGCCCCGGAACCGCCGCAGCCCGTCTGAGCGGCTTGTGCAGACCGAGGCGCCCAACGGTTTGGAAACAGGCTCCAAGAATCCTATGGCCGGTGGGGAGGCCCCATGAAAAGCATCTCGCGACGGACGTTCGTGCAAGGCTCGTTGGCTGCGGCCGCGGGTGTTGGATGGTTATCCCAGTCGGCCCAGGCTGCAGGCGATCTGGAGGTGCTGGGCAAGGTCCGGCCGCGTCCATCGGCCTCGATTGCGGCCTCGCCGCTGGGCGTGGGCTTCGAGACTCTCGATCGGAAGATGTTCGATCCCGAGCCGTGCTATCCCTACATGGCTCAACTGGGCGCCAAGTGGGCGCGCGTGCAGACCGGTTGGAACCGGTGCGAACCAGCCATGGGCAAGTACGACTTCGCGTGGCTCGACGGAATCGTCGACCGCCTGCGCTCGATCGGCATCCAGCCCTGGTTCAACCTGGGGTATGGCAACCGGATCTACACGCCCGAGGCACCCAACGATTTTGCCACCGGTTGGGTACCGCTGTGGGACGACGCCGCACGCGAAGCGTGGCTCCGGTTCGTGCGCGCCCTGGGGGAGCATTTTCGCGATCGGGTCAAGCACTGGGAGATCTGGAACGAGCCGAATATCAAGAACTTCTGGAAGCCGCATCCCTCGAATCCGGCCGAGTACGTGAGGTTCGTGGAACTGACCGCCCCAGTGATCCGTCAGGCCGTGCCTGGGGCGTGCTTGCTTGGCCCCACCGTCTGGGGTATGGAGTTCTACACCGAGTGCTTCGAACGCGGGTTGGGCAAATTGATCGACAAGGTTTCGTACCACTGGTATCGGCCCTCGCCAGAAGACCGGTACGAAAGCTCGATCGCCGCGTGCCGCGAGGTCCTGGCCCGGCACAACCTGAACCTACCGCTATGGCAGGGCGAGAGCGGCTGCCCCTCGCAGACCGGCGGGGCTGGCGGCATGGCCAAGTACGATTGGAACGAAGAGCGCCAGGCCCACTGGGTCGCACGCCGCACCTTGGCCGACCTGCGCCTGCGCGTGGAGATGACCTCCTACTTCCAGACCTGCGACATGCTCTATCCGAATGAGGATGGCTCGCCGGGCGGGCGGTTGAATTCCAAGGGCCTCCTGCGGCGCAGCGACTACACGCCCAAGCCGGCCTATTTCGTGTATCAGTGCCTGTGCGCGTTGTTCGACGCCGAGTCACAGTGGGCCGAGTTGCCGCTGGACCTGTCGGCGGCCGACGGACAGACGCTCGACACGGCGGCCTTGTGGAAAGCGGCCTTCCTGCGCCGCGGCAAGCCGCTACACGCATATTGGCTACCGGCCGATTTGCGTCAGGAGTTCTCGCGGCGGAGCGTGGACCTGGCGATTCCGGAGACCTCGGGCACCGCGATCGACGTGCCCGTGCTGATCGATCCGCTGAACGCCACGGTCTATCGCCTGCCTCAGGCCGCTCGCTCACAAGGCCGTCTGCGCGTTGCCGGAGTCCCGTTGACCGACTACCCGCTGCTGGTCACCGACCGGTCGGTCGTGGAATTGGCCTAACGGATTGTCAAAACACGACGTAATGATTGGGTGCCACTGGCTCC
The DNA here is from genome assembly GCA_937889015.1 of uncultured Planctomycetales bacterium. Lineage (GTDB taxonomy): Bacteria > Planctomycetota > Planctomycetia > Pirellulales > Thermoguttaceae > CALARR01. The sequence goes on along the minus strand of CALARR010000155.1, from coordinate 94 downwards.
GCCAGTGCTTTACCAGGTAGGGTGCGTGCTCGCACGCACCACGGTGCCGACGTGGCGCAAGAGGATCGGTGCGTGCGAGCACGCACCCTACGAG
>CALARR010000154.1 GCA_937889015.1 uncultured Planctomycetales bacterium | reverse complement strand
AGGAATGCAACACGAGGGTGGCGTTCGTGCGGAGAAACCGGGCTTCCGTTGGTCGCCCTGGCTGCATTGCTTATCTGAGGGCCCATAGGGCCGGTCCCGAAGCCAGTCGGCAACTCAGTCCTGCCGGGCCGCCTGACGCGGCTGGGGTGGGGTTCTCTGTCCATCGCGGCGCGCGGGCCTCCGAACGAACTTCAGCCGGCCCACACTGCCAACAGGATCAGCAGGACGGTCTGGGCATTGAGCGCCATGTGGCAGACGATCGAGGGGGTCAGGCGGTGGGTGCGCTGATAGAGCCACCCCAGCGCCAGGGCGAAGATGAAGATCCCGGCCGGGTCCGGGGCGACATCCTCGGGCAACAGGCAGAGGGCGATCCACTGCACCAGGAACACAGGCGCCAAAGCGGCCAGATAACCCAGCAGTCCCAGCGCAACATCCTTTGGGATTCGTCGCGGTTCCCAGCCCAGATCGGCCCAGGTGGCGCCGCTGCCGAACCGCAGCCAACAGACCCCACTCAGGACCACCAGCAGGTTTCCCAGGGCCATTCCGGTCAGCAGGAGCAGCAGGCCAGTCGAATCGATGCGCGGGGAGGCGCCGCGCGCGTGCAAGAAGGCAAACAGGCCGGCGGAAAACAGCAGGGGCAACACGCCCGGCAAACGCCGCAGGGACGAGAAACGGCGGCGGAGCAGCGGTTCTGTCGATTCCAGCCAGCCCTGGATGACGAGCCGATAGACGAATTCCTCGGCGAGGGGCGTGATCAGCACCACGGCCATGACGGCCCAGGCAATCGCCCAAGGGTTATGCTCGCCCAGCAGGAGCCGAATGGCGAAGTGCGTGGTTTCTTCGGGGCCCTCGGCACTGGGGGTTGGCACCAGTTGGGAGAAGATCTGCGACATGGCAGCCAAGGTCATGAGGTGGATCAGGAAGACACCGATGGCTTCACGTCCACCCCAGGGGACCGGGCGCCGCATTTGCCTGGGCAGCACACGCCGGCCTCGCCTCCAGTGGGCGAACAGGCATGCCCAAAGCCCCAGGCTCGCGGCAATCGCGATCAGCAGGAGTCCTGCGGCCAAGGGAGAATTCAGTTCTTCCATGCCTGGTCTGTCTCGGCCAATTCCCTCACGGCTGCGCGTCGCATGCCCTGACCGTTCGCTCTAGCGACCACGCAGCAGTCGGAAGGCGACCCATACATAGATGATCCCCGAATAGGCCGTCAGCAGCACGGCGGCCCAGATCGAGGCGACCAGCAGCAGTTGCATCCACAGCGGATGCGTGCCGGACGGACCGATCATTTCGCCGTACCAGAGCCAGAAGAGGGCCGTGCCCGCGGCCACGCACTGCAGAACCATCTTCAGTTTTCCGGAGAACTTGGCGGAGAAGTCCGAGCCGCGCTCTTCGAGGAAGCTCCGCAAGGCCGTGACCAGCAGTTCGCGGCCGACGATCACCACGACCATCCACGGGCGGAGGCCTCCGGGGATCTGCAGCATGGCCGGGATGGCCACCAGGTAGATGAAGGTCCCGCAGATAATCACCTTGTCGGCAAAGGGGTCGAGGATCCGGCCCAAGGTGGTGACCTGCCCGTATTTGCGCGCGAAATAGCCGTCCAGCCAGTCGGTGCTGGCGGCGATCAGGAACAGGATGAGACTGATGAAGTAGTAGTCCCAGGCAATCAGGCCGAACATGACGGCGGCCAGGGCCAGGCGCAGGCCGGTCAATTGGTTGGGCAGATTGAACGCGTTGGCCAGCAAGCGGCTCGCACGCGGCGGCGCCTGGGAAGCTCCCTCGGCCAACCTGGCGTCTTCCTTCTGCAGAGACCGGTCTAAGTCACTCTTCGACATCGTGGCATCCGCCTCCTCGCGCTAGCGTGCTGCTTCGAGGGCCACGCCTATCAGATCATACGCGCGCGTGGCCACAATCTCACAGGATACCAGATGGCCCGGGGCCAGATTATCCCCCGTGACGTAGACCACGCCGTCGATCTCCGGCGCATCGGCCCAAGTCCTGCCCACGAAAGCGTTTGGTTGTTCGGAAATCTTCTGATCGATCATCACGTCCAGGCGTTGGCCCACCTGGGCCGCGTTCCAATCGAAGGCGATTTGCTGCTGGGTCTTCAGCAGCAAGTCTCGGCGGCGCCGGCCGATGCGCGCAGGCACCTGGCCATCCAGCTCGGCGGCGGGAGTGCCGGGCTCGGGGGAGAAGGCGAACACCCCCAAGCGAGGGAAGCGTTGCTGGCGAACAAAGTGCAGCAATTCCTGGAACTGCGCGTCGGTCTCGCCGGGGAAGCCGGCGATCATAGTGGTGCGCAGTACCAGCCGGTCGATCCGGTCGCGGAGCCGTTGGAGCAGTTGTTCGGTCTCGGCACGCGATACGGCGCGGCGCATACGCCGCAGGACCTCG
>CALARR010000153.1 GCA_937889015.1 uncultured Planctomycetales bacterium | reverse complement strand
TCGGCATCGTGATACACCGTGTTGGTGGCCACCACGCTCCGCCGGTTGTTGTTCAACGGCTCGCCCGTGTTCGGGTTCACGTCGAACCGCGGGAAATTGCTGCTCGACACGTCGATCCGGATGCGATGCCCCTTCTTGAACACGTTCGAGGTGGGATAGAGCTTGATCGTGATCGGATAGATCCGGCCCGGCTCCATCAGCACCTCCTTGCTCAGCGACTCGCGGAATCGCGTGCGCAGGATGCCGTCGTTGATCGCCAGGTCGAATCCGCCCGGGAAGTCCTCGCTCGACGGATAGACGTCAATCAGCTTGGCGGTGAAGTCCGTGTCCACGGCCGAAGAAGAGACCCACAGCTTGACCGCCAGCTCGCCGGTCACTTCCAAATCTTCCTTCAGCGGTTCCGACTGGAAGACCAGCACGTCGTTGCGTGCCGACAGCGGGATCGGCTCCTTGAAGTTCAGGATCGCATCGCTGCCGCGCTGGTCATAGGCCCCGTGGTTCATCAGGTCGTTGTTCGACGAGATGCAGCCGCCGATGGTCGGCACCGGCCGCCGCGGATCGAACTGGAAGCTCGTCGCGCCGCCGTCGGCCGCCGGTGGCTTGGTGCACACGCCCCCGCCTGGCAGCAGATAGTAGTTGCGGTACTCGGTCCGTGCCAGCGGCCACTCGCGCTCGTTGCGCCAGGAACCGCCATGATCCAACAGCCCCTTCGTCGTCACCTTCTTGCCCGTGCCCGTCCCCATCACAAAGATCCGCACGGTGGTGGCGAAGGGGTCGGCCTTGCCCACGGCGTTGTCCAGCCCTTTGAGCCAGTGGTCGTACCACTCGCGCCGCCAGGCCAGCGGATCGGGAATCGCCGCATCCGGCCCAAAGCTCACCTGGCCGTGCGCCGACGCGCCCTGCGCGCCGTGGACCCACGGCCCCATGATCAAGTAGATCGGCCCGCGCACGGCCTTGGTCAGGGTGACGAAGTTAGCCGTCGTGTTGCTGGCCCAAGAGTCGTACCAGCCTCCCACCAGGTACACCGGAATGTCCTTGTACTCCGCCGCCCGGTCGCGGATGTTGTTCTGTCGCCAGAACTCGTCGTTGCCGCCGTGCGCCATGGCCTGCACCAGCCAGTCCTCGTACTCCGGCGCGTGTTTCAGCGGGGTCGTGCCGAACCGCAGCGGCAGGTGCGGCAGGTAGAGCAACCGGTTCGCGCTCATCTCCGCCAGCATGGCCGCCTTCTCCGGTTCGCGCGCGTGGCGGCTGCCCCGGCCGGCGTTGAGCATGATCCAGTTCCAGAACCGCAGCTCAAAGGCCCCGTTGTTCCGCACGCTGGCATAGCCCAGGTTCGACATCGCGTCCACCGGGATGATCGTCGTCAGGTGCGGCGCACGCGCCATGGCCATCGCGTGCTGCGTGCCCCCCACATACGACGTGCCAATCATGCCGATCTTGCCGTTCGACCAGGGCTGGGCCGCGATCCACTCCGTGCAGTCCACGCCGTCCGGGCCGTCGTCGACCAGCATGTGCCACACCCCTTCCGACTTGTACCGGCCGCGCGTGTCCTGAAACACGACCGCGTAGCCGTGGCTGGCAAAGTACCGCGCGTCGCTACTCCCCTTCTCCCCCTTCGCCTTGCCGTACGGCGTGCGCATGAGAACCGTCGGCAGACGATCGGACACCACCTGGCCGTCCTTCGTGGGCAGATACACGTCCGTCGCCAGGCACACCTTGTCCCGCATGGGCACCATCACGTCGGGCCGATACTCCACGCCGTACGGCCCTTCGCGCTTCTCGGCCGCGCTCGCCGCGGCGCAGTACCCCAGCACGACAACGCACAGCACCCTCGCCAGCTTCGTTCGGCCCGACAACAGCATCGCTGCATCCTCCCCTGTCAGTATGGCCCAATCAATCGTGGGCCAGGTTGCCAACCTGCCCCCATCGCCCGACTCGCGGCAAACCTGCCCACTTCCGACTGTTCCCAGCCAACCCGTGGGCCAGATCGTCAACCATCCCTGATCCGCTCGCTACCAGTCTACCCCGCCCCAACTCACCCCTGCAACCAGGCCCGCCGCGCATGGTGCATTTCCGTCCTGCAAGGCGGCTTCGAGAATGCCAGTTGGCAACCTCAGGCACGGGCTGAACGGGCAAAACCACCGCGCATCACTGCGATGACACTGATCCGCGTTCATCCGCGTCCATCTGCGGTTCCTTGTTGTTCCCCGTCTTCCCCCTTTCCCTTTTCTCCTTCTTACACAAGCAAATCCCCCCGCAACCGCCGCAAATCCTACTGGACCCCGGCCGCCGCGCGCGCCTTCTTCAGCACATCCTCCAACAGTACCGGGCAGCCGCCTTGCCGCTTGCTCTCGTCCGCCCCTTCCATGAAGGCGTAGATCTCCAAGGTCACCGCCTCCGATACCGGCGGTTGGCCCGTCTTGAAGTACTTGGCAATCTCCGCCACCAGCGGTGCGTAGCCTTCGAACTTGCCGGCCTGCGCCACGCCCTTCTCGCCGAACACCGTCGCGCCAAAGCCCGTGCGCCCCTTCAGGATCCCGCGCAGCGTTCCCAGCCGGCCGTCGGCCCACACGCCTGCGGCCAGGTCGGCCGTTTCCGTCTTCACTCGGGTCACGCTCTGGCAGCCCGGCCCCATGATCGTAAACAGCAACTCGCTGCCGTGGATCCCATAGTAGAACAGGTCCGGATGGCTCGGTTCCAGGGGCGCGTTGGAACTGTAGGCGTCGCAGCCCAGCACCTTGCCGATCTTCGGGTCCTTCTGCACGTTGATGAAGTCCGTGCTGTAACGCAGCGACGAGCTGGAAAAGCACGGCACCCCCGCCTTGCGCGCCAGGTCGTAGATCTTGATCGCATCCACCAGCGAGGCGGCCACCGGCTTGTCCACGTACAGCGTCTTGCGCGCCGCGATCACCGCCTGGCACTGCGCCAAGTGCGGCCGGCCGTCGATGCTCAACACCATCACCGCCTCGACCTTCGGCAGCAGGGCCTCGATCGAATCCACGATCTCCACGCCCAGCCCCTTCATCGTCTCGATATTGCCCTGGATCTTGTCGTTGCTGAACGGGATGTCCGGGCTGTAGGCGGGATAGGCCGCCACAACGCGCATGTCCGTGATGGGCGCCGCCGCCTCCGGGCCGTTGATCAGCTTCGTCCACGGAACTGCGTGTGCGTCCAGTCCGATGATCCCCACGCGGATCGCCGCCGCCGGCTTCGCATCGGCCCCCGCCGCCTGCGATCCGCTCACCGCACACATCCACAGCACGCCCAGCAACATCGAAGGCCAACGCATGAGCATCTCTCCCCAACGATCAGAGTTTTGAAAAAACGCCCCCGGCCGCTCGTGCCGGGGGCGATCCACGGTCGCGTGATTCCCGGGCCGCAAGGCAACCAGGGAATCAAAGGCGATCCTACATCTCCACCCACTGCCCGGGCACGGGCACGGGGTACCGGCCGTTGGCGTCCGGCTTCACCGGCGGCTCGCTGTTCTCGTTCATCGTGTCGATGTTCGAGCAGAACTGGAAGTTCGAGGCCATGGCCTGGTCCCAGGTGATCACCTGGCCCGAATGGATCGCCGCGCGCCCCATCATGTCCGCCAGGTTGCTCAGCGCCGCGCGCTTCGCCTCGTTCTGCGGCCGGTCCTGGCGGATGTTGTCCAGCAGCACGTTCCACTCCGCCTGCCACGGCGTGGCCTCTTCCTTCGGCGCCTCCCAGGCGATGTTCTTCTCGTCGATCCGCTGATCCTTGAAGATCCGCACCGTGCCGGCGTGGATATTCCCCGAGAACTGCGCCGCGCACTTCGTGCCGTGCACGTAGGTCACAAAATCGTTGTAGCACTTGGGAATGTAGCGCACCACGTCGTAGGCCTTGGCCCCGTCGGGGAAGGTCCACTCCGCCGAGAACGAATCGAGGTTCTGGCTCGCGTCCTGGCTGTTGGCCACGCGCCCGCCCACCCCGTGCGCCGTCACCGGATAGACGTCGTCCTTCAGCCAGCAGATCTCGTCGATCTGGTGGATGTCCATTTCCGCCCACAGCCCGCCCGACACCCAATAGAACTTGGTGAAATTGCGGATCTGGAACATCAACTCCGACTCGTCGGCCGGCTTGGGCTTCATGGCCCCCAGTCCCTGCATGCGGTAGGCCCGAATCAGCAGGATCTGGCCCAACTGCCCGTCGTGAATCCGCTTCATCAACTCCTGCCGGTTCACCGAATGCCGGCACATCAGGCCCGCGGCGATCTTCAGGTTCTTCTTCGCCGCCGCTTCGCCGGCCTGGATCACGCGCCGCGCGCCGGGCGGGTCGACCGCGAACGACTTCTCCATGAACACGTGTACGCCCTTCTGAACCGCGTATTCCAGTTGCATCGGCCGGAACCCCGCGTAGCCCGTCAACATCGCCACGTCGCGCCCCGGGCGCAGGCAGTCGATCGCCTTCTTATACGCGTCAAAACCCAGGAATTGCCGCTCGGCCGGCACGTCGATCTTGTCCGCGTGCAGCCGGCTGAGGTTCTTGTGCGACAACTGCAGCCGCTTCTCGAACAGGTCGGCCATCGCATACAGCTTCACCGGCCCATTGGGCGATTCGAAGGCGTTCACCGCCGCCCCGCTGCCGCGGCCGCCGCAACCGATCAACGCCAGGCGGATCGTGTTGTCTTCCGCCGCATGCACATGGGGAATGGCCACCCCGGTCAAGGCCGATCCCGCGGCCAGCGTGCCACTTACCTTCAAAAACTCCCGCCGCGAAGCGGCGCTGGTCTGATTCTGCGCTGCCTTTTCTGCACGATCCATGACTGCTCCCCCTGTTTCGAAAAAGGGACCTCAACCTCGGGCGCCACTGCTGGCTCGCCTGCCTGCACCGGCAGGACGGTGGGCCGGCCCCACCGTGGTCCTCGTCTGCCTCCAGCGCGACCCGCACGCGGCTCCACCAGCCCCCATCTTCCCCCCTCGCGCAAACACCGGTCAAGGAGATCTTGGCCCGAAACTTGTAGACTTTGGACCGCGCCCCTCTGTGCCTCTGTGCAGACCAAATCCGCCATTGGCGTCATCCTCTCCGCCATCGCCGACCGCATGACGCGCAACGTCACGCCCGAAAACGACTACGACTCCCTCCGCGCCGACGGCCAGCGCGACGCACGCGGCATCAGCCGCATGTGGAGCGTCAAAGGCCACGAGGCCGCGCGCCTGCCCATGTTCTACGCCGCGGCCTGGAACACCACCGGCAAGCAGCAGTACCACGACCTCTACCGCAAGTACATGCTCCCGGCTATCGAGCAATCGCACGTTGTCGAGCAGAACCAGCCCACCTACGCCCTGCTGCAGATGCAGTGCTCGCTGGAACTCCTGGAGGCCCTGGAGCAGGACGCCGGGCTGAAGAGCCAGATGCGCCAGATCATGGCCATGCTTGCCCAGCGCTGCGCCCTGCGCGCCGCCAACGCCCACCGCAACGCCGCGAAACTTGAATTGACCATGGTCGGCCCCGACTGGCGCGTTAGCGGCGGACTGAAGGGCGAATACCGCCAGGTCTGGTATTGCATCCGCGAGAGCGGCGAGGCCGCCCTCACCCAACTCATGGCCGAATCCCAGCCCTTCCCCGACGAACAGCAGGAACTGCTGCTCCGGGCCATCACGCGTCTGGACTACGACCGCGTCTCCAGTTGCGGGATCTACTATCTCCAGGCCGCCTACTGGAAAGCCCTCCGCCGCGGCCTCTTTTCCAGAGAGCCTGCGAAGTAGTTCCGGACGCAGAAACCCGCGCCGAATTCTGTCATCCTGAGCGCAGCAAAGAACCCGCCCTGTTCCAGATCCGCCCCCCGTCTTCCCCTCGTTACGAAGCTCCAGCTTCGTAACGCTGCGCCGCTCCTCCGTGCTCTCCGTGACTCCGTGGTGAATCCCTCTCGTACCCGATCGTTGCCCCCTCGTCACGAAGCTCCAGCCTCGCAACGCCAGCCCTCCAAGCCCCGCTGGGCAACAATTTACTCAGGCTGGGTTCGTCTCTTCCACGTTCTTCCTTCGCCGCCGGCGCGCATAAGCCCACGCGGCTATCAACCCGCTGCCCGCCAACATCGCCAGCGTCGAGGGTTCCGGCACGGCCGTGACCGTCATCACCAGGTTGTTGGCGTCGGCCGCCAGACTGACCTCCAAGGCATCGCCCAAGCGCGAGGTCACGTTCCGCAGCGTGATGTCGCTGGCATCGCCCGATAGATTTGAGTACTCCAACAGCGTCCACTGATCGCCCAACTGCGGCGTGTACGCGCTGTCGATCGCCACATCCAGCAACACGCCCTCGGCCAGCGTCAACGTGCCCGCCACGTCGATCTTGTCGCTCACCAGCGAGGGGCTGTGCGGGTCGTCCAGTTCAAAGGAGAGCAGGGCCCCCGTGTCAATTGCCAGGTCGCCCAACACGCTCAACACGCCCGGGCTGGAGCCGGGGGCCAAGGTACCTCCAGCTTCGATGCTCACCGTCGCACCGCTGGCCCCCACGGTGCCGTTGCCGCCCAGGGTGGCCCCGGCCTGCACCACCACCGCGCCGGAGCCGGTGGCCGAGCCTTCGCTATTGGTGGCCAACAGCGTGCCGCCGCTGACCGTGGTCCCACCGCTGTAGGTGTTGTTCCCGGCCAGCATCTGCGCGCCGCTGCCGACCTTGACCAATGCCACCGGCGAACCGCTCCCCTCGCCGATCGTGCCCGCGAAGACGCCGTCGACATTGGCCGACCCGAGGGTCAGTTCCGCGCTGCCCACGAGGTTCTTCAGCTGGATCGTTCCGTTGCCCGCCAGGACCCCGGCCGACAGCGTTCCGCCATCCACGGTCAACGTGCCCGTGTTCCACACGCGGAGTGTCCCCGCCACGCTCAGCAGTCCGCCATCGCTGACCGTGACCGTGCCCGTGCCGCCGGCCGCCGTGTTGTTGCCTCCGATCGTCAAGTTGCCGGAATTGGTCCACACCGAACCGTTGCCGGTCACGGTGACAATGCCGACACCACCGCTGGACCGGCCCACGTAACCATCGGTATTCGAAACCTGTCCGCTACGCGTGATCGCTAAGGTACCGTAGCCAAGTGAACCGACACTCAACATCGCGGAGTTGACCCACGCGGAATCCTCACCCTCGACAGTGACGGCGCTCGTGGCCCAATCAGCATACCCAACACGACCGTCGGTATTGTAGACCTTTCCACCGTCGGCAATTGCCACGACACCCTTGCCACTGACCGTCAGGGACAGAGAATTCGTCCAATTGGAACCAACCCCACGTACGGTCACGTTGGCCGAGGTGAGGTGGTTGTAACCAACTGAGGCCGAGCCGGTACTGGACACCGAACCACCATTAGTGATGCTCATCATACCGTTGTATACCAGCAAGTTGCTGGTGATCCATACGGATTTAGCCCCATCGATGTTGGCTGCACCAGAAAAGCCAAGCGACCCGCCAACCCGACTGTACGCACTTGAGACGTAACCACCATTGAGAATCGACAGCGTACCGTTGCCGTCTCGTCCCACAGTAAGGTCATTCTTGTTGTGCCAAGCAGAGTTCTCACCATCAACAGTGACTGTCGCCGTCGCGTCACTTCCGTACGCGATGTAGCCAGAACTGGAGACAACGACCCCGCCCTTGGCAACGGCAAGCGTGGCCGTACCATTGTAGCCCAGATAGCAAGTACTGGAGGTCGTCCAGGTAGAACCCGCCCCGTTCACCGTCACGTTACCCGCCGATCCCGCGTAATAGCCTACTTTTCCGCTCCCATTGGAAAGTTGCGCGCCGTTCGTGATTGAAATAGCTCCGTTGCCACTGTGCCCGACATAGAGATCAGAGGAAGTCGCAAACGTCGAACCCAGACCATCTAAAACGACGGTCCCCGTCACGCCGCCGCTAGAGCCCAAGTAGCTATCACCGACATTCGAGACCTGGCCACCATTGGCAACGGCGAGTGTCCCGGTGCCACTGCGCCCCACATACAGATACCCGACATTAGCCCAAGTCGAACCACTTCCTTCAACCTTGACATAGCCTGTCGAGTTGGTCCAGTAGCCGATGGTGGCGTTTGTATTGGAGACGTGGCCACCATTCGCAATAGATAGAACACCATTACCCACTCTACCCACACTCAAGCTTGACGAGTTGTTCCAGGTGGAACCGACTCCGTCTACGGCAACAGTCCCGCTAGCTCCGGCTTCGTAGGCGACTGTGCCGTGCGTACTAGAAACCAGCCCACCATTGGTGATCGCCAACGTCCCGTTCCCTCTCGTGCCAACCTGAAGTGACTTGGAAATCGTCCATGTCGAACTGGCCCCGTGCACAGTGACGTTCCCCGTGGAGCCAACCCGCGACGCAATGTCGCTGTTGACATTGGAGACCTGACCACCATTCGTAATCTTCAACGCGCCGTTGCCGTAATTGCCGACGTAGAAGTCCGCCTGAGCCGTTAGGTTACCTGCTTGGACTCGCAGCAATCCTGAACTGCCCGTGACCTGGCCCAGGTACAGATTGTTGCACGCCGCATCGCTCTGCGTCAGCACGGTCTGGTTGCCGTTGCCCAGCACGGCGTTCAGGCTCAGGGTCGGCACGCCGCTCGACCAATTCGCCGTCTCAGACCAGTTGCCTCCCTCCGCACCCTGCCAGGTCGTGTTCTGCCCCAGCGACCTCGGCTCCTGCCAGACCACCATCGCCACAAGCAAGAAGAACGCGAACACAACCGTCCGGCACGGGCGAATCCACAAGACGGCTGCGGCGTCTCGTAATCGGTCAGCATCCATCGGTGCGTTCCCCATTCATGACAGCCAACACGGCCGCCGGTTTACGCCAATGCGGTGACCGAGGGCCGTGCATGCGCACTAACCCTGAAGGCCACCACTGGTAGAGGTACCATGTGACCCATCATAGTTATCCATGCACGAGCGTCAAGCAATCGCGGCACGGCTTTGCGTAAACCCAAGGCATCTGCGCACATCACCCCGACTCAATCAGCGACCGGCGCCCCCCCAATCACCCACCCGGATGCAACAACCCAGCCACAGGAACTACACCGCGCGCGGGGCAAATCACCGCCGTAACGTATTGGCAACAAATATCTTACAAACACCCACTCTCCCGCCATGCGATCGGCTCGCCCTGCCACGCGTTGCTTGTTGCGTTGCTCCCAGCATCTCGCCCCCCGCTTTTCGGATCGCCCGATTCTGATATCCTGTCAGTTCCGGCGCCCCACTGGCGCCGCAGCCTCGGCAGGCCCGTGCACTGCGCACGCGCCATACAGCAGCCACGCAAGATCCGGAGACCTCCCGCCATGTTCGTGCTGCAAGACTACTCGCTCGCCGTCGTCTTCTGTGTGATCACCATGTTCTGCTGGGGCTCCTGGGCCAATACCCAGAAACTGGCCGGCCGCCGCTGGCGCTTCGAGCTCTACTACTGGGACTACGTGCTGGGCGTTCTGCTGATGGCCCTCGTGCTGGCCTTCACGCTGGGCAGCCGCGGCGAGCACGGCCGCGCCTTCTGCGCCGACCTGGCCCAGGCCGACCTCGCCAACCTCGGCTCGGCCATCCTCGGCGGCGTGATCTTCAACGCCGCCAATCTGCTCCTGGTCGCCGCCATCGCCCTGGCCGGCATGTCGGTGGCCTTTCCCGTCGGCATCGGCATGGCCCTCGTCCTGGGCGTGATCGTCAACTACGTCGCCCTGCCCAAGGGCAATCCCGCCTTGCTCTTCACTGGCGTGGGCCTGATCGCCGCGGCCATCGTGCTCGATGCCTTGGCCTACCGCAGCCTGCCCAGCGAGAAGAGCTCGCGCGGCGGGTTGGGCCTGATCCTGGCCATCTTCTGCGGCATCCTCATGGGCTTCTTCTATCGCTTTGTGGCCGCGGCCATGGCCCCCGACTTCATTACCATGCAATCCGGCCGCATCAGCCCCTACACGGCCATGGTCTTCTTCTCGCTGGGCATCCTGGCCAGCAATTTCCTCTTCAACACGGCCATCATGCGATTCCCGGTCAGCGGTCCGCCCGTCGCCTTCGGCGACTACTTCCAGGGCACCTTCCGCGACCACCTGTGGGGCGTGGTGGGCGGCATGATCTGGGCCGTGGGCATGACCTTCAGCATCATCGCCTTCGGCATTGCCGGTGGCGCCATTTCCTACGGGCTGGGGCAGGGGGCCACGATGGTCGCCGCCCTGTGGGGCGTGTTCGTATGGCGCGAGTTCCGCCAGGCCTCGCTCGCCACCCACGGCCTCATCGCCCTCATGTTCCTGGCCTACGTCGGCGGCCTGGCCCTGATCATCTACGCCGGAACCGCCTGACACCGTCACCTGACCACCGTCGCTCGGCTGTCACTCGTACATATTGCGTCTCAGGTAAGTAATGCCGTGAGGCCGACCATCGGGAGGCCGTATCTTCAAGGTCGCGGCCGAAACAACTACGACTCCTGACACCCAAAAAAGGACTCGGCTCGCCATGCAAAAACCACCGCTGGTCGTCGTCGGAAGCTCGAATACGGATATGGTGGTCGTGTCGCAGCGCATTCCCCAGCCCGGCGAGACCATCACCGGCGGCCGCTTCGTCATGGCCGCCGGCGGCAAAGGGGCCAACCAGGCCGTGGCCGCCGCGCGACTCGGAGCCCAAGTGGCCTTCATCGCACGCGTCGGCGCCGACCTCTTCGGCCAGCAGGCCCTCGAAGGCTACCGCCGCGAAGGCATCGACACCCAGTTCGTCCTCCGCGATCCCGACCAGCATACGGGCGTGGCCCTGATCCTCGTCGATCAGCACGGCGAGAACTCGATCTCCGTCGCCTCCGGGGCCAATGCGGCCCTCACCCCGGCCGACGTCGATCAGGCCGCCGATCGCATCCGCGCCGCGCGCGCCCTGCTGCTGCAACTGGAAACGCCCTTGCCGACCGTGTGCCGGGCCGCGGCCATCGCCGCCCAAGCCGGCGTGAGCGTGATCCTCGACCCCGCCCCGGCCCCCGACCAGCCGCTGCCCCCCGAATTGCTCTCCTGCGTCGACTTCCTCACGCCCAACGAGACCGAAGCGCAGCACCTCACCGGGCTGGCCGTGCACGACGAACCCAGCGCGCGCTCCGCAGCCGACTGCCTGCTCCGCATGGGCCCCAAGCACGTCCTCATCACCCTCGGCGCCAAGGGCGCCCTGCTGGCCGGCCCCGTGGGGATGCACATGATCCCCGCCTTCAAGATCCAGGCACGCGACACCACCGCCGCCGGCGACGCCTTCAATGGCGGCCTGGGCGCGGCCCTGGCCGAAGGGCTGCCGGTCACCGAGGCCATCCGCGTCGCCGCCGCCGCCGGCGCCCTGGCCGCCTCGCGCATGGGCGCCCAGCCCTCCTTGCCCACACGCGTAGAATTGGAGGACTTCCTCCGTCAGCACTAGCACGCCTTTCTTGAACCGCCCCCCGGCCGCGCGTGAACAACCCCATGTCGAGCCAACCCGTCCGCAATGACCAGCACGGCCCTGCAGCCGCTCCCCATGCGGCCCCGCGTTCCGAGGACCCCTCGCGCGCCAGCGGCTTCGCCACCGGATCAAAACAGGAGTTGGAGGCCATCCTCGACAGCCTCGTCGAGGGCATCGTCACCGTGGATGAAGAGGGGGCCATCACCGGCATCAACCGCGCCGCCTGCGAAATCCTCGAAACCGACAAACGCGAGGCCCTCGCCGCCAACTGTTGCGGCCTCTTGGGCCGCCAACTCTGCCAGCGCGCCGTGGCCATCCGCGAGTCGATCCGCCAGCACCGCCCGATCCGCGATGTGCAGCTCGAAGTTCAGACGGCTTCCGGCCGCCGCAAGGTGATGACCTTCCAGACCAACGTCCTGCGCGGTCCCGACGGCCAGGACCGCGGCAGCGTGATCGTCTTCCGCGATGTCACCGAGTTGGTCGACCTCCGCGAAGACCTCGCACGCCGCTATCGACTGCACAACATCGTGGGCAAGAGCAAGCCCATGCAAGAGGTCTTCCGCCTCATCGAAGAAGTCGCCGATTCCGACGCCACCGTCTTGATCCAGGGCGAAAGCGGCACGGGCAAGGAACTCGTCGCCCGTGCCATCCACCACCTCGGCCCGCGCGCCGCCGCGCCCTTTGTGGCCGTCAACTGTTCGGCCCTGGCCGAAGGCGTGCTGGAAAGCGAGCTCTTCGGCCATGTCGAAGGGGCCTTCACCGGCGCCACGCGCGCCAAGCGCGGTCGCTTCGAGGCCGCCGCCGCCGGCACCATCTTCCTCGATGAAATCGGCGACCTCTCCCCCACCATCCAGGTCAAGCTGCTCCGCGTTCTGCAGGAGCGCACCATCGAGCGCGTGGGCGACGAGCGGCCGATCGCCGTCGACATCCGCGTGATCGCCGCCACGCACCGTCCCTTGGCCGATATGGTTGCCGCGCGCAGCTTCCGCCAGGATCTCTACTATCGTCTCCGCGTGGTGCCCATCGAACTGCCCCCCTTGCGCCAGCGACGCGACGACCTGCCCCTCTTGGCCCAGCACTTCGTCGACCGCTTCCGCCAAGAGACCGCACGCCCCATCGAGGCCCTCAGCCACGAATCGCTGGGACTGCTTTTGGACTACGCCTGGCCGGGCAATGTGCGCGAACTGGAGAACGCCATCGAGTATGCCTTCGTCAAGGCCCGCTCCGGCCAGATCCAGCCCGAGCACTTGCCCCCCGAGCTCCGCAGCCGGCCTGTGACTTCCGATTCGCTCGGGCACACCGCGGCGGAGATCGGCAGTGAAATCGGAGCCGAGGATCTGCGCCAGGCTCTATCGGCCTGCGCCTGGAACGTGGCCAAGGCCGCGCGCCGACTGCGCATGAGCCGCACCACGCTCTATAAGCGCATGGCCGAACTGGACCTCAAACGCCCCGCCGAACCGGAACAGCAAGACTGATTCCCTCACGGCGCACCGCGTCTGCCGATCACTGCCGTCCCACCGCAGGGAATCTCAGGCCTCATCCGACCACGTTTATTGCGTCACAGGTAAGCAATGCCGTGCAGGCCGACCATCGGGAGGCCGGTTCTTCCACGCAACGGCCGGGACAGCCACGACATTCCTCTTCTGGGACCCAATGGACTAGACAATAGACGTGTCGATACTCTTGCTCCTGGTCGCAAGGTATAATGGAGGTAGTCACGGGTGTACGCCCGCTTTGTGCTTTGTCCAAACCGCGTTTTCCGAAAGTCATGGCATGGACGAACAGAAGCTTCTGGTGCGCATCACGATCGATCCGCAAATCTTTGGCGGCAAGCCGATCATTCGTGGCCGACGGCTCGCTGTGGAACACGTCCTGGGCATGCTTGCCGCGGGCGACAGTGTAGAGACCATTCTGGAAGGATATCCCTGGCTGGAAGTGGCGGATGTGCGCGCTTGCCTCATCTATGCGCGGCGTCTCGTGGGCCACGAACGAATTGAGCCGCTGTTGATCGAGTCGGGCCAATGAAAGTCCTTCTGGATAGTTGCGTGTGGGGCAAGGCGCGCCTCGAATCGGGTGCGATTGTCACCGCCGAGCCGGGCCGACTACGAATTCGATCGCCAGGATCGTGAAAGCCCCGTGCGCTGCCGGCGCCGCCGTTTCCGTCCGGCACCGGCCACCGCCCCACATCCTCACCCCGCCAGCAGCTTGCGGAGCACCGTCTGCAAGATCCCGCCGTTGCGGTAGTACTCCAATTCCACCGGCGTGTCGATCCGCGCCTTGGCCGCGAACTCCGTCACCTTGCCGTCTGCCGCCGTGGCGCGCACGCGCAGTTCCGCCTGCGGTTTGAGCCCCTCGTCCAGGCCGTCGATGTCAAAGACCTCCTCGCCCGTCAGGCCCAGCGATTGCCACGTCTTGCCCGCCGGCAGTTCCAGCGGCAACACGCCCATCCCCACCAGGTTGCTGCGGTGGATCCGCTCGAAGCTGGCGGCGATCACGGCGCGCACTCCCAACAGATAGGTGCCCTTGGCCGCCCAGTCGCGGCTGCTGCCCGTGCCATATTCGGCCCCCGCCAGCAGGATCAACGGCACTCCTTCCTGCTTGTAGCGCATCGCCGCGTCGTAGATCGGCATCTGCTCGCCGCTGCTCAAGTGCCGTGTATAGCCTCCCTCGACCCCCGGCACCAGGGCGTTGCGGATGCGGATGTTGGCCAAGGTCCCGCGCGTCATTACCCGGTCGTTGCCGCGCCGCGAGCCATAGCTGTTGAAGTCCACCGGCTGCACGCCCTGTTGGCGCAGATACTGGCCCGCCGGGCTGTTGGCCCCGATCGAGCCGGCCGGCGAAATGTGGTCCGTGGTCACCGAGTCTCCCAGGGCCGCCAGCACGCGCGCCCCTTGCAAGGCCGCAATCGGCCCCGGCTCCGAAGCCAGGTCCAGCAAGAACGGCGGCTCCTGGATATAGGTGCTCGACGCCTCCCACTGGAACAACTCGCCCCCCGCCACCGGCAGCGCGTTCCACATCGCGTTCGACTCGAAGGCGTTCCCGTATCGCTGCTGGAACATCTCCGGCCGGATCGCCGCACGCACGGCCGTCTCGATCTCCGCCGGGCTGGGCCACACGTCGCGCAGATACACCGGCCGGCCGTCGCTGCCCGTCCCCAAAGGCTCGCTGCTCAAGTCCACCTGCATCGAGCCCGCCAGGGCATAGGCCACCACCAGCGCCGGGCTGGCCAGGTAGTTCGCCTTCACCAACGCGTTCACGCGCCCCTCGAAGTTCCGGTTGCCGCTCAGCACCGCCGCCGCCACCAGGTTCCCCGCGCCGATCGCCGCCGCCACCGGTTCCGGCAACGGGCCGCTGTTGCCAATGCACGTCAGGCAGCCGTATCCCACGGTGTGGAACCCCAGCTTCTCCAGCCACGGCGTCAGGCCCGCCTTGTCGAAATAGTCGGTCACCACGCGCGAGCCGGGCGCCAGGCTGGTCTTCACGTGCGCCGGCACGCGCAGCCCGCGCTCCGCCGCCTTCTTCGCCAGCAACCCCGCCGCGATCATCACGCTCGGATTGCTCGTGTTGGTGCAACTGGTGATCGAGGCAATCACCACCGCCCCATGCCCGATCGCGTACTTGGCCCCCTCGGCCTGCATCTCGGCGGACCGCGCTGCATCCTGCTGCGAGAGCCCAAATCCCCGCTGCGCCACCGGCGCACGCAGCGACTCGCCAAAGGCCTGCTTCACCTTCGACAGCCCCAGGCGATCCTGCGGACGCTTCGGCCCGGCCAGGCTCGGCTCGACCGTGCTCAGGTCAAGCCGCAGAATCTTGGTGTACTTCGGCTGCGGCCCGCCGTCGGTGCGGAACAGTTGCTGTTCGGCCGTGTAGCGTTCCACCAGGGCCACTTCCTCCGCACTGCGCCCCGTTTCCCGCAAAAATTCCAGCGTCTGGCCGTCCACCGGAAAAAAGCCCATCGTGGCCCCATATTCGGGCGACATGTTGGCGATCGTCGCCCGGTCGGCCAGCCCCATCGTGGCCACGCCCGGGCCGAAATACTCCACAAACTTGTTGACCACCCCTTCCTTGCGCAGAATCTGCGTCACGGTCAGCACCAGGTCCGTGGCATTCGCCTCCGGCGGCAACTGCCCGGTCAGTTCGAATCCGATCACCTCCGGCAGCAGCATGTACAGCGGCTGGCCGAGCATCACCGCCTCGGCCTCGATGCCCCCCACGCCCCAGCCCAGCACGCCCAGGCCGTTGATCAT
>CALARR010000152.1 GCA_937889015.1 uncultured Planctomycetales bacterium | reverse complement strand
TTGTCAGCGGCCATTGTCAGCGGCCATTGTCAGCGGCCATTGTCAGCGGCCATTGCCGGCCACGGTTCCTGGCCATCACGGTGTCGCTTCCCCGTCGGCTCGCGCCAATACGGCCGCCACCACAAGGCTCGCACCGGCCCCTTTCAATACCTCGGCCGCGCTGGAACACGTGGCCCCCGTGGTCAACACATCGTCGACCAGCAGAACCTTGGTCCCTCGTAAATCGTAGCCCTTACAGACTGCAAAGGCCCCGCGTACGTTGCGAAATCGATCCAACAGCCCTAAGTGCTTCTGGGGCCTAGTGTTATGATTCCTGCGCAAACACCGCACCAGCGGTATTTGAAACCGATGCGAGAGAAAATGGGCAATTCGGTCGGCATTGTTCATGCCCGTCCACACCCGCCGCCGCCAGTGCATCGGCACCGGAACGATGGCTTCCAGACCAAAGGCAAGCAAGGCCCTGGCCCGTTGCTGGGCCAGGTGATTCGCCAACGCCATCAACAGCGAGTGCCCGGCTGGACGCTTCGTACGCAACACCGCTTCGCGCAGTTCGTCTTCATAGCGGCCCAAGGGCACCACGGCGTCAAAATGCAGCGTGTGACGCCGGCACCAGCCGCAGGACGGGGCCGCCTCGCTCAGACCGGTTCCGCAGTGCTGGCAGCCAATCCACACCTCGGGGCCCAGGCGACTCCGGCAGGCGGGGCAAAGCATCACCCGATCGTTCGCCGCATCGATTTCCACTCCGCACACGGCACAACTGGGCGGAAGCAGCAAGTCATATCCTGACTGGGCGAGCCAAGATGGCCCCCGGACCACACGCCGCAGCCAACCGCCGATGTTGAATCTCCCTTGCCGCTCCATACCCCGTCCTGCTGGGACTTTGGGTGGTTTCTCTGACCCCCGGGTCGCGAACCGCCCCTTCCGCAGCCCGCGCACGCGGCGAGACACACACCCTATATTCCCACGTGGACCTCGCCAAGGCAACGACCTTGACTCATCGTCGCAAGTTACCCTATCCTGCCACCTCGCGCCCATGGTTGGATTCTATTGATCTCTGCATTGTCAAGGGCCCCGGCCGACCAGCGGAAGGCCGGGAAAACCGGGCCCCGCGACCAACCTTCGGTCGGTGCCCGGCCCGCGGTTCATTCGCTATGCAGGACCCAATAGTGCCCCAACCGCAGTCCAGCGGGGAATGCCGTGACGATTATCGACCGTTACATGCTTCGCCAGTTCGTGCGAACGTTCATTCTTTGCTACATAAGCCTGGCGGGCCTGTACATTGTCTTCGACGCCTTCATTCACATGGAGGACTTCCTTCGTTTCGGCGACAAGGTCGGGGGCGGCGTGGGCCTGCTGCGCCTGCTCGGCTCGTACTATGGCTACCGGATGATTCTCTTCTTCGACCGCACCAGCGCCCTCTTGACCCTCATCTCGGCCATGTTCACCGTGACCTGGATCCAACGCCACAACGAGTTGACCGCCCTGCTCTCGGCCGGAATCTCGCGTGTCCGCGTTGTAGCCCCCATCATCGCGGCCGCCGTCAGCCTCAGCCTGGCGGCGGTCGCCGTGCGCGAGGTCGTCATCCCGCGTCTGGCCAACGAACTGTCGCGAGTCCCCTCCGACCTGCTGGGCGATCAAGGCCGCAGCCTCAGCAAGGGCCGCTACGACAACCAGACCGACATCTATATCCGCGGCATGAACACCTACGCCAATCAGCGGCGAATCGAGAAACCGGAATTCCTCCTCCCCCAAGGACTGGACGGCTACGGGTCGCAGTTGTCGGCAGACAATGCCTACTATCAACCGCCCGAGAAGGATCGCCCCGGCGGCTACCTCATGCAGGGCGTGCGCGATCCCAAGGGGCTTCCGCAACAAGCCTCGCTGGAACTTGCCGGGACCCCGGTGATCATCACCCCGCGCGACGCCCCCTGGCTCGCGGCCGACCAGTGCTTTGTCGTCAGCGACCTGGACTTCGATCAACTCATCGGCGGACAGACCTTCCGCCAGTTCTCCTCCACCCGGCAACTGATCGCCGGGCTTTACAATCGCAGCCTGGACTATGGGGCCGATATCCGCGTCGAGGTCCACTGCCGCATCGTGCAACCGCTGCTGGACGTGACCCTCTTGTTCCTGGGCCTGCCCCTGGTGCTCACGCGTCAAAGCCGCAACGTCTTCCTCGCGATCGGCCTCTGCCTGCTGGTCGTGGCCCTGTTCCTGCTGATCGTGATCGGATTCAAGCAACTGGGCGTGCAACAACTCCTGCGCCCCGCCCTCGCCGCCTGGGCCCCCCTGATGCTCTTCGCCCCCCTCGCCGTATATATGGCCGAATCCATGTGGGAGTGAAGAAAGCTTTCAGCTCTCAGCTCTTAGCCTTCAGCTTTCAACTCTCTACTACCAATTTCCCGCTCTCCGCTTTCAGCTTTCAGCTTTCCGCCGTGTAGGGCGTGCCGAGCGCAGCGAGGCCCGCCGCTTGGATCGCCCTACGTTTCCCCCTCGCGGCAAAGCTCCAGCGTCGCAACGCCTCCAGCTTTCCGCTCTCGCGATCTCCTTCCGCGTCTCCGCGGCTCCGCGTGAGCCGCCTTCCGCCCTCCGCGTCTCTCACACCGCAGGCTTGACTTCTTTTCTGACTGCTCCGATACTCTGCGCAGAGGCCTCGGGCGGCCAGGCCGTCAGCAATCCCGCCACCGGAGGCGAACGAGACCGCGATGCGCAAGAGAATCCTCGGCTCACCCAGTTGGACCATGATTCTGCTGCTGTTGCCCGCGCTGATCGGAGCCGCCGTCGCCCTGCTTCTGCCCTTCATCCAGATGCTTCGGAGGGCGATCGGCCACTAGCGCCTCTCCTCCAACGTCCGTTGCAGGATCTCCAGCAGCGCACGCGCCGATTCCCGGCTCCGCCGCGTCCCCTGCACGCGATACTTCTTGCTCAAGTCCAGGTTGTAGAGCATCAGGTATTCGTCGTACAGCCCTGCCCCAGCCACAACCTGTCCGTTGGGATTGAGCACGTAGCTCTCGCCGTAACCGTGGCCGTCGTCGGCCAGGCCGGCCATCTGTCGCTCGCGCGTGCAGTTATTGCCCCGGACGAAATACACGCCGTTCTCCACCGCGCGCGCCGTGTGGTCGCTCCGCACGGTCTGATAGTGCTCTAGCGGATCGTTCACAAAATTGAAGTGCGGGGCAAAGATCACCTGCGCGCCCTGGAGCGCGAGAATCCGCGCGGGCTCGATGTAACCGCCGTCGGCGCAAATCACCAGGCCGAACTTCAGACCGTGCCTTTCAAATACCGGAAACTCCCGTCCCGGCTCAAAGTACATCCCCGGAAAGGCCTTGCGGTAAGTGCCCACAATCTTCCCCCGCTCGATGACGGCCACCGTGTTGGCGATCCGATCGCCGCGCCGTTCGTTGAACCCAACCATGAACACCGTGTCGAATCGGGCCGTGCGTTCCAGAACCGTTCGCATGCTGGCCGAGTCGATCGCAAAACTGTGCCGCTCGGCATCTTCCCGCTTGCGGAAATAGCCGTTCAAAAACGACTCGGGAAAGGAGAGGATCTGCACGCGTGCCTCGGCGGCCAACTCCAGCCCATGGATCACGGTGCGCAAATTGGCGTCAAAATCGCCCTGCCGGCAAACGCACTGGTAGTGTCCGATCCGGACGTAGCGCTGCCCAGAGGCCGGCGGCTCTGCAGCCGTTACAACGCCCGAAACGGCGACCAAAACGACCACCAACCATCGGCCTGAACACATGCTGCGGCCTCCCCAAATGAGAAGATCGGGCGAGAGAATGCAGCCGCAATCCGCCTCCAGTCATTCGACATTCGACATTCGACATTCGACATTCGACATTCGACATTCGACATTCG
>CALARR010000151.1 GCA_937889015.1 uncultured Planctomycetales bacterium | reverse complement strand
ATCAGGCAAACAATCCCCAGCCCCAACAGTCCTGACCGCATGGCGATGCCCCTCTACTGTTTCAGATACCCGCTGTAGCCCGAGACCACCGACGAAGCCACCAACAACACCAGTCCGATCGCCAGCAGAATCCTGGTGCGACGGCTGGTGTTGTTCCACTCGCCCAGGAAGATGCCCAAGAGCGTGCTAAAGAGGATGGCGCTGGCCATCAGTACCGACCAGCCGATGTACGCCAGGTTGCCCATGGCCGGTTCGCCCGTTTTGAAGCAGATGAACTGCGAGCACCAGATGGCCCCAGCCAGCCCGGCGAAGAACAGATTGGCCGCCACCGGGGCTCCACGCTTCACGTAGTCGCCACCGGTGCCGTTACTGAAGTTCAGGTACAAGCACCATAGACCGTTGACCGCAAATCCTCCCAAGAGCACCACGACGAGCACGGGCATGCCTCGCCAGGACGGTCCCGTGACCGGCGCGATCTCGGCGGCCAACTTCTCCATGACCGGACCGCTCTGCAAACCGAAATTCATGCCGGCACTCATCAAACCAGAGAAGATGGCGACCAGCATTCCCTTCTGGAAGTTGAACTCGGCCACGGCCTTCTTCTTCTGCTCTTCGGGCAATTCTTGCTCCTTGCTCATGCCCGCGCCGCCCACAGCCACGATCCCCAGCAACGAGACCACCACGGCTCCCAACGAAGCCAGTCCTGCGTTGGACTGCAGGAGTTGACCGAAGGTGCCTTTGAAGACCGGCGGAATCAAGGTTCCCGCCGCTGCGCACAAGCCGCAGCCAACGGCCAAGCCTAACCCCACGCCCAGATAGCGGATCATCAGGCCCCAGGTCAGGCCGCCCAGCCCCCAGGCTGCTCCCCAGACAAAACACCAGAACAGTTCCGCGGTCGGAGCCTCCCGGAGCACCGAGAACAAGTTGGGCGCGGTCGAAACGGCCAAGGCCCAGGGCACGAGCACCAACCCAACCACGGCATAGACGAACCAGTAACTCTCCCACGCCCAGTTTTGGACCTTCTTGAACGGGAGGTAGAACACGGCCCCGGCCAAGCCCCCCAGCACGAAGATCAATACACCCACAGCCGGATCGGTTGCACCCTCAATCTGCGCCAGCGGTAGCATGTGAATTCCTTTCGGGAATGGGCTTTCAGCGATCAGCTTCAGGGACCATCATTCCGCGTTCCAGCACTCAACACTATCCGCGATTCGAAAGCACATCCTTCTCATACTGTTTGACTTCTGCCAGCCAGGCGTGCCCCACCGGCACGTTCTGTCGCCGGCAGTATTCGTCCCACACCGGCCCCAGCGGCATGGTCTTTTGTTCCTCTTGCAGGACCAATCGTGTGGTGAAATCGCCGCGCGCCTCGGCATCGCGGAGCGTGGCCGTCGGTTCCAACAGGGCTGCCAGCAGGGCTTTGAGCATGGAACGCGTGCCAATCACCCAAGCTGCCACGCGGTTGATGCTGGCGTCGAAGTAATCCAGACCAATGTGCACGCGCGACAGGTATTTTCCGCGAACCAATTCCTGGGCAATGGCCTGCAACTCGTCGCTCAGTGTGACCACATGGTCACTATCCCAACGGATGCCGCGGCTGACGTGCAACAGGATCTCGTCCAGCCAGCAGAGCACCGACGAGATTTTGTCGGAGACAACCTCGGTGGGATGGAAATGGCCCGTGTCCAGGCACAGCAGTTTCTGATGCCGCACGGCATAGCCTAGATAGAACTCGTGCGAACCCACCACATAGCTTTCCGAGCCTATGCCGAAGAGCTTGCTTTCGACCGCGTCCAGGTTGAGCTTCGGATCAATCGCCTCGGCGAACACCTGATCCAGCGCCTCGGCCAATCGCTGGCGCGGCGCCTGCCGATCGGCCGGGGTATCCTTGTGACCGTCGGGAATCCACACGTTGGTCACGCAAGGGGTTCCCAAGGCTTTGCCGATCGCAGCCCCAATCCGCCGACAAGCGATCCCGTGGTCGATCCAAAACTGGCGGATCCCGGCATCCGCGTGCGCCAGCGTGAAACCATCGGACGCCTTGGGATGGGCGAAGTAGGTCGGGTTGAAGTCCATCCCCAACCCTTGGCTGCGTGCCCAGTCGATCCAACCCTGGAAATGGGCCGGTTGCAACTGATCGCGATCCACGCGCCGGCCCCCCATCTCGGCATAGAAGGCGTGCAGGTTCAAGCGATGCTTGCCAGGGATCAGCGCGTAGGCCTTCTCCAAATCACCGCGCAGTTCGTCGGGGGTACGAGCCTTGCCGGGATAGTTCCCAGTGACGGCTAAGCCACCGCCCAACTCGGTGCCAAAGTTCTCAAATCCCCCAACATCGTCGCCCTGCCAGCAGTGGAGCGAGATCGGTACAGAGCCCAGCCGCGAAAGAGCCGCCTCGACATCCACACCCAGTTGCTGATAGCGGTCGGAAGCGGCGGAAAAAGCCTGCGAAAGCGAACCATTGGGGCCAGCCATAAGACCCTCGCATTGACGATTGTGACAAGGGATGAAAGGACCGTTAGTTGCGGATTGTACGCCTGTTGAAGGGCTTTTGCCTTGACGATCTGGCCAGGGACTAGCACAATATTGCCAGGTATGCCAGCGCTTTGCCGAGGGGCCCCGTCCCGCCGTTCTGTCAGCCGGTCCTGACCTCGCTCTCGCGTCTTGTCCATGCACCAGGTCCTCCGCAAAGACGACTGGTTTCACCCCGACGGATTCCCGATCGCCGTGGAACGCCGCGATCCGCAGGAGCCCTTTGGGCTGCACGCTCACGAATTTACCGAATTGGTGATCATCACGGGGGGACGAGGGTTGCATGTGACGGGAAGCCAGTCCTGGCCCCTGTCGGCCGGAGATGTGTTCGTCATCAGCGGTTCGCGGCCCCACAACTACCGCAACATGGACCAGCTTCGGCTGGTGAATATCCTCTACGATCCGACACCGCTGCAAATGGAGCTTCGCGATTTGACAAAATTGGCCGGCTATCACGCCTTGTTTCGTCTGGAGCCGGCATGGCGTCGACGACACCAGTTCAACAGCCGACTGCGATTGACCCCTCGCGAATTGGGCGTGCTCCTGGGCCTCGTCGATCAGTTGGATGAGGAATTGAGGGTTCGAGCACCGGGGTTTGCGTTTATGGCCTCTGCCCTGTTCATGCGTATGATCGGTTTCCTCTCTCGCTGCTATAGCCGCTGCCAGGGGGCCGACTCGCGATCTCTGCTACGGATCGCCGAAGCTATCACCCACCTGGAGGTCCACTTCGCCGACCCCATTCGCTTGGACGACTTGGCCGCCATCGCGCAAATGTCCAAGCGGAGCTTCATCCGCACCTTCCACGCCGCAACAGGGCGTTCGCCGATCGCCTACTTGATTCAACTCCGTACGAATCGCGCCGCGGCTATGCTGCGCAGTGGTGACGAACCGGTGACCGAGGTGGCGTTTCGCGTGGGGTTTCGCGACAGCAACTACTTCGCCCGACAATTCCACAATCAGTTTGGTGTCTCGCCCAGACACTACCGCCGCCAACAGGTCCAGCCCCCCTGATCGGGCCTTCTGTCATGGTTGCCACACAAAATTGACGCCTGTTGGAGGCCAAGCCTTGCCGGAGGAGACGGCGCCCGGTCCCCTACCCACGCCATCGGCCGACCGTGCGCGGCGCAACTTGGCCAACTCGCGGACAGTGGCCGGAGCCAGGCGGAAATCAGCCTGACGCGAATCGGCGAACAGGCACTTGGTCATCCAGACGCCGGCTCGATCAGCGCCGCTAATCTGCTGCCACGCCGCAAATGTTTTCAGTTCGCGGCCCAGGAACTTCCATTCGCCCGGGCCTGCGTAGACATTACCATCCATGAACTCCGGGTGTTTGCGCGCCTCAACAGCCAAGCCGCCGGCAGCGACCACCAGGTTGTTCGTCACGCGAGTGCCTTTGGGATCACCGGCCACCAGCAGTCCGGCCACCGTCGTGCCGACAATCGTGTTCTCCGACACGAGGCAATCCGGAGCTGTCAGGTCCATACCAATCCGGTGCCCGCCGTAGATCACGTTGTGATGGACCTGGTGCCCTCGGCCAAAGACATACAGCCCCACCTGACCCGGCTTGTGCACGCGGTCGGTCATCGGCGGTCCGAAGCTGTTGTGGCACACGGTCGCCGCAACCGGCGTCTTGTAGAGGTGCACACCCCCGCCAGCGATCCTCTCGAAGTGGTTGTAGCGAATCACGGTATTCTCATGCCCGTCATAGATGCCGTGCTCCCAGGTCGATGGCCCCAAATTGTGGAAGGTGCAATGCTCGATCAGGGTGTCGGGCGCGCCGCCAATCCCATTGCTCGCGTTGCGAAAGACGCAGTTGCGCACCTCGTGATGCCGCGCATCGCGCGAGTTCCAATGCAAGCCATAGCTGCCGTGCTCGAAGACCAGCCCTTCCCACACCCGATGCGAACATGTCGCTTGCACCTCGACGACTGAACTGAAGCTGACGACGATGCGGTGTTGACGCGGGTCTTCGTTGTCCCAAGGCCAGAGATAGAAATATCCCTCGGCCCAATGCCAGCCTCCTCGTTGCAGGTTGGGGTCGTCTGGCCCAGTGAAGGGCATTTCCCAGCGATGATACAGGGGATCGCCATCCTGGACCGCAGCGGACGGATGACGATCCAACTTTGCCCGATAGAGGTGTCCACGATAAGGCTCGAACCCGGCCAGCGTTTCGCCCGTGGTCAAGACGACACTCCCGGGATTCTCCGCGCGCAAGATGATCGGCCGTCCCGCTTCGCCCGCCTTCCGGGCACGGAACCCACCGCGGCCCGTGTGGTGGCGGCCCGTGTGCAGCAGAATCTCATCACCGGGCTCGGCAGCCGTTTCCGCGCGATCCAGCGTGGCAAAGGGCGCATCGACCTGCCCCGATGCGCGATCGCTGCCGGCCGGCGCAACGTGCCACGTGGCGGCAAGCCCTACAGCCAGCCCCCCACTACCCCACAGCCCCCCTGTCGCCAGGATGAGAAAGAGTATCCACCGCGATCGCCGCTGATTTGGCTGATTCTTGAATTCGTTCCCTGCGACCTTTGGCACCTTAGTCCCCCTTCACACCGGCGTTCCTGGTCTGCAGTTTGGGATACCGTAGCCACCCGAGATCATCTGCCACGGCCCAGACGACGAGAACATTCTTGCGTTTCCGGGGGTTCAGAACAAGACTTTCGCTTCGCAGCCCGCTCCCGAATCTCCCCATCCCTCTCGCGCGCTGTTACAATGGGCGTCCGCATCCTGCGGGCAAGCACTTCCCTAGAGCCTATCCCAGAAGTATCACAGCCACGTCGGGCGGCCCAGCAGGACTGAGGTGCCGACAGGTTCTGGGAACGGCTCCAACGACGTTCGACGGACCCGCATCCAGAGCCAACTCAATCAGGAATTAAACCATGGCCGACGAGGAACAAGGCCTGCCGATGACCCAGAAATGGGATCCCGCGAAGCTCGCCCGGGAGGTGGCCGAACTCCAGGCGTTGGAGGCCAAGCCATTCGTGCCGCGCTTGGCCGGGTATTTGAAGCGGAGCGGGCCCGGCTTGCTGCAAAGCGCCATGACCCTGGGGGCCGGCAGCGCCGTGGCCTCGGTCGTGGCCGGCGCTTCGTTCGGCTACAAACTGCTCTGGGTCCAACCTGTGGCCATGTTCCTCGGCATCATGATGTTCGCCGCACTGGGCAACGTGGTGCTCAGCACCGGCGAGCGGCCTTACAAATCGTTCAGCCGCGAGTTGCACGTTTCGATCGCATTCCTCTGGGCCCTGGCTACGATCGTGGCCTCGGTCATCTGGCACTTTCCGCAATACGCACTGGCCGCGGCCGCGGCCCGCGACTTGGCTACGCTCGGCGGCCTGATAGTCGACGCCCCCGCCACCGATGGGACACGCAACCTGACCACGTCCGGTTACGCCGTCAGCTTCGGGGTCGCCTTCACCATCCTCGCGGTGAATATCTTCACCACATGGAACTACGGCCGGGGTGGACGCGGGATCAAAATCTATGAGTGGTTCCTCCGGGCGGTTATCGCCTTGGTGATCCTCTCGTTTGCCACGGTGGTCATCCGGACTGGCATCGATTGGGGCAAGCTGACCAGCGGGTTCTTCGGTTTCTGGATTCCCAGCGACGCTAACGGGATCACGCTCGTGCTGGGCGCGATCGGGGCCACCGTCGGCATCAACATGACGTTCCTCTACCCCTATTCGCTGCTGGCCAAGGGTTGGGGGCCACACCACAAAGGACTGGCCCGATGCGATCTGGCGGTCTCGATGTTCACCCCGTTCGTGCTGGTCACGTCGCTGGTGATCATCGCGATGGCCAACACGGTCTATGCCCCTGCGGCAGTGGAGGCGGTCCGCGATCGGCTTCAACCGGTCGACGCCGCGCGCAGCCTGACCGCCGTCTTCCAATCGGAATCGCTGGGGCGAGTGATCTTCGACCTAGGCTTCATCGGCATGACCTGCGGCGCCATCAGTGCCCAGATGGTGGCCTGCGGATTCACGCTCTGCGAGATGCTGGGCCTGCGGTACAGTGCCTGGCGGTACCGGCTCTCGACGCTGTTGCCGTGCGTGGGGCTGCTGGGAGCCGCGTTCAAAACGCCGATGTGGCTGCCAATCGCCGCCTCGGCCGTGTGCCTGACCCTGTTGCCCATCGCCTACATCGCCTTCTTCGCGATGAACAACAAGCGCAGCTACCTGGGCGATGCGGTCGGCTACGGCTGGCGTCGTGCCCTATTCAATGCGGTCCTGCTAGTAGCCATTGCCGTCACTACGCTGGGCGCGGCGATCAAGATCAAGACCGGCGTGGTGGACAAGGTCTTCCCCGCGACCACACCATCCGCGTCCCCGGCGACGGTTGCCCCGCGCTAACCTCGGCCACGGCGGCCCTCTCGGCCGACAAAACGCCCTCCTGCATCACGGCAAATCTGCCGCCGAGCTTGAAGCCCGCTCAGGACCAACGTCTTCACGCTTGGCGGCGTACCGATGGAGTCAACCGACCGGCGTCTGGCCGGGCAGTGCCGCAGCCCGGGTCTTGCTTCGCTCGATCGACTGCAAGGCCAGGTACTTGTCGCCGAACCGGGCCAGGTTGTCCAGTTCGGTGTCGTATTGGTCGTAGTGCCGCTCTTCATCGATGACCAAATCCTCGAACAGCTTCTTGGAAACAGAATCGGCATTCGCCGCGCACTCGGTAGCCCAGCGGTTGTAATCCAGGGCGCTCTGTTCCTCCATCTTCCGCCCCAACTTGAGCATCTTCTCCACTTCATGGATTTTCTGAACCTCGTGCGAGGCCACTAGTTCAACCTCGCCTTTGAGGAAGAGGATGCGTTCGGCGAGTCGTTCGATGTGCAACATCTCTTCGATGGCCGTGCGTTTGAAGAGGACGGCCAGCAGGTCGAAACCCTGATCGTCACAGTGAAAATGCAGGTACATGTACTGGTGAACGGCCGACAACTCGTCGGCAACCGCTTTGTTCAACAGTTCGATGCTCTTTTCGTGCATGGCCGTTCCTTTCGTAGAAGGGTTTATTGCGTCTCAGGTAGGCAATGCCACGAGGCCGACCAACGGAAGGCCGGTTTCAAGGGCTCTTGCGGCATTGCTATGGCAGTCCACTGAAGACCAATAACGCTGCCGATTGTAGCGTAGGGGCGTCGAAGTGCAACGGGTCCGGTCAGTCACTTAGCCTCGCCCAACTGAGTTCCGCGCCTCGCTCGCGCCCCCCTGCCCGGCCACGACCTCGGTAGACTCAATTGGTCGTTCAGGGTCGCCGGCCTCGCGGTATGTGGCCAAACATCTGGGCGTCTCCCAAAGTGATACCTCGACCACCGGGAAGCCCTGATTCCGGGCGAGCTCATAGATTAGTCGGGCAATGCTCTCGGCCGTGGGATTGGTGTCGATGAGGTACAGCGGTTCCCCCAACTGCTTCAGTAACGGCACGGCCGGATCCTCGCGGTGCAGGATCATCCGGTGATCCAAATGCTCGTCGATCCAATGGCTGATGATCCGTTTAATATCGCCGAAGTCCAGGACCATCCCCCGGTCGTCCAGCGACGGCGATTCAAAGCTGATCAACAGCCGGCCGTTGTGCCCGTGCAAGTGCCGGCACTTGCCGACGTAGTTCAGCAGGCGGTGCCCATAGCAGAAATCAATTTCGCGAGAAACACGGAACATGGACTGAGATGGATCTGGGGTTAAGGAATTGGACATCGCGCGTAGCGCGTAGGGTCAGGAAGCCCGATCGAGTGAAAAGCGATCTGGCGCTCACGACACTTGTTGCATTGGCCGCAATGCAGTTCACCCACTGGGGCAATACAGGAAAATGTCAGTTCCAGAGGCAGGTTCCGCCCCAACTCCATCACCTGCCGTTTGTCCAGGCGTGCCAAGGGACGCACGAGGCGGACTGACTTGCCGGTGGCCGAGTTGAGTAGCGCCTCAAAGGCGACAAAGAACTCGGGGGTGGCGTCGGCGAACGGATTGCTGCCCAGTATTCCCAGCGCCAACTCGTCCAGCCCGTGCAGTTGGCACCAAAGCATCGCCTTAACTGCCAGCAGCACGTTGCGACCGGGCAAATAGACCGCATCGTCGGCAGTGCCGGCCGCCGGCGTCTTCACCCCGGTCACCGCCCAGTGATCGCCGTAAAGGTCACCCAAGGGAAGATCGAGGACCACAGCACTCCTCAATGAAGGGGACTCCATGGCTTTCAACAGCCGTGCCAGCCAAGCGTATTCGGCCTCCTGCCATATTAGCTGTGACTGGATGTAGATTGGCTGCACCACGATATCCTGTGATAGCAATCGCCCCAGCAGCACGGCGCTATCCAAGCCACCACTGAGTAGCAACCCCACCTGCCGATCGAACTTGTGCATTGCGCTGTCTCAGAGCCTCCCGAGCCATCCCGTTAGATTCTAGGGCACTTCGGGGCCAATGCCAGCGTGTATTATCTCTGATCGGAAACCTGACCTTGCCCCTGGACGTGGAGCCCGCTAGACTCCGTCGCCAATCATTATTTCCCCGCTATCCCCACGATTTTCCCTGGCTCTTTTAGCCCAACCCCGGATGAGACCGAAGACGCCCCAGAAAAAGCCGCGAGACGTCACGCAACTGTTTTCTATGTATACACTTAAAGACATTTCGCGAAAATCCACAGCCGACCTTTCCACTAAGTGCTTGTCATAAGCGGCAAGGACCATTTGAAATCCCTCTACCGGACGGTTCTTTTCTCTTGCAAAGCATGCTGGGGCTCTTAGAATACATTCTAGGCACCCAGTTTGCCCAATCCCAACAGTTTACAGGTGGGCAATGCGTAGTGCAGTGCTGGGCGTCCTGGGTGGTGCAGGTCTTGCGGTCTTTTTTTGGGCGGCTGTCGATCGGCCGCCGGCCGCGTTTGCGGAGCGTGCGGCGTCGTTCGGCGCCGGCTCCGATAGTTTGATTGCCCTGGCTTCCCCGACCAACGAGGGCGGGCAAATGGTGACGATACTGGACCCGCGAATGCGGGCCATGGGCGTCTATCGGGTCGATGCCGCGGGAAAGATCAAGCTGCTGGCCGTTCGCAATGTGACCTGGGACCTGCAGATGATGCAGTTGAACAGCGACAATCCCTTGCCGCAGGAGATCAAGTCGCTGTTAGAGCAGAGGTAAACGCCGGTCGGCTGACAGACGGGGCGGCCCTTAACGGCCCAATGTCAGTATCGGCCCGACCCCAAGGACCAGAGGTCCTCCATGGCCCAGAATTACTACAACGTCGAACGCGCTGCAGAGATCCTCGGAGTCACGCCGGACGATGTCCGTAAGATGCGCGAGCGGAATGAGTTGCACGGCTACCGCGATGGAGCCAACTGGAAGTTCAAGGCCGAGGACGTAGAACGATTTGCCAAGGCCCGCAGCGTATCCAGTGGCGACGACGATCTGCTACTGGACGATTCGACAATCAACCAGCCGGGGACCGGTAGTTCCGGTGCGATGATTGGCGCGACCGACAAGGGGATCGGTAGTGACATTCAGTTCGCGGCCATGGACAGCGGGATCAAGAGCGGATCCGCCAGTCACGGTTCGGAATCCGATCTGAAGCTGGTTGATGACGACATCCTGGATTCACGTCCCAAACTGGCCAAAGGTCGGGGCTCCGACGCTTCGAACGCATTGGGGGGAGATGACTTGGTGTTGTCGCCCAGCAGTGACGGCGTGAGTAGCGACATCCGAGACAGCGGGATCGCCCTGCTCGACCCGCGCGACAGCGGGCTGGCATTGGACGAACCAATCGACTTGGGGCCCGGTGGCGACGACGACGGATTGCAACTCGGTGAAGACGACCTGCTGGTAGGCAAAGACGATGACTTTCTGCTGACGCCTTTGGCGGCCGGCGACGAAGACGACACAGAGAGCGGTTCGCAGGTGATCGCCCTGGACAGTGAGCCGTCGTCGGAAGACGCGGCCACGATCATCGGCACGCCCTCCAAGGCCAATCTGGTGGCGATGCTCGACGAGGACATGGCCCCGATGGGCATGGGAGCACTCAGCGTAGCCCCGACCCTACCTGCCATGGGCGCAGCGGCGGGAACGCCGTTGGGCTTAGGCACGACGCCGATCGAGATGGTCCCTCCCGTTGAAGCTCTGCCCGAAGAACCCTACTCGGTTCTGCAAGTCTTGATGTTGTCCGCGTGTGTGGTAGTGCTGGCCTTCGGCACAGCCATGATGTTCGACCTGGTGCGAAACATGTCGAGTTGGGGAACGCCGTACGAGATCAACAGTTCATTAATGGACTGGGTACTCAAACTCGTGGAAGGGAAGTAGTCCGGTCCCCGGCGCTGACTCCAGTCCACGATCGCTTTCGTGGAACGACCGGAGAATGACTCCGGCTGGACGGTGGATCGTGGGGAGTGACCTGTCGCTTCGGCTTCAGGCGCTTGCTGTCAAAGGTATTCGGGATTCGAAAGGAGTCGAATCATGGTCTTCCGCCCTGCTTGTCTGCCCCTCTTGGCGTCGCTGTTGGCCTCCTCTGGCTGCAGCGTACTGGTGACCAAGGCCGAATTCGACACCGTCCAGTCGCAAAACCGTGTGCTCCGCGAGCAGAACCAGGCACAGTTGGCTGAGATCGCGAATCTCAAGGTCCACAGCACCAACACCGAAGATCAGTTGATGCTCGCCGAGCAGCGCGTGGCGGCCCTGGAAGAACAGACCGGCCTGGACCGGCGGCAGTTGGTCAACTATCAGCGCGAACGCGAACAACTCCATCAGCAGGTCAAAGGACTGGCCAACGCGAGCGGCCCCTTGTCGCCCGAATCGTCGCGTCGCATCGCCGAAATCTCCCAACGGCTACCCAGCCTGCGTTTCGATCCGCAGACGGGCGTGGGACGGCTCGATGTGGATATCCTCTTCGACACGGGTAGAACCGAACTCAAAGCTGGAGCCAGTCACGTGCTCAACGAGTTGGCCACCGTGCTGAAGTCGCCGGAAGGCCGAGATCTGAAGGTCCTCGTGGTCGGACACACAGACGATCGTCAGGTGGCCAAAAAGCCCGTCCGGGACGTCCACCCCAACAACTTCAGCCTGAGCACAGGCCGCGCCCAAGCCGTGGTCGATCATCTGCGGCATCAAGGTCTGGACGATCAGCGGCTGGGCCTGGCGGGATTTGGCGCGCATCAGCCAGTGGCTCCCAATGTCAGTAACCATGATCGGCAAAAGAACCGCCGCGTGGAGATCTTCGTGATGGTACCCGAGGTGCCGGTCGTCGGATGGACCGACTCCATGCCCGGACTCTACTGAACGCGCCAGGCAGTGCGACTCCCTCCCTACTGAAGGGGCAAAGACCCTCGCGCGGTGGACCGAGGTCGCCCCTGGATCGCTCATCGAGCTTGTTACTCGCCGCCATTTGCACGTCCGTGGGGTAGGCAAGCAATCCTAGCCATGCCGAAGAACGCAGTGGCCTGGGCCATCCAACCTCACACTTCACCGGCCTATGTCCGATCTGTCCTTTCTCACTCGGAAGCGCTATAATCATGCACAAGGTAGTTCTCGCTGCGTGCTGCCCCCATCGCTGTCCGCTTGAGGGGCAAACGGCACCGCAGCGAGGCCAACCGGTCGGGCCGCTGGGCCAACGCCGACCTGCCGCCTGTACCCCAGCAACTGCCCCTCGCCTCGCTTCTGCCTCCCTGTTCCGGCGGCCCGGATAAGAGCCCATGACGCGTCCCCATTTTGATTCGCCAAGCCGACCATTTCTGGTCCGCCAGCCGTTGCGGCTTTGCGAGTTTCTGGCAACACCTCATTTCGCAGTGTTCGTGATCGGGTTGTATGCCCTGGTGCTGGCCTACGCTACCCTTGTCGAGAGCTACCATGGCGACAAGTCCAAGGCCGCTAATTGGGCCATCTATCAGTCGTGGTGGTTTGGCCTGCTCAACTTGCTGCTGGGGCTGAGCGTGCTGTGCGCGGCCCTGATCCGTTTTCCCTGGAAGAAGGTCCACACCGGCTTCCTCCTGACCCATGCTGGGATTCTTCTCATCTTGCTGGGCTCGCTGCAAAGCTATCGCGGCGGCGTCGATGCCACCCTCTCCATTCCGGAAGGAAAGAGCCAATGGCGCGCCCTGGAGGATTCGCAGCACTTCCGGCTGGCCGTCTACCCCGCCTCCGCAGCACAATCGCCTCAGAAGTCCGAACGCGAGAAGGCGACTATTGTCCAGGTGCCTTTCGTAGCTGGGCCATTCAACTGGGATGACTACGCGGGCCTGGCCTGGTTTCCCTGGGCCCTGGCGCGGCGCGACCGCGGCCAACTCTACGACCAGAACGGTATCTGTTTGGAGGTCCTGGATTACTACAGCGATTCCACAGAGATTCCCGTGCCTCGCGTCACACTGCGTGTTTCAAGTGGCTCCGGCGAACCGATGGCCCACGCAACTCGCGAGCTAGTGGAACTGGAGATCCAGAAGCCCGGCGGGCCGCACATGGGCATGAGTCGCTTTGGCATCGGCCAGCGCAAACGGTTGGATCATGGCCAGCGGCTCGTGTTCTGGATGACGGCGGACGCGGCCGAAACGAAGTTCTTGCAGCAGTCTCTGCCCGAGGGATCCCTGGGCCCCTTGGGTCAGATCGTGCTCCAGGCTGCCGGCAAGCTCTTCCGCTTCGCAGTCCATGAGTTCAAGCCCGGACAACGTCTCCCGTTGGGAGACACGGGTCTAGGACTGGAATTCCTGCGACTGGAACCGCAGTTCATGGGCGTACTGCTGCAAATCCACCGCGAATCGCAACCGCCGCAACGCATGGTGCTGCTGGCCGACAATCCCGAATTGGCACGCCAGGACTACCGTAACCAGGTGTTCGGCGCCTACTGGATCGATACCACCGCACCAACGGAAGGATACCGCGAGACATTCAAGCCTGAATCGCTCCGCGAGGCAAGCCAACCGCGAGTCGACCTGTTCCAGGGAGCAGACCAGAATCTGTATTACCGCGCGTGGCGATCGCCCAAAGCCGAGCCGGTGGCAACCGTGCCGGTCGATGGGAGCCCCCTAACGCTCTGGACAGGCACTGCACAGCAACTCAGCCTCCGTGTCGACCGCTTCCTGGCCAGTCCAGAGCCTGGCTCGGCGGTGTTTCCCGTCAAGTTCATCCGGGACAAACATCCCGGCCAGAAGACCCCTAGGGCGAGGGTGCGACTGGCGGTCGACAATCAGAGCGACGAGTTCTGGTTGTCACGCATGGCTGAAGGCTTCTGGATGGCAGGCGAGGCTGCCGACGCCGAGGAACTGCCGCTGGGGGCCGACCTTCGACGCGTAGTTACCGGTCGCAACCGGCGAGTGGCAATCACACTCGCACCCGACCACGTCGACGTCGGTTTCTGCGTGCATTTGACCCGATTTAGCCGCTACTTGGATCCGGGTAGCGGCACAGCCTCGCATTATTCGAGCCTGGTGGACTTTCTCGATCGCAACAACCCGGATCGAGCATTCCAGCGCGATGTTCTCATCACCCTCAACGAGCCGGTGAATTTCTCCGATGCGGTCACAGGTCGTTCTTTTCGCCTGTACCAGTCGAGCTTCTCCGGCCCATTCGCCCCCGGTGATCCACAGTTCGAACAGATCGTGGCCGGCGAGGATCTGCGAGACCAGTTGTTCATCTCGCACCTCACAGTAAACTACGATCCCGGCCGCGGCTGCAAGTACGCCGGAAGTCTGCTGATCGTCTTGGGAAGCATAGTCGTCTTCTATATGAAGGGCTATCTCTTCCGAAAGAACACGGGTGGCCCCTCGCCCGCATAACCCTGTCTCCCGCATACCCGTAGACACACATGATAGTCTCATGCCTGCTGATCGTGTCTTCCCTGTTAGCTGGTGCTGACGGCGGCGCGAGTCTCGACTTTGGCACTTGGCGACACCTGCCGACGTTCTCAGGAGGCCGCCTGATGCCCCTGGATACATTTGCCCGAGAGACGGCCGAGACAATTTGCGGACGCACTAACCCGCGGCTGAGCCTGGAAGGTGCCGTCGCGGGCGACCCGGCCACCTCGCCCGAATTGGCCGAAGCGCGCAAGCTGATTCCCGAGGGCAAGTCGCGACGGTTCTTGGCTGCGGAGCTGCTCTTGAGCTGGAGCGTCGAGCCGCAACGATGGGAAATGGTCCCTTTCCTTCGCGCCGAGCATGAAACGCTCCGCAAGGATTTGCTGGGGCTGCCCATGACAGGGCGCGACGGCAGTCGGCTGCAGTACGTTTCGCCTCGGCAAGTCGAACAGGCGGACCGGCTCCACCAGCGGTTGGCTGAGTTGCAGGAAAGGCAGATGCTGGCCAAGCAGCGGTTCGAACGGTTCGATCTGGAAGGCACGGACCGCAAAGTCAAAGACCTCTACGATGCGTATGCCTTGTTTCGCGTCCTGACCTTCCGGCCCGAGGGCACGATCGCCCCTCACAGTCGGGCCTACAGTTCCATCCTGACGGCGGTGCGCGAGTGGCGTTCGCTGGAACAAGCCCTGAAACAAGTGCCCATGTTGACCCAACTGGAGGATTCATCGCAGCAATTGGACGTAGCCTCGCGCGTCGTGGCACAACTGGTCGAACTTTCATCGCAGGCCGACTTCACGCCCAGCAAGGTCGAGCCTTTGCTGGTCCGCTTGTTCGAGGCGAGCCAAACGCTCGCCCGGCGATGCAATGAACTGGTTCGCAAGCTGTTCGACACGCGTTCGGAGATCCTCGCGAAGTTTCCCAAGATGAATGCGGAGCAGTTGCGCCAATTTCGCTCGGATGCCAAGCAGGTCGCCAGCCGTTTGGACGATGCCGCGCAAGTGGTGGCCGCGGCCCGGCGATCCCTGTTTGACAACGGCCAGGCCGTGCGTCTGGTGCCGGCCTTGGACGTCTCGGCCTTAAAGGCCGACCGGCAGACCGACGACGAATCGCAACCATGGCTCAGTCTGCAAGCACTGCGTTACGGTTCCGACGCATTCCTGGCCGACTATCCGCAGCCAGAACTGCGTCGGGCGCGAGAGTCCTTCCAGCAATTTGCCGATGCCTATCTGGATCGTCAGGACCCGCAGCGGGCCGAGCGGTTCGAGATGGCAGGATACAAGCTCCGCGATGCGCTGCGTGCATTGGGCCAGAGTATCGAGCCGCTGCGTGAGAACCTGGCGATTGAGGAGAAGGACCGGCCGATTTTGGCCATCACCGCCTATCCGCCAGAGGGCGCGGTGGACACCGAGGCCTATTACAACCGCCTCGATCCGTTCTTTTGGTCCTGGGTCCTGGACTTTTTGGCCCTGGCGTGCTTTGGCCTGTCGTTTGTCGGTTTGTTGCGGCGGCCCATGTTCTGGCTGGCGATCGTCGTGCTGACGGCAGGACAGATCATGAGCTTCTATGGATTCGGCCTGCGGACCAGGATTACCGGTTGGGGGCCCGTCACAGGCATGTTCGAGACGGTAGTCTTCGTAGCCTTGGTGACGGCCTTACTCGGACTGTGGTTCACGCTCCTGCCAATGGTCTGGCCAGGGCTGCGATGCGCCTGGCGCATGACGGCCTTGCCTCGCGGTTGGGAGGCCCCCCCCCTGGACGCCGAACAGACAACCGTAATGTCGCCCACTGCTTGGCTCGCCTGGAACTGGATCTCGATTACCCCCCGCCTGGCGCTGATGGCAGTAATGTTCTATGTGCTGGCGGTGATGCCTTACGGCATCGAAGGTAATCGATCGATCATCAGCCTTTGGCCCCGTGCCGACGTCGGTTCGACCCGGCCCAGCGTTATGGATTTAGTCACCTGGTTGGTGGGACTAGGCGTGTTGCTGCCCAGCGTGTGGTATGGACCGCGTGCCGCACTGACTGCGTTATACAACCTCGTCTCCACGCCATACAGCCTGCGGCGGATAGGCACCGCCCACGCCCAGTCGCAGGTATTCCACCGGAAAACAGTGGCCATCGTGGGAGCAGCGATGGCTTTCCTCGTGGCCTTCATCGCCTACTACTCACCGCTTTGGTCCAAGAATGTCGGTTCGCTGATGCCTGTGCTTCGCGACCCCTTCTGGCTCTACTTACATGTATTGACGATCACCGCCAGTTACGGGGCGGGAGTTCTGGCCTGGGGCCTGGGCAACAGAGCCCTGACCCACTACCTGTTTGGTCGCTATCAGCCGCTAATAGTGGACGTCGAGGCTTTGGCCGCGGCCGGGCATCGTCCGGCTCGTCCTATCGATCATTCCACCGAGCCGTTGCGCCGGCCACCAGAGCCCTGCGCGGCACTAGCCGGATTCATGTATAAGGCAATCCAGGTGGCCGTGGTGCTGCTGGCAGCGGGCACGATCCTTGGGGGACTGTGGGCTGACGTGGCCTGGGGCCGCTTCTGGGGGTGGGATGCCAAGGAGGTCTGGGCCCTGATCTCGCTGTTGGTGTACCTGGTAATCTTGCACGGACGTTACGCCGGCTGGCTTGGCAATTTTGGCTTGGCCGTCGGATCGCTGGCAGGAGCCACAGCCATCATCGTGGCATGGTACGGAGTCAACTACTTCCTGCGCAGCGGCCTGCACACTTATGCCCAAGGCGGAGGCGGGCAGGTCTATGTACTCTCGTTCCTGGGCCTCAACTGGATTTATGCTGCCGCGGCTTGGGTCCGCTATACGGCCCAGACCGGCGGCAAGGATCACGTGTAGAACCGATCTTCAAACCACCTCAGTCACGTCGGAAGACGGAAGTTACGAAAGACCCTGGACCGACTCCCCGGGAAGATACGCAGCCAGCCCCCTCGACACGCAGTGCCGAGGGGGCTGGCTTGTGGCCGCGAACGCCGGAGGAAGCACGCTCTACGATCCGACTTTGAACTGGCTCACTAGTTGGCGGAGCGAATCGGCCTGGGCGCCCAGTTGCTGGCTGCTGGACGCCATTTCCTCGCTGCCCGCCGCGGTCTGCTCGGTGACTTGGCTCACCGCTTGGATCGAGTGGGTAACCTCCTGCGCATTTTCCGCCTGCTTGGTGCTAGCATCGGCAATCTCGCCGATCTTGCGGGCCGTAGCCTCCGCCGCGCAGATGATCTTCTGCAGCGATTCGCCCGTTTGATCGCTCAGGTGGGCCCCTTCCTCGACGCGCTGTGTCGACTCCTTGATGAGTGAGGAGATTTCGCGCGCCGCCTGGTTAGAGCGTTCGGCCAGCTTGCGAACCTCGTCGGCGACGACTGCAAAGCCCATTCCATGCTCGCCGGCACGTGCGGCTTCGATGGCCGCATTCAGAGCTAGGAGGTTGGTCTGGCTGGCGATCTCGGCGATGACCTGAATGATCTCGCTGATTTGCTGCGAACTCTGGCGGATCTGATCCATCGATTCAATAGACTTCTGCACCGCCTTGCCACCCTCCTGGGCCAGGCAACTGGCCTGGTTTGACACCTCGTTGGCCTCGTTGGCGCTGCTTCTGACAGATTCGACCGAACGGGCCAACTGTTCGATGGCAGCCGTCATTTCCTCCATGCTGGCCGTTTGGGTTTGGGCCCCGTTGGCCAGGGTCTGAGAACCTTCGGCAATCACGCGCGAGCCTTCCGCGAATTGCGCGGCGCTCTCCCTGATTTCGCCGACGGCGGATCGCATGTTCTGCACCACGGCGTTGACGTTGTTCTTGAAGTCCGCGAACTCGCCCGCGTACTGGCCATCCATGGTCACGGTGAAATCCTTGCGGGCCATGGCCTCCAACGCACGCCCCGCCGCTTGCAGCGGCAGGACCACCGAGTCCAACATGTGATTGATGCCCTCGACCACACGGCGGTACTCGCCTTGGTGCGTTTGGGCAGCAGCACGCTGCGTCAGATCACCGGCCAGGGATGCCTGGGCCAAGCGGCTGGCATCGCCCGCCAGACGCTGTACGGCGCCGACCGTCTTCTGCAGTGCTTCATTGATCTTCACGAATTGATCACGAACCTCAACCGTGTATTGGTTCGCCTCTCCCACGGTGTTTTGCAAATCCATGTTGCCGGAAGCCAATTCTTCCAGGTTTCTGGAGAGTCGATCCACTTCCTGAGCCTGAAACCTCCGCACCTGCTCCCCCGCCGTGATGTCCTGGACCACTTCCACATGACCGCTCTTGGCGCCCGTCCGATCGTAAAGGAAACTGGCATCCACCGCATAGTACATGCCCGGCCGGTTGGGCTGGGTGAAATAGGAGCGGGCCTTTCCGCCCTGGGCCTTGGCCATACAGACACCGCAGCGCTCGGTGTTGCAGATGTCGGCATTCCAACCCCTGCAGTGTTGTCCCAGCACGTCGGCCTTGGTCGCGCCGCTGGCCTCTTCGGCGGCCTTGTTGATGAACGTCCATCGCATATCGTTGTCCGTGACTGACAACGGCAATGGAATGGCATTCAAAATCCCCTCATAGAAACAGACCTTGTCTTCGATCTGATCAAAGGCCTGCTTCGTCGTGTCGATCGACTCGTTGATCGCCACCGACATGCGCCCAATCTCGTCGCCATTGCGAACTTCGCACTTCTGGTTGAAATCGCCGCGGGCCAAGGCCGAAACACTGGCCGCGCAGCGAGCAAGGGGCCGCAACACGGCACGGTGCACGAACAAGTAGACCACGACGACCATCGCCCCTACCATCGCGGCCAAGGTCCCGATCGACCACAACGCGTTGCTCTTCGCCTGCGCCACACGCTGCGCGAGAGGTACATAGGCATTCAACGAGCCCAATAATTGGTTGCGGCTCATGTCACTGTCGAAACCGTCGACCGAGGCAAAGTGACACTCGGCGCACCCGCGGTGGGCCTGAGCCGGCAATGGCACCGCCACCCGAAAGTATTCATCGTCGATCTGCTCGACGCGGCCCTCGCCGGCCACCAGACGTTGGGCCGCCTGGCGTTCGAACGGGATTTCCAACTTCGTCCCAGCCCCCAGCGGACGATATCCATAAACCTCCTTGTCGCCGGTCAGTTTCACCCGCGGCTTGTCCTTGCCAAAGTCGGTGATCACGGCGTCGTCGACGGCATAGATCGTCCGCGACCAGTCTTCCAAAGCCTGTTTGCGTTGGTCGAAGTCTTTGGCCTTCTCCCAGGCATCGTGAAACTTCTTCGTGGAGACCAAGAACATCTGCGTGGAACGTTCCAGCATTTCGTCGGCGGTAGTTCGGGCATCGCTAACCGCCTCCGCCAGACTCTTGCGGTAAAGCTGAAAAGAGTACACCGAGGCACAGACGACGCCAACCACCAAAAGAACGCTCAACAGTTTGGTCTTCAAACCCAGATTCATGAACCAGCGCATCGTTGATCGCTCCCCACTAGCAGTGAAACCCGAAGATGGTAAACACACCGGATGCGGCTGGTTCCCAAACGACACTTTCGGCTGGGAAAAGCCGGTATACGCGTCAAAGGACGACGCAGGCCGCATAGACAGATATAGCTTGCGGTCTTACGCCACGCGTGTGAAAGCGATCGCGGCCATCATATCGAGTACCAATAGCGCAACGGCTGGTACAATCGTTACCACCGGCAGTCTAACGTTGCACGCGGAACTCGGGCGAACCGGACTCGGTGCTGGCCGTGACTGGTGCAGATGTGTTCTCCGACTCTTGCGGGCCTTCCGTTAGCTCGGCAGTTGATTCTGCCTCCAGAATCGCGGCCGACTTGCTCACGCCCACGACGTGGCCACCCACCAACCCGGGCAGAGACAGTGACATGTCACCCACGGAGAAGGGCGACAGGGCCCGATAGCCAAACATGGGATAGATGCCGTGATAGCCAGCCTTGACATCGGCCGGGGCACCGTTTTCACGGATGTAGCGGAGGGCGTCGTCCGCGGCCTGGATCTCTTGCCACAATCCAAGTCCCGGAACCGCGTAGCCCACAGCGTACAGCCCTTTGTATGTCCGCTGCGCGTAGTCT
The DNA here is from genome assembly GCA_937889015.1 of uncultured Planctomycetales bacterium. GTDB lineage: Bacteria > Planctomycetota > Planctomycetia > Pirellulales > Thermoguttaceae > CALARR01. The sequence continues at coordinate 386 of CALARR010000151.1, read as the reverse complement.
TTGGCGTATCCTGCCTGATACAGGGCCACCGCAGGCACGTCGGAATAGAGGTTGATCGTATTGGTGAACGGATTATAGTCGTCGCCACCCAGAATCCGGCCCGGAAGCAGGGCGTATCCGGCGACCCAAAGTGTTCCGACTGTATAGCGGATGGGCCAGGCCACGGACTTGTTCGTCCTCAATCGCTGCCATTCGCCGACCGGGTCATACTCATTGATTCGCACTTTGACCTTGTCCAAGTGGTTGTCGGCCAAGTACTGCTCGATGCAAGCTTCTGTCTCGGGCGAGATGTCATGGTTGTCCACTCGCCGGTCGAACATGAAGATCTTCCCTGGGATACCGACGACCCACCCCACCGTGTCGATGACAGGCGCGCGTCGCCCGCG
>CALARR010000150.1 GCA_937889015.1 uncultured Planctomycetales bacterium | reverse complement strand
CGGAATACTAGTTGCCGAAACCTGTGGAGTCCAAGTCCTCTTTGATTCCTCCCCACAAGCCGCCGGCCTCCGTACCTACGGTAGTGATCGCGCCGATGACGGTCAGCAGGATCAGAGCCAGCATCACCGCATATTCCACCGCTGTTGCAGCGTCTTCGGAAATCAGGAACTGCGTCAAACGCATGGGATGCCTCCTTCCCTGATGTGCCCGGAGGCAGTGCTGATGCTCGGAGGGAAGATACGATCCCCCCTTAACTCTAGGTCATAGGGAGCGGGTGTCAAATCGGACCGGGAAGAGAGATGGCTAGTGGCCGCCAGGGAGCCCCACCGGATCGATCCCCGGCGGATCCGGCGAGCGCAGCGGGACTTGCCATCGAGTCAAACGCGAGGCTGCCGGACCGGCCTGCGGCGCCCCCACAAACGCCGCCTCGCTGCGCACCAGGCCGTGCATGGCCAACGCCGACTCGTCCAACGGCTGACGATCGCCTTCCGCCCGCTGCCACACCGCCAGCGGAACCGCAGGCCCCACGAGCGACCCCTGCCCCGTCCATCGCACGACGGCCAATATCCGGTCGGGCCGCTCCGGCCCCACAAAGGCCAGCAGGCCCGCGTTCGCCGCCAGCCATGCCACGCACTCGTTGGCGCGGATGGTGATGGCGCCGGGCTGAAGGCCTATCTGCTCGTAACGACACTCCACGAGCGGCCCCGACTCCCGAAGCGTGACTTGCGACATGACCACGACCAGCGTCTCCTCCACGCTGGGACAGTCATTCAACCGCACTAAGGGGCCCGCCTCCACGTGCAGCACGTTGTCCAATTCCACCGCCATAGCGGCGCGGCTGCGGCAATCCAAGGCCGTGTCCACGCCGTGAATTACGCAATTCACCAGCCGCACGCGGCCGCTGGGCATCGACAAAGCGGAGGCCGATTCCGCCTGGCCCAATTGCCAGGCAATGGCCACGCGCGTAGCCGGGCCTTGGAACGTGCAGCCCCGGAATTGTGCCCCCTCGGCCTGCAAACGGATCAAGGCCGGAGGCGGACCAAGGTCCTTCTGACCGGCCCCGACGAAATCGACGTCCTCCACTTGCAGGTGATCCACGTCGATCCGCAGGCCCTCGGATGGCACCTGGACTTGGGTCCGTTCACCGCTCGAACCGCGAACCTTCTGCCCCGGCAGCAAACGCGCCGCCGGCCAACGCACCGCTCCGGGCTCGAGCACCAAATCGGCCGGCCCCGATGCTTTGGCCGGTTCCGGCGCGTGGGAGGAGGTTGGCGATGGCGCGCTGGATGCCTGGGCCATGTTGCCGGAAACCACGGGCGTTGCGCTCGAAGAAACGACGCCCCGAGCAATGGCCGCGGAATCGCCGCGCCGCGGCCGCGTGAACTGCCAGAACGTCGCCGTCAGGGTGCCGATGACGACCAGGGCCACGGCCGCAGCCGTGATCCACGCGCTGCCGCGGCTGCTGGTCGTCGCCTGTCGCGCCGATCGCACCAGGACGGACGAGGGACGTTCCGCCCCCGACAAACTGCGCGCCAAAGTCCTGCGATCCGAAGGCCCCGAGGTCCCCAGCACATTCGCCAGACGCGCCATGGATTCGGGCCGACGGGTCGCGTCTCTGCTCAGACAGGCGGCAATCGCCTCGGCCAGCCGACGCGGCACATTCGGCACAAACTGCGCCAACTCGGGGATCCGCCCCTCCTGCCCTGCGCGCATGCGATGAATCGCCCCGCCCGTGCCCAACGGCGGACGACCGGCCAGCATGTGCCACCACAAGGCACCGCACGAAAACGCGTCGCTGCGAACCGTCGGCGGTCGCCCCTCGGCCACGCGTTCCGGCGCCAGGTAGTCGTAGGCCTCGGGCCGCAGATCGACCTGGGCAAAGCCCTCTTCGGGCCGCACGATGGCGCGCAGGCCGGGTTGCAACAGGACCGCCTGGCCTTCGTGCGTGAGGATTAGGCTGCCGGCGCCGATATCGCCGTGACAGAGTCCCCGTTGTTCCAGAAGCACCAGGCCGGCAAGCATCTGGCGCGCCACCTCCAGCACGATTTCCGGCTTCGTTCGCCCCTGACGCACGAGCCACTCGGCAGGCGTCAGCCCCTCGACCCAGCGTGAGATCACGAACCGGCATTTCCCCTCGGCTCCCACGCAGGTCACCGGCGCCAGCGCGGGATGCTCCAGGTCGCCAGCACGCGCCGCCAGGGCCTCCAGCGGCGCGAGAATGTCGATTTTTCGCGCGGCGCTCGCCTCGATCAGCGTCAGACGCACCGGATGACCGGTGGGGATCTCGCGTGCCAAGTAGCCGGCGGCAAAGTGCGGCCAATCCACGGGCCGACAGAGCACATACGCCCCAACACGCAACTGTTCGCCCCGTCCGGCGTTGATCTGCTCCGCCTGGAAATGGGTCAATACCCGAGCCTGGGCCAAGGCATCGATCCAAACCGACTCGAACGTGGGCAACCCGCGCGCCAATCGAGCGGCACGTCCGCCCAGCGACACGACCTGGGCCTCGTTGGCCAGCCCGAGTCGGGCCAAGAGGTCGATCAGACGTGGCGGGGGGCGTTGGAACATGCCGCGAAGTCCGGAGAACTCGCCGGGATGACGTTGCGTCTTGGGCAAGCAATGCCGTCAGGCCGCCCCACGGGAGGCCGGTTTTCCCGGGTAACGGCTGGGACAGCCACGACATTCCTTTTCTGACACCCAATAAACCTTGTAACAGGCAGCGTTTGTGCTAACAGATTCGCGCCCCACCGACAAGAGCGTTCTGCCGGCCCCCATTGCCAAACGCGCGGCGGACTAGTATGACCAGAGCTTGTTGACCGCAACCCGTTCGGACGTTGCCGATGGTTGCTCGATTGCCTTTCACCTTGCCTTCCTGTGACCGATCGCCATGCAAGACCCCCGCTACGAGAAACTCGCCCATGTCCTGGTCAACTATTCGACTGGCGTGAAACCAGGTGATCTGGTGCGTTTGGCGGGACCCGTTGTTGGCCGCCCCTTGATCGTGGCCCTCTATCGAGCCGTATTGGCGGCTGGGGGCTATCCCCACGTCCAGATGGTGCCCGATGAGTGTGTCGAGGCCAAGTTGGACTGCGGCTCGCCGGCCCAGATCGCCTTTGAAGACCCCCTCGACATGCACCTGGTGGAGACCATCGACGTATCCATCAGCCTCTGGGGGCAAGACAACACCAAGGCCCTCAGCGGCGTCGAGCCAGCGCGCCAGGCCCTGCTCAGCCAGGCTCGCAAGCGGATGATGGCCCGATTCATGGATCGCGCCGCGGCCGGAAAACTGCGTTGGGTGGGGACCCAGTTCCCCTGCCACGCAGGAGCCCAGGATGCACACATGTCGCTGGCGGCCTACGAGCGGTTCGTGTTCGCCGCCGGCCTGCTGCACTTGGACGATCCCGCCGCGGCCTGGCGGCAGATCAGCCTCTGCCAGCAGCGCGCGGTCGACTACTTGAACGGCAAGAACGAGGTCCGCTTCGTCACCCCCCAGGGCACCGATCTACGCGTGGGCGTGAAGGGCCGAGTGTGGATCAATTGCGACGGACACGAGAACTTCCCTGACGGCGAGATCTTCACCGGACCGATCGAAGACGCTACCGAAGGTGTTGTCTGCTACAGCTTTCCGGCGGTGTACGGCGGCCGCGAAGTCGATGGCATCCGCCTGCGATTCTCCGCCGGAAAAGTCGTCGAAGCCACGGCCAGCAAGGGCGAGGAGTTCCTCCACGCCATGCTCAACCAGGACAAAGGCGCACGCATCCTGGGAGAGATCGCTCTGGGCACCAACTACGCCGTGCGGCAATACACGTGCAACACGTTGTTCGACGAGAAGATCGGCGGCACGTTCCACGCCGCCGTGGGCTCGGCCTATCCGGAGACGGGCGGCAAGAACCAGTCGGGCCTGCACTGGGACATGGTCTGCGACCTGCGCCACGGCGGCCAGGTGTTCGTCGACGGTGAACTGATCAGCGAAAACGGCCGGTTCGTGGACTCAAGCTGGCCGCAGCCCGAATGAACGCCTGGCCAAGCCCCAGGGGATTCTCGCCACGCGTGCGACCTATGCCGCAAGGCCGACCATCGAGAGGCCGCTTCGCCAGGGCAACGCGCCCCACAGCATCGCCCCTGCCCTTCCGCCCCCCACGAGTCTGGGCCTTGCGGAAGGAACCCCTGTGTGCTGTCTCGGGCGCTGCCTGTGACCCTACTTCCGCCGCGCCTCGATACGCTCCTTGCCCACCCAGGGACGAAGCACTTCGGGAATCAGAACCGAGCCGTCGGACTGCTGGTGGTTCTCCAGCACGGCGATCATGGCCCGGCTGATGGCGATCGCCGTGCCGTTGAGCGTATGCACGAAGTGGGTGCCCTTCTCCCCCTTGATCTTGTAGCGCGCGTTGAGCCGGCGTGCCTGGAAGTCCGTGCAGTTCGACGTGCTGGTGACCTCGCCGAACTCGCCGCGCCCCGGCATCCACGCCTCCAGGTCGAACTTCCGATAGGCGGGCCCGCCCAGGTCGCCGGTGGCCGTGTCCACCACGCGATAGGGAATCTCCAGGGCGTCGAACAGCCGGCATTCCATGTCGCGCAGATAGTCCAGCATGCCTTCGCTCTGTTCAGGCAAGGTGAAGGCAAACATCTCGATCTTGGTGAACTGATGTACGCGATACAGGCCGCGCGTGGCACGGCCGTGAGCTCCGGCCTCCGTGCGGAAGCAGTGGCTGATGCCGCACAGCTTGATGGGCAACTGCTCGGCCTCGATCGTCTGGCCCGCCAACAGCCCACCCAAGGGGATCTCCGCCGTGGCAATCAGGCTCAGGTCGCTGTTCTCGATGCTGTAGATCTGGGTTTCGGGGCCGCGTGGGATGTAGCCGGTGCCTTCCAAGACATCGTTGCGCGCCAGGTCCGGGGTGATCGTGGGGGTGAAGCCCTCGCCCAGCAGCGTCTGGACGGCGAATTGCTGCAGGGCCAGTTCCAGCAGCACCGCCTCGTTCTTGAGAAAGTAGAACCCGTGCCCGGCCACTCGCGCGCCAGCCTCGAAATCCATCAGATCCAGCTTCTCGCCCAGTTCCACATGATCCAAAGGCTTGAAATCGAACTGCCGCGGAGTCGTCTTGCCGCGGAAGCGCTCCAGGTTAGCCTTGTCGTCGACGCCGATCGGGGCGTCCGGATGGCTCATGTTCGGGATCGCCCGGTAGATCGACTCCTGCTCCACCTCCAGTTGAGCCAATTCGGCCTGGGCCTGGGCCGTCTGCTCGCGCAGCCGCCGGCCTTCCTCCTTGAGCGTTTCACGCTGACTGGGATCGGCCTTGCCAATCGACTTCGAGACCTCGTTGGCCTTCTGGTTCAGTTGGTCGACCTCGGTCTTCTTGGCCTTGCGCGCCAACTCCAAGGCCACGAAGCGGTCGATATCGGCCGGGCTGTTGCGGTGGGCGCAGTTCTGTTTGACCTTTTCCGCGTTTTCGACAATGAACCTGCGATCGAGCATGGGAGGTGGGCAGTGGGTTGTGAGTGGTGATTCGAGCCGGTCCGAGAATCTGCCGGCAACTCGGTCTTGCCGGGCCGCTCGACCTGGCTGGTACGGTTCCAGAATAGGTTCTTAGTGGATCTTGGCCAATTCGCCCCAAAGGTTGGCGCTGGCCAAAGCGCCGCGGTGGAAGTCGGCCAGGCTGAACTTCTCGTTGGGACTGTGGGTGTTGTCGTCGACCTGCCCCCATCCCAGCAGCAGCATATCCACTCCCATCGCTTCATGGAAGGTGGACACGATGGGGATCGAACCACCCTCGCGCGTGTACACCGGAGCCCGACCGAAGGCGGCGCTCAGGGCTCGCGACGCCGCCTCGATATACGGACTGTCGGGCGAAAACCGCACTCCCGGCGAGCCGTGGTGATCGGTCAACTCCATGCGAATGCCCGCTGGACACAGTTCCTTGAGCCTCGCTTGAAGCTGGACGGTGACCTTTTCCGGATCCTGGTGCGGCACGAGCCGAAAACTGAACTTAGCGCCTGCGGTGGCGGGCAGGACGGTCTTGGCCCCCTCGCCCTGATAGCCGCTCCACAGGCCATTGATGTCGAAAGTCGGCCGGGCCCAGCGGCGCTCCAGCGTGCTGTAGCCCGCTTCGCCGTTCAAGGCCGTCACGTCGATCTGCTGCATGTATTGCCGCTCGTCGAACGGCAGTTCCGCCAACTCGGCCCGTTCCTGCGCCACCAGAGGGGCCACGTCCTCGTAGAAGCCGGGAATCTGGATCCGCCCCTGTTCGTCGATCAGGCCGGCCAGGATGCGCGCCAGGGCGTTGGCCGGATTGACCACGCTGCCACCGAACGACCCGGAGTGCAGATCCCGATCCGGTCCGCGCAGACGCAGTTCGTAGTAGGCGATCCCCCGCAGGCCATAGGTGATCGCCGGCACCCCCGGCGCGAACTGCGCGCCGTCACTGATCACGATCGCGTTGCAGGCCAGGCGCTCGCGCTGGGCCCGGATGAAGGGGTGCAGATTGGGGCTGCCCACCTCTTCCTCCCCTTCGATCAAGAACTTCAGCTTCAGCGGAAGCCGGCCCGCTGTGCGCAGCCAGGCCTCGGCCCCAAGGATGTGCGTGAGCACCTGCCCTTTGTCGTCGGTGGCGCCCCGCGCGTACAGGTTCCCTTCGCGAACCTGCGGATCGAAGGGGGGCGAAATCCACAACTCCAACGGGTCCGGCGGCTGCACATCATAGTGCCCATAGACCAGCACGGTCGGTGCGCCGGGCACATCGGCCGTTTCCGCATAGACCAACGGGTGGCCGGCGGTGGCGATCACCTCCGACTGCATGCCCAAGGCCGCCAGGTGCTCCGACACCCAAACCGCCGCAGCGGCCACGTCGGCCGCATGCGCGGGATCGGTGCTCACACTGGGAATTCGCAGGAACTCGCACAACTGGGCTTCGTGCCGGGCCTGGTGGGCCTGCAAATAGGCTTCAGGAGCAGACATGGCGATCCATATGGGTGAGGGGGCCGGCGCACTTCGGCACAATATCCGCCCATGGGGGGTATAGTGTCCGTTCTTCGCGTTTCAGTATAATGTGCTGTAGGCATTCCGCCTATGAGGGCACGCGTCCGGGTTCCCGGTGAGGCCCCTTGCGCATTGCTGATCTCCGACAGCCAGTTGAGGCGCTTCGATGTCCAAGCTGGACAGCGCAACAGCCCAGCCCATCGACGAGGCTCGGCACAAGGACCGGCATCGACCCAAGCACCAGCCACGATATCAGGTGATTCTCTGGAACGATGACGACCACACCGTCGAGTATGTGATCGGGATGATGGCGCAGCTCTTCGGTCACCCGCTGCAAAAAGGATACCAGATCGCCCGGGAGGTCGATCAGCAGGGCCGTGCGATCGTGCTCACCACGACCAAAGAGCATGCCGAACTGAAACGCGACCAAATCCACGCCTACGGCCGCGACCGGCTGCTGGCCAGTTCCAAAGGTTCGATGTGGGCCACGATCGAGCCCTTGGCGAACGAGGACTGAGCAAATGCGGCTGGCGTCTGGTAAAGATCGCGGATTCTGGATCCTCTGATCCGCAACCGAGGGCTTGGATGGGCTATTGCGTCTCAGGTAAGTAATGCCGTTAGGCCGACCATCGGGAGGCCGGTTTTCCCGAGCAACGGCCCGGACAGCCACGACATTCCTTTTCTGACACCCAATAAACGCCGAATGGGAATCGGTCGGTGATCGGCAGCGTCGGAGACTCGAGCCGTAAGACTCGTTGCTTCGGTGAGTTGCGCCATACACCACGACTTGTGGGGTGCGCGCACAGACCGCTCAGATTCGTCTGGAACCGCTCCCAGGCTTCTGCTACACTCTGCCCCGCTTTCCAGCGGCTCTCTTTGCTGTCTCTATGTGTGGGATCAAGGAGCGAGTATGGACCGGAGATGGATTTCCCGAGCCTGGGCCATGGTGGCAATTGCGGCCACGCTGAGCGCCAACGCGGTCCTTCTGGCCGCGCCCCCCTGGGAGAAGCTGCTGAGCTTCAAACGCGTGGAAGCCGAACCGGGCAAGGTCTATCGGATCACCGAGGACAACGGTCCATGGATGATCATCGCCTGCTCTTTCTCCGGCGATGGAGCGCAGGAACAGGCCGTCGAACTCACCTTCGAGCTACGCAAAAAGTACAAGCTGGAAGCCTACGTACACGCCATGCGATTCGACATCGGCGAGACTCTCGGACGGGGCGTGGACCGCTTTGGCGGAGCGGTGAAGATGAAGCCGCAGCGCGGCGCCGAATTGCAGGAGATCGCCGTGCTGGTGGGCAACTATCCGGCCATCGATACCCAGGAAGCCCAGGAGACCTTGCAGAAAATCAAGTTCATGCGTCCCGAGTGCCTGACGTTGCGCGAGGGCAAGAAGACCAACGCTTCGCTGGCCGGGCTCCGCACCATCCAGCAGCAAGTCCTGCCGGATAACAACGAGAAGAAGAGGAAAGGGCCCATGGGCCATGCGTTCGTGACGACCAACCCCCTCTTGCCCAAGGAGTACTTTGCCCCCCGTGGACTGGACGATCTCGTCGTCAAAATGAACGAGAAGGTCGAGCACAGCTTGTTGTCCTGTCCGGGACGCTACACCGTGCAAGTGGCCCATTTCACCGGAAAGGTCGTCTTGGATCAGAAAGAGATCAACGCCATCACCAATGGCACCAAGGAGATGAAAAGCCATCTTGCCGAGGCGGCCGACAAGGCCCATCGCATGACCGTGGCTTTGCGACGCAAGGGGTACGAAGCCTACGAGTTCCACGATCGCTACGCCAGCATCGTGACGGTCGGCAGCTTCAACGCGGTGGGCGCTCCGCGGCCTGACGGGAAGATCGAAATCGACCCGCAGATCCACTCGCTCATCAAGACCTTCTCCGCCGAACCAGGACCGGATGGCCAAATCCAGCCCAAGCACATCACCGAGGGCAAGAAGCGGATTCCCTTCGACATCCAGCCGATCCCGGTCGAAGTCCCCCGGCGCTCGATCGCCGCCACCCTGAGCCGCGACCGCACCGCGCGCCGTTGATCGGTTCCCCGGCTTCCGTGCCCGGCCCGCATCCGCTACATTGACCGCATGCACGCATCCAAGCTGCTTGTTGTCGGCACGGGCAATCGCAAGAAGGGACGGGAATTGGCGGACTTGCTGGCTCCCCTCGGGCTGGCCGTGCGCACCCTGGCCGAGTGCCCTGGGGCAATCGCCGTAGAAGAGAATGGCCAGACATTTGCCGAGAACGCCGTCCTGAAGGCCACTCAGCAGGCGCGACATCTGGGCCACTGGGTCCTGGCAGACGACAGCGGCCTGGAAGTCGAGGCCCTGGGCGGCGCCCCCGGAGTCAAATCGGCTCGCTACAGCGGCCCGGACGCCGCCGACACGTCCAACAATCAGCGGCTGCTGGCGGAACTGGCCCACGTGCCGCTCGCCGAACGCGGGGCGCGCTTCGTGTGCCACATGGCCTTGGCCGATCCCAGCGGCGCCATTCGCGCCCAGAGCGAGGGCCGTTGTCGCGGTCGAATCCTCCTCGACGGTCGCGGCCCAGAAGGCTTCGGCTACGATCCCCTGTTCGAAATCCTCGAATACCACCGCTCCTTTGGCGAACTGGGATCGACGGTCAAGTCGGTCTTGAGCCACCGCGCCCGGGCCGTGGGAAAGATGCTCGCCGAGATCGCCGCGTTGCTGCAGTCGGGGCAGTGGTAGAGCCCTTACGGGTTCACCACGTTCTGCGGCCGGCCCTGCAGGAAGGCCCGCACGTTCTCGACCGCAATCTCCATGAGCCGACGCCGCGCGGCGCTCGTCGCCCAGGAAATGTGCGGCGTGATGAAACAATGCCGCGCGGTGTACAAGGGATGCTCGGCCGGCGGCGGTTCCTCGCACAGCACGTCCAGACCGGCCCCCGCAATCCGGCCGCTGTTGAGCGCCTCGGCCAAGGCCCGCTCGTCGATCAGTTGGCCCCGAGCCGTGTTGACCAGCAGCGCCGTCGGCTTCATCTGCTCCAAACGCCGGCGGTCCACCAATCGCTCGGTTTGCGCGGTCAACGGACAGTGCAAGCTGATGACGTCGCTGGTGCGAAACAGGGTGTCCAGATCCACCAGGCGCACTCCGTCGATGCTCGCCGGCGGGACGGCGTCATAGCCTTGCACCTGCATCCCGAAGGCCTGGGCCATGGCCGCCGTGCGCTGGCCAATCCGCCCCAAACCCACGATCCCCATCGTAAGCCCCGCCAACTCCACCAGCGGATAGTCCCAGTAGCAGAAGTCCGGACAGGCCGACCAGCGCCCTTCGCGCACGGTCTGCGCGTGGTGCCCCACGCGCTGCGTGAGATTCAATACGTGGGCGAACGCCATCTGGGCCACGGACTGCGGTCCGTAGCCGGGCACATTCGTGACCGGAATCCCGCGCGCGCGCGCGGCGGCAACATCCACGACATTCACCCCGGTGGCCAATACGCCGATGTAACGCAAACCATCCAACTGCTCGATCACGCGCGCGGAGAGCATGGTCTTGTTGGTCAACAGAACTTGCGCCCCGCCGGCCCGCGCCAGAACCTGCGCATCGTCGTCGGGCGTGCGATCATGGATGCGGCACGCGCCGAGCGATTGCAGCGCATCCCACGAGAGATCGCCCGGGTTCAGGGTATATCCGTCCAAGACCACGATCTGCATGCCGTTCATCCCCCAAGGGCCTATCCTATTGGGTCTTGCACTGCTAACGGAACAAGGGCGACCGACGGGAGCCCGGCTTCCCGGGACTGAACGCATCGTAGTGTTCCACAATCAACAACGGAATCAATAAAACCAGCCCAGCAAGTCTCTCGATTGCCAGACGCACCGTCGACGAGTCTCGGCGAATCACTTCTTGTCGACCATCTGATCCAGGTACTCGGCGGCCTTGATCAGCGGTGGGTCGGCAAAGGGCTTGGAAGACTCTTCGACGTGGCCGTTGGGGCTCGCGTGGCGCGCGTCGCGCTGATGCCGCCAGCGAATCCAGCGGACCAGGTCGTCCTTGTCCACCAGGACCTGAAAACCCTTGTCCGGCGAGACGCCCCAAGGATCGTCCCGGTCGGCGTCCTTGGTCTTATGGATATTCTTGCCGCTGGGACGCCAATAGCTGGCCGTGGTCAGTTTGATCGCCCCCTGGTCCTCGTCCAACTCGATCAACTCCTGGACCGTTCCCTTGCCGAAACTGCGCTCGCCGACGACGATCGCCCGGTGGTGATCCTGCAGGCACGCGGCCAGGATTTCGGCGGCGCTGGCGCTGTATTGATTGACGATCACGGCAAGGGGCAGATCGCCGTACGGCGCATCGCCGCTGGCGGAATACGCCTTCTTGACCTGCTGGTTCCGGCCGCGCGTGGTGACAATCGTCCCCTCGCGCACGAACAGGTCGCAAATCGCCACGGCGTCCTCCAACAGTCCGCCCGGGTTGTTGCGGAGATCGAGGATCAGCCCCCGCATCTGCCGTTGCGACAACCAGCGGAGCGCCGCGGCCAGCTCCTGGGTCGTGTGCTCGGAAAAGGAACTCAGCCGCACGTAGCCGATCCGGTCATAGCCCTGCAGGAAGAAGTTCCAGGTGTTGTCCGGGTTGCGGCTGTCGCCCAAGACCGTGTCCAGTTGGATCACCGCGCGCACAATGGCGATGTCCACCGGCTTGTCCTCGTCGGCGTGCAGCACGGTGACGGTCACGCGCTGGCCGGGTTCGCCGCGAAGTCGCTTGATCAATTCATCCAGCGAGTTGCCGGCCGTGCTCCTCCCGTCGATGGCCAGGATCCGATCCCCGGCGCGGATCCCCGCCTCATACGCCGGAGACCCGACCAGCGGACTCATCACCAGCGGCTGCTTGCTCTCCGGATCGAGACTCACCTCCATGCCCACCCCGCCGAATTGCTGGTCGAGCGACTCCTTGAACTCCTTGAGGTACAGGCGGTCGAAGTAGCGCGAATTCTCGTCGAGCTGGTCCATCATCCCTTCCACGGCGCCGCCGAACAGACTCACCCCATCAATCGGCTCGACGTACTTCCGCTGGACCAGTTCGAAGACATCGACCAGCGACTGGCTGTAGCGGCTCTTGTGGACCTTGTGGTAACAGACCACCGACAGCAGGCCCACAGCGAGCAGCAGATAGGCGTTGCGGCGAGGCATAGTGAAGTCGGCCGTGCAAAGGGCAGAACCAGTGAGGAAGCGCGCCGTTATTGCGTCTCAGGTGAGTAATGCCGTAAGGCCGACCATCGGAAGGCCGGCTTTCCTGGGCAACAGGCCCGACAGATGCGACATTCGTATTCTGGCATCCAATATCCTATCGACTCTTCGCCCAGAAGGAAGGGTGGCTCCAAGAAACGGCTCTGGCCCGGAAGGACGCGCTCCCGGGCCAGGATGCTCGCGATGGCTTGGTTGTCTGCTCCAGATTCCTCGTTCGCTGAGCCGGCTGAGCTGCCTGCCGGTCGCGACCGAAGCTGGGGCCGAACGAACAGGTTAACGCTTCGAGAACTGCGTCCCGCGGCGAGCGCCACGCAGACCGTACTTCTTGCGTTCCTTCATGCGACTGTCTCGCGTCAGCAGGCTGGCGTCGCGCAGGGCTCCGTCCAGCGTGGGATCATACAGCCGCAAGGCGCGCGCGATTCCCAACTTGCAGGCGTCGGCCTGACCGGTGATTCCGCCGCCGTCGACGCGGATCCGAATATCGAAAGATCCTTGGCGGTTGGTGTTGGTCAAGGGGGCCAGCACGGCCTCGCGGTGCTTGACAATCGTGAAATAGCTCTCCAAGGGGCGGCCGTTGATGGTGATCGTCCCCTGGCCCGGACGCAGCCGAACACGCGCTACCGAGGTCTTGCGTCGTCCGGTGCCGAGAATCTCTTGGGTAGTCGTGGCGTCAGCCATGAAAAAGCTCGCTGGGTGTTCAAAGGCCCGGATCGTCCCGGGCCGGGTTATGTACGAAATGAAACAAGCGGGACCTAGCTGGTCGCCACTTCCTTGGGTTCCGGCTGCTGCGCCTGGTGCGGATGCTCGCTGCCGACGTAGATCTTCAACTTGTCCAACATGTGGTAGGCCAGCTTGTTCTTGGGCAACATGCGACGCACGGCGTCCCGGAGGATCATCTCGGGCTTGCGCTGCAGCCGCTTGCCCGCCGTCTCCGTCTTCAAACCCATATAGCCCGTGTACCAGGTGTAACGCTTCTGCTCCCACTTCTTGCCGCTGAAAACCACCTTCTCCGCGTTGATCACCACGACGCAGTCGCCGGTGTCAACGTGGGGGGTATAAGTGGGGCGATGCTTGCCCATGAGGATCATGGCCAAATCGCTGGCCAACCGGCCCACCACCTTGCCCTTGGCGTCGACGAGCCACCACTTGGGCTGCAATTCACCGGGCTTGGCCATGTAGGTTTTTGTCGTAACCATGTCGCTTGCTTCACTCTCCGCCGGATGTGGAACGGCCTAACTGTGGGTGCAGGAAAGTCGCGCCGGGCGGCCGATGGGCCAGGTCCACAACGCGGACACCAGTACTTTCCTGGAGACCAACACGCGCCAGCCCGCCAGGAATCGCCAAGTCGAAAAATTGTGAAACACGCAGTTTAACTCTTCAACCCCCGACTTACAAGGCGGCCCGCCTCGGGGAAAATGAAAATCCACTGCCCGTCCAACCCGGACGTCCCTTACCGTTTTCGTAAACCACCCAACATACCACCCGGAAGCGGTGTCACACACCTCGTCACCCTGTCAGCCAAGGGGAGGCGACGGTGGCGGCTCGGTGGCGGCCTCAACTCCCTCCTCAAACTCCAACGCGAACCTCCGTTGGCGATCCGCCTGCACCGACCCCGGCCCATCGGCCCCAAGTCCGCCTGCCGTGGGATGCGTTCGCTCTAGCCATCGGCGGATGACTTCCAACACGTACTCCAGTTCGGACTGCGACAGGGCCCGTCCGGCTGGGATGGCGTGCCACTTGGCCAGGCACGAGCGACAACAAGTGGCCGTGGCATGTTGAGCCACAAAAACAGGATGGCCGCGCATCGGCGTCTGTCGGCCATCGTTACGCACGCCGGCCGGGACCAAACGCCTTTGCAGCAGATCGTGGCCATGTTGCAGCACGGCCTCCAAACCTCGACGCTGCAAATAGGCGCGGTCCTTCGCCTCCAGCCGAAATCGGCTGCGAAAGCGGCTCTTCGCCAGCGTAGCAAACAGTTGATCCAGGTCGCGCATGCTGCTCGAAATCATGACTCGCAGTGCCGACCCACACAAGACCCGGCGATCTACGATCGCCCCCCCTGCGGAGCGTGCTATCGCCTGCGTAACTTCCAAATGCCGAAATCATTTCTAAAATCCGACGCCCTGTGCCACCCCTCCGGCTTGACCAGTCCCAACGCGAGAGGCTTAATAACGATCGGGCGAGTGGCCATTCGCCTGCCATCCCCAGAGCCCACGGCAGAGACACTCCCCTCCACCTCGCGCACCGAGCGCAGTTGGAGCGTCACCCTTCGCGCGGCTCTCCAACCCGAAACACATCTGCTGGCAGATCGGTTCCATGGCACTGCTGACGCTACGCGTACTGGATGGACCCGACCGAGGGCGGGTCTACCGTGAGGTTCCCACGCCGGTCACGGTCGGTCGAGAAGAGGGCAATGCGGTTCAGTTGAATGACGAGCGCGTCAGCCGCTTCCACCTGAAGATCCAGGAGGATCAGAACCGAGTGGTGCTGACCGATCTCGAAAGCACCAATGGTACTCGCGTCAACGGTGAAACCACGCGACTGTGGGTTCTGCGGCCGGGCGATGTGGTGTCCGTCGGCCGCTCGCTGCTGCTCTATGGCTCGCGCGACGAGATTGCACGTCGCTTGGCCGCTCTGCGCAATGTCGACCTGTCGTCGGGCGTACCGCTGGATGCCGAAGAGTTGGACAAGGTGTCCGATTCGGCCCTGTTGGATGCCGAACTGAATTGGTGCGAGGACCCGGAGTCGCGATTGGCCATCCATACCCTGCTGCCACCGGAGTTGCCTTCGCACCTGACCCCAGGGCAAGCGGCGCAGTTATCCGAGCTTATCCAATTTATCCACCTTCGCCTGCGAACACTCGTGCAGTCGGTGCATGTCACGAAGGCCAAGGGGGATCGGCTCACGGTCGAGCAGCGGCAATGGCAAAATGTCCTCGACCTGACAGATCGCCTGGCAACGTATCTGCGCGCCATCGGCGAGCCCGAAGAGTAACGCCCGCATCCCGCGTGCTGCCGTTCTGATAGAATTGGGGGGCGGCCAAGCGCCTCGTCGCGGTCCCACCCCAACGGCCCCCTTTCTTCTGCCGTCGCGATCTTCTATTCTTCGCAACGGGGGTGTTGTGGTCCTCGTGTCGTACCGTAGTCCAAAGTCCCTCGCGCAATCGCGATCTTCCATATCCTCGCCCTATGAGCACTCATCCTTTCGTTCACCTGCACTGCCATAGTCACTACAGCCTTCTCGACGGAGCGGGCAAACTGGAGCGGCTGATCCAACGCGCCAAGGCCTTGCAGATGAACGCCCTGGCGCTGACCGACCACGGCAACCTGCACGGGGCCCTGGAGTTCTATCAGAAGGCCAAGGATCAGGGCATCAAGCCGATCGTGGGCTACGAGGCCTACGTCGCCCCCGCCAGCCGTTTCCACAAAGACGCCAGCGGGATGAAGGAAGCCAGCTTTCACCTTACCTTGTTGGCCCAGAATCGCACCGGCTTCAAGAACCTCCTGAAACTGTCCTCGGCCGCCTTCCTGGAGGGCTTCTATTTTCGTCCCCGAATCGACAAGGAGTTGCTGCAAGCCCATCACGAAGGGCTGATCTGCCTCAGCGGCTGCATCTCCAGCGAGTTCAATCGGGCCCTCATCAGCGGCAGCGAACCGGACATGGATCGCGCCACGCAAGTCGCCCAGTGGTACGCAAAGCTCTTTGGCGACCGCTATTTCATCGAGATCCAGGACAACGGGCTGGAACTGCAACGCATGGCGGCCGAGTATTCGGCCCAGATCGCCCAACGCGTTGGCCTGCCGCTGGTGGCCACCAGCGACGTGCACTATGTCGATCCCGATGACGCCGTGGCCCAAGACATCCTGCTGTGCATCAATACCGGCAAGTTCCGCACCGACGCCAACCGCATGCGGATGGATACCAACGAGTTCTATCTCCGCGGCCCCGAAGAGATGCACAAGGTCTTCGCCCGCCATCCCGACGCCGTGGCGCGCACGCAAGAGATCGCCGACAGCGTGGACATCGAGTTGGAACTGGGCAAACGGCATTTCCCGGTCTACTCCCCGCCAGACGGCAAATCGTCGGAGGACTTCCTGCGCGAACTGTGCCTGGAAGGGCTTAAGGAACAGTATCGCGACAGACCGGATCGCTACCGCGATGGACAGTTCGCGCCGGAGGTCCTCGAACGCCTGGATCGCGAGTTGGCGGTCATCAACAAGCTGGGATTCCCCAACTACTTCTTGATCGTGTGGGACTTCGTGCGCTGCGCGCGCGAAAAGGGTATCGAGGCCAGTGCGCGTGGTTCCGGCGTGGGCTCGCTGGTCACTTTTGGCCTGCACCTGAGCCATGTCTGCCCCTTGCAGTACGACCTGCTCTTCGAGCGCTTCCTGGATATCAACCGCCGCGAGGCGCCCGATATCGATATCGACTTCTGCCAGCAGCGCCGCAGCGAAGTGATCCAATATGTGAAGGAGAAATACGGCCACGACACCGTGGCCCAAATCGGCACCTTCGGCACCCTCGGAGCGCGCGCCGCGATCCGCGACGTGGGACGCGCCCTGGGCCTGCCCATCCCCCGCGTCGATGCCGTCGTGGCCCTCGTCCCCGACGCCCTGCACATCACCATCCCCCAGGCCCTGGAAAAAAGCGAGGACCTGAAGAAGGTCTTCGACAACGACGGCGAAGTCCGCGAATTGCTGGACCTGGCCATCCGCGTCGAGGGACTGGCCCGCAACGTCGGCACCCACGCCGCGGCGGTGGTCATCGCCGACCGACCGCTGGTGGACTATGTGCCCTTGCAGCACATCACGGGCAAGGAGGAAGTCATCACGCAATGGGCCATGGCCGACGTGGAGAAGGCCGGCCTGCTGAAAATGGACTTCCTCGGCCTGCGCAACTTGACGATCCTCTCCAAGGTCGTCCAACTCATCGAGCAGACCACCGGCGAGCGAATCGATCCCTACCGCTTCCCGCTGGATGACGCCAAGACGTTTGCCCTTCTCTGTCGCGGAGAAACCAAAGGCATCTTCCAGCTCGAAAGCGGCGGAATCCGCGATCTGCTGCAGCGGATGAAACCCGACCATTTCCGCGACGTCATCGCCACCAACGCCCTGTATCGTCCCGGACCGCTGGAAGGCGGCATGGTCGACGACTACATCCAGGTGAAACACGGACGCAAGAAGGCCGAGTACAAACACCCGGTCATGAAAGACGTCCTGGAAGAGACCCACGGCGTGATGGTCTACCAGGAACAGGTCATGCGGATCCTCAACCGCCTGGGCGGCATCGAACTGGCCAACGCCTACTCCTGCATCAAGGCCATCAGCAAGAAAAAGCTGGCCATGATCGCCAAGTACAAAGAGGAGTTCATCGAAGGGGCCTACCAAAACGGCTTGGCCAAAAAAGAGGCCCAGGAAGTCTTCGAACTGATCGAGAAGTTCGCCGGCTACGGGTTCAACAAATCCCACAGCACGGCCTACGCGCTGATCGCCTACATCACCGCCTACCTCAAGGCCCACTATTCCGTGGAGTTCATGGCGGCCCTCCTCTCCAGCGATATTCCCGGCCGCAACTTCAAGAAAAAGGACTCCCTCGTCGAGCATATCGAAGACTGCCAGCGAATGGGCGTGGAAGTGCTGCCGCCCGATATCAACGCCTCGGGGGCCGAGTTCGGCGTGGAGTCGGGCAAGATCCGTTTCGGACTGGCGGCCATCAAGGGAGTGGGCTCCGCCTCCGAAGCCATCGCCGCCGAACGCCGCGCACGCGGACCCTACCACAGCCTGTTTGATCTCTGTGAACGGCTCGATTCCAGCACGCTCAATCGCTCCGCCGTCGAATCCCTCATCAAGGCCGGCGCCCTCGACTCCCTCGGCTCGCGCAGGGCCCAGTGGTTCCAGGTCATCGATCGCGCCATGCAGTCCGGCGCCTCGGCCGCCGTCGACCGCCGCCGCGGCCAGAAAAGCCTCTTCGGTGCCGTCGAGGAGGACAGCCCCGATGCGGCCGCGCCGGTCACCCTGCCCGACGTGCCCGAGTGGGAGGAACGCGATCGCGCCACAAAGGAAAAGGAAGTCCTGAATTTCTACCTCTCCAGCCATCCCCTGCGCGAACACGCGGCCACGCTCAAGGCCTATTGCACGCATAGCACCGTCGAGGCCACCGCCCTCAAGGATCGCGCCGAGGTCCTCTTGGGCGGCGTGTTGTCGGCCATCGTCTTCAAACACACCAAGAATCCGCGCCCCAACGCCCCCAGTCGCTACGCCATGTTCGACCTGGAGGACATGGACGGCATCATGCGCTGCATCCTCTGGCCCGAACAATGCGCCCAGTTCGGCGAACTGGTCCAGGACGACAAGGTCCTGGCCGTGCTGGGCTGCATCGACAAACGCCCCGGCAGCGAAGAGGCCAACCTGATCGTCAACGAACTCATCCCCCTCGACGAACTGACCCAACGCTACACCCGCGGCATCACCGTGCGCGTCCTCGAACAGCAGCACGGCCAACGCGGACTGGAACAACTGTACGAAATCCTTCGCGGATACCCGGGCAATTGCTCGGTGCAGTTGAAGATCGGCCTGAACGACGGCCGCATCGTGGCCTGCACCTGCGAAGCGCTCCGCGTCGAAATCAACGCCGAGATGCGCCGCCGCGTCGACGAGCTGCTGGGCCCCGGCAACCTGGTCCTCGTGCCCGGCGTGCGAAACGGGACTTCCTCACGCGGAAATGGCCGTTCGCGAGGATATACCCGCAACCAGGGGGGGTAGCCTGCGCCGCGCGGTCTGGTGGTTTGCCGCCGCGACCTGAAATTCGGCCTCTACCTGGCAAAACGCTTCCTTGCTTTGCCTAGCTTACCCAATTATGATGGCCTATACTGTGGCAGGCGTGTCGCCTGGCCACGAGGACCATGCGAACCCACGCCTCCGGCTCGGTGAGGCTCTGCGGCACTCGCCATGGGGACCCTCTTCAGCCACTCGAACAACTCTACGCTCCCGCCCGCGCCTGTGCTCTTGCGGTACGGTGGGTGGGAGCGTTACCGGGTACCTGCTGGAACAGGAGAAGCTGGAATGCATCGGCGCCGATACGCTCTTTGTCGTGTGGCCCCCTGGCTCTTGGCCGCACTGGTGGCGGGCTTGCCCTCGTGGGCTTCCGCGCAGAACAACACCACCGCGGCCGGCGTGACGATCAACGTGAATGGACTGCTGGAACGCAAGTCCATCGACTTCAGCGGCCAACTCTTCCAGGTCCAGTCCCGCGCCAGCAAGACCGACCTCTCCTCCGAGGTCACCGCCAGCAGCAAGCTCCGCAAGGTCTCGCTCAACCGGCTCGAAGCGGCCATCGACGCCCGGCACGGCGTGCCTACCGAAGAGATGCGCCGCCTGGCCGGACTGCAACGCTGCCGCTACGTCTTCTTCTATCCCGAATCCAACGATATCGTCATTGCCGGACCCGCCGAAGGCTGGCGCACCGATATGGCCGGCCGCGTGGTCGGGACCGGCACCGGTCGGCCCACCCTGGAGCTGGAAGACCTGATTGTGGCCTTGCGCGCTTTCCCGCCGGGCAAGTCCGCCAACAAGGTGATTGGCTGCTCGATCGACCCGACCCCCGAAGGCCTGGCCTCCATGCAGCAGTTCCTGCGCCAGGTCGGCGGCAGCGCAACGCCCGGCCAAACGCAATACATCGTCAACGGATTGCGCGAGAGCCTGGGCCACCAGAAGATCAGCATCAACGGCGTATCCCCCAAGACCAACTTCGCGCGCGTGCTGGTCGAGGCCGACTATCGCATGAAGCTCATCGGAATCGGCCTGGAAAACCCGCCGGTCAAAATGGTCAGCTTCGTGGAAAAGGCCAATCCGGCCGCCGTCTCACGCAACGCCCTGTTCCGTTGGTACTTCATCCCCGACTACGAGTGCGTGCGCATGACTCACGATCGCCTGGCCATGGAATTGGTCGGCGATGGCGTGAAACTGGTCGGCGAGGATGAGATGGTCGCCTCGACCGGACAGCGCAAGAGCACCAACAGCGGCACCAATCCAGCCAGCCAGGCCTTTGTCACCAGTTTCACCAAACGCTATCCCGAACTGGCGGCCCGGGCCCCGGTCTACGCCGAACTGCGCAACATCATCGACTTGGCCGTGGCCGCGGCGTTCATCCAGGAGCAGGACTACTACGGCAAGGCCGGCTGGAAGATGAGCCTCCTGGGCGATGAAAAACGCTTTGCGGTCGAGACCTACAACGAGCCCAAGATGGTCGAAAGCGCCGTGGCGGCGATCTGGAAGGGCAGCCGCCTCACCACGCCCATCGGCGGCGGCGTACACATCGAACCCACCATGGCCCTGCAGCGCGAAAACCTCCTGGACGACGAGGGCGGCAAGGTCGCCAAACTCCGCGGCCCGGACAAGATCAATCTGCCCGCGGGCCGCTGGTGGTGGGACTGATCCGTCCCCAGCCGTTGCTGAACACACATCCCAGGCCGGTCTCGTGGCACGAGGCCGGCCTGGTTCATTGGATCGCGCACCGCTCGCTATCGACCGCCAGGGGCCGTGAGCAATCCGGCCT
>CALARR010000149.1 GCA_937889015.1 uncultured Planctomycetales bacterium | reverse complement strand
CACATCCTACCCTGCATGGGAGGGGGCACGCAAGCCCCATCACAATCGGCGATCCGGTCGATCCTCTGGCGTTTGGCCCTCCTGTCGACAAAAATGGGGGGCTGTGCTGACTGCTGGACGTGTGGCCCCCGCGTTCCATCTCCCGAAGCCACGCCACGGGACCAGGGCATTTCCCTCCCCAAACCCCACGCCACGGCACGTGGCCCTTGTCCCCATGCAGCCAACCCACCCAGGACCCTCCCACATGAACCCCGTAGCGCTGCTGTTGTTCACCCTGACCCTCTTGCCGGCAGCCGAGGCCGCCCCGCCTGGCGATGCCAAAGCCCAGTTCGACCCCCTGGACTGCCGCTGGACCTTTGGCAACCACGAGCCCATCAGTATGTACCGCCGCATCGGCCGGCTGTCTACCGGTGGCATTGAGGGCAGTGCACGCTGGCTCGAAGAGTGGCACCACTGGTTCGACAGCGAAGCCTGCACCCAGACCATGCAGGACTTGGGCCTCAACATCCTCCATTGCCGCTTCTACAAGGGGATGGGCTGGCAATTCGAATCCAAGGACTTCCCCAACGTCAAACGCTTCGTGGCCAACTGCCACAAGCACGGCATTCGTGCCCTGGCCTATGTGCAGTTCGCCACGCTCTATTACGAGACCATGCTCAACGAGGTCCCCGACCTGGCCGATTGGGTGGCCATCGACGAGAACGGCCGCAAGCGGACCTACTTCGGCAACGGCTACTTCCGCTGGCTCCCCTGCATCAATGCCCCCGGCTTCGAACCCTACCTGGTCAAGATGATCCAGATCGCGCTGACCGAGGGGGACTTCGATGGCATCATGTTCGACAACTGCATTGCCCCGCCCTGCTATTGCCCGCGCTGCACGGCCCTCTTCCGCCAATACCTGGCACAACAACCGGACTGCGAAAAACGCTTCGGCATGCCCTCGGTCGATCACGTCTTGCCCCCGCCCGCCCCTCCCGCCGGCTTCAAGGCCGACGAGATTCAGGATCCCATCACCCAGCAGTGGATCCAATTCCGCTGCCAGCGCATGACCGAGTTATTTCGCCGCCTCTACCAGGCGGGCAAGGCCTGCAAGCCCTCGGCCCTCATGACCGGCAACGTCGCCAACATCCGCCAGGCGCGCATCGCCAACACCAAGTCCCTGGTCATCACCGATCTGTCCGACTGCTTCGATATCTTCGTCTCCCAATCCGGCAACGAACCCGGACTGCAGGACGGCTGCATCATCAACCGCGTGCGCGAAATGAAGCTCGCCGTGGCCCTCCACACGCCCATCCTGGCCCTCAGCGACGCCGATGCCGGCATCTCGGCCAGCGCCGAGGCTAAGTTCACGCTCGACCTGGTGGAAAACGCCGTCTTCGGCGGCATTCCCATCGACCGGCTCATCATGAAGGCCGATCCGCAGATGGTCTCGCCGCAGCTCATCGCCGCGCGCAAGCCCGTGCTGCAGCGCTTCAACGCTGCCGTGCGCGCCGGCCGCCAAGGACTCAAACGGCCCAGCTATGCCCCGGTCCAGCTCCTCTACTCGCGCGAGTCCCTCATGCTCTCCGAGCAGTCGCACCAGGCCCTGCTCCTCGCCGAGGAGATCCTGCTCCGCAATCACGTCCCCTTCGGGCTGTTGCCCACCGCCGCCGCCAGTCCGTTGGCGATCCCCAAGGATTGCCAGGTCCTGCTGGTCTGCGACCAGCGCTGCCTGTCCGACGGCCAGCTCCAGGCCCTGCAGCAATACGCCGACCAGGGCGGACGCCTGGTGCTCACCGGCCAGTCCGGCCTTCACGACGAGTGCTATTGCCAGCGCAAGACCAATCCCCTGGACGCGCTGGCCGGCCTTCCCAACGTCGTCCGCCGCCAGGAAGCGGGCATCGCCCCCATCAAGGGCACCGGCTGGACAACCAAGGTCGCTGCCCCGGTCAACGGCGGTCAGCGACTGGTCAACGACATCGACTCGCTCTGGCCCTTGCCCTTCAAGATCACCGCTCCCCCCACCGTCTTTGCCGAAATCAAGCGCGACGCAGCTCGCGTCACCGTACACCTGCTGAACTACGCGTCGGAACCGGTGGCCAAGGGGGCTCGCATCGAGCTGCGCGCCGGCCAGGGCAAGTTCACTGAATGTAGCTTTGCGGCGCCCATGGAGGGAAAGTCCCCCGAGCCCCTGGCCGTCCAACGCGGCGAAAAGGGCGGCTTCTTCGTGGACACTCCGGCCTTCGCCGACTACGCTGTCGTGGAGTTCTCGCTCTCAGCCCAATGACCTCTTGCGAATCTGCTGCAAAAGGACCTTGCCGAGTCATCCTGAGAAGCGCAGCGAAGGATCTCGAACAGATTGCTTTCCTCGTGACAACGACAGATTTCCCCCCTGCTTTCCGCAACCAAGACTAGGAAGCCCCGCCATGCGTTGCCTGCTCCGTTGCCAGCCGTTCCTCGCCTTCCTCTTCGCCACGTTCCCGCTGGGAGGCGATTCCTACGCCCAACAGCCCCCCACCACGCCCCAGCCGCCGCGCCGCCTCACGCGCGCCGAGAGCTTCCTGGGCGTCCATTTTGATTTCCACGCCAACACCGATTGCACCGAAGTCGGCAAGAACACCACGCGCGCCATGATCGAGAATATCATCAACCGCGTGCATCCCGACTTCCTGCAGATCGACTGCAAGGGGCACCCCGGCTTCTCCAGCTACCCGACCAAGGTCGGTCTCCAGTCCCCCGGCTTCGTCGGCGATCCCCTGGCCCTTTGGCGTCAGGTCACGGCCCAGCGCGGTGTGGCCCTCTACATGCACTACTCCGGTGTGATCGACAACGAGGCCTGCCGCCGCAATCCCGCTTGGGCCGCCGTGCCGGCCAGCGGCAAGCCCGACCCCAAGGGCCGCCTGGCTGCCTCCCTGTTTGGCCCCTACGTCGACAAGTTGCTCATCCCGCAACTCTGCGAATTGGCCGGCGTCTACGGCGTGGACGGCGTCTGGGCCGACGGCGAGTGCTGGGGCGCCGTGGTCGATTACAGCGACGCCGCCCTGGCCGCCTGGCGCCAAGCCACCGGCATCCAGTCTGTCCCGCGCAAGCCCGAGGACCCGCACTACCACCAGTTCGTCGACTTCCATCGCGAGGCGTTCCGCCGCTATCTGCGCCACTGGGTCGACGCGGTTCACAAGCAACACCCGAACTTCCAGATCGCCAGCAACTGGGCCTTCAGCGACCACATGCCCGAGCCCGTCTCGGCCAACGTGGATTTCCTCTCCGGCGATTACTCGCCGCAGAACAGCGTCAACTCGGCCCGCTTCGCCGGCCGCTGCCTGGCCCCCCAGGGCAAGCCCTGGGACCTCATGGCCTGGGCCTTCAGCGGCAAGAGCGGCGACCCGGCGCGCAGCCTCAAGTCCATTCCCCAGTTGCAACAGGAGGCGGCCGTGGTCCTCGCCCAGGGCGGCGGCTTCCAGGCCTATTTCAAGCAGAAGCGCGATGGCTCGATCAGCGATTGGCACATGAATCTCATGGCCGAGGTGGCCAAGTTCTGCCGGGCACGCCAGGCCCTTTGCCACCGCGCCCAGCCCGTGCCGCAAATCGCCCTGCTCTATAGCCGCGCGGCCCACTACCGCCAATGCCCGCGACTTTTTGTGCCCAGCAGTCCCGGCGTGACCGCGCTCCGTGGCGTGCTCACCTGTTTGATCCACAGCCAGCAGTGCGTGGACATCCGCGCCGAGCACCATCTCCACGGCGCCATGTCCCAGTACCCGTTGATCATCGTGCCTGAGTGGGACTATCTCGAGCCCGCCTTCCGTGATGAACTGCTGGCCTACGTCCGCGGCGGCGGCCAGTTGCTCTTGATCGGCTCCCCCGCGGCCGCTTTGTTCCGCGAGGAATTGGACGTGCAGTTCGTGGGCGAGCCCAGTCCCGCGCCCCGCTTCCTCCAGCATGGCGGCTGGTTGGCCGGCGCCGCCGCCAAGGTCCAGAAGGTCCAATTGGGGCCGCGCGCCAAGCCCTTCGGCCAGGTCTACTCCCAGGACGACGTGCGCGGCGACGCCGACCCGGCCGCCTCCATTGCCACGCTGGGCAAAGGCCGCATCGCGGCTGTCTACTTCTCCCTCGGCGAGCGCTACACCAACACCCAGACCAGCGTGGCCCGCGATTGGCTCGCCGCGTTGGTCCGCCACCTCGTGCCCGAGCCCCTGGTCGAAGTCCAGGGATCCCACCTGGTCGAAGTCGTCGTGCGCCGCAGCCAGGACCGCCTGGCGGTCCATCTGCTCAACGGCGCCGGGCCGCATGCCAATCCGGCCGTCAGCGTGCTGGATGAAGTCCCGCCCCTCGGCCCGCTGACCGTGACCATCCGTACCGCGAACAAGCCGCAGAAGGTCGTCCTGCAGCCGGCCAACACGCCCCTCGAGTTCCGCTACGACCAGGGGCTCCTGAGCACCACCGTGCCGCGCCTGGAAATCCACGACGTCATCGTTGTGGACTGAACCCCAGAACGGATCCTCGAGCCACCCCAGCCACGTCGGGCGGCCTGGCAAGGCCGAACTGCCCACAGGTTTTCGGACCGGCTCTAAACCACCGGATCACCACTTCCACGCCGACACGCTTCCCGTGCCGGTGCGGATCAGGATTTGCTCCGCCGCGCCAGCCACCAGCCGCGCGCCGAGCGTCGCCGCCACCGGGACGCCGGCCTCGATCCGCCCCAGGATCTTGCCCTGCAGGTCCAGCACGTACAGGTTCCCGTCCTGGCATCCCGCCAGGATCTGCCTGCCGCCGTCGCCGCGCAGGTCGGCCGCCGCAAGCGACAGGATCGAATCGCCCAGGTTGGTCCGCCACCGCGCCGCGCCCGAGCCATCCAGGGCGAACAAATTGAAGCTCTTCGAGGCGGCCAGCAACTCGTCGCGCCCGTCACCGTCCACATCCAGGGCCAAGGCCCCGCTCACCTCGTCGCCCACGTTGCTGCTCCACAGCAGCTTGCCCCGCGCATCCAGGGCGTACAGATTGCCGTCCTCGGCCCCGAACACGGCCGCTTGCTCCGCCCCGGGCTGGAACCGCGCCGCCAACGCCACCGTGGCGTGCGGACCTTTGACCGAGTGGCTCCACCGCTTGGCCCCGTCCGGGCCGGCGCAGTGCCACCAGTAATAGGCCGTGCCGCACAGCAGTTCCCGCTTGCCGTCCCCATCCAGATCGGCGGCCGCCCCGGCCGTCGAAGGATGCACGCTTTCGTAGTGCCACAGTTCCGTCCCGTCGGGCCGCAGCACATAGTACCGCCAATTGTCGCCGCCCGCGATCGTCTCGTCGCGTCCGTCCCCGTCGAGATCAGCCGCCAATAGCACACGCACCCGGCCCGGCCCCTTGTAATACGGCATCTCGAACGACCAGCGCAGCTTGCCCGTCGCCTCCAACGCATAGACCTTGCAGTCTTCGCTGCCCACGAGGACCACCGGCGCCTGTCCCTGGTCCAGTCGCCCGATCGCCGCCGTCGTCACAGGGCCGGCCGCGGCGAAGGTCCATTTCGCCTGTCCATCCGCTCCCAGGCAGGTGACGGTGCCCGCCTGCGACCCGGTAACCACGCTCGCCACCCCTCGGCCTTCGAGGTCGCCGGCGGTGATGGCCGTGATCTTGTCGATCTTCGCTGGATCCTTCTGGCCTGCAGCCACATAGGCCCACAGCTTCTGTCCTTGGGCCGGCGCCGAGCCTGGGCCCGGCTGTGCGGATGTGGTCGAACCACCGGCCGCCGGCGGCACGAAGCCGTCCAATCGTTTGACGATCCGGCCCAACTCGATTCCTGCGCCCGTGCTCGGTGGCAACGTCACCTGCCACGCCCCGTCCTGGCCATAGACGACCACCCCTTCCTTGCCGGCCGCCAACCGATACTCCTGCCGCGCCGCTTCATCCGTCCCATACAACAGGTTGACGAACTGCGCACGCTGCCCCTTCTCCAGGTGCGTGCACTGCACCTGGCGCAGCGAGCGCACCACCGGCTCGGCATAGGCGTAGCCCTTCCAGTTCTTGCCCAACTCTTCGTCGTCGGTCAGTTTCAACCCCGGTCCCGGCGCGTGCTTGATCCAGAACTGCGCCCCCTGTTGGGTCAACTCCAGCCCTTCCTCATTCAGCCGGGCCGTGCCCACGCCGTGCCACAAGCAGTGGAAGTCGTAGTCGGCCGCCTCGCGCGCGACCAACTCATCCACAACCAGAAAGAACCGCTCCTTCGCCCACACGATCGTCCGCTGCCAGTCCACGCCGTTGTAGTCCCGCACCACGGTTCGCGACAGCCCGGTCTGCGCCTCGTCGGCCACCGCCTCCAATTCGCAGTAGTCGGGGATCGTCGCCGCCTGCCCTTCGCGGAACACGAGCATCGAGTTGTGGAACTTGGGCAGCGAGCGGATATAGTCGTTGTCGGCCAGCCAGATCCGCCCCCGGTCCGTAATCCGCGAGATGCTGTTGCCGTCGAAGTGCCGATGCCCGCCGTTGCTCAGGCCGTCCAGCAGCAGGTACTGCCGCTGCGCATCGAAGCTCGCGCGCATCACCACCTTGTCCACCGCCTTTTCCAGCGCGATCTGTGCCGAACCTCCAAAGCTCTCCCAGTACATGCGGTCCAGCCCAATCGCGCGCACCCCCATCAGGTCCGCCGGCTCGACCGGCTCAACCCGCCGGTTGTACCGGTGCAGTTCCCCCGAGCGCAACACCGGCCGCTTCTTCTCCAGGGCCCACGCATACCGCCCGTCGCCGTGCCAATAGGCGGCGCCCTGCAGAAAGGGAATCTCGCTTCCCCAGCACTGGTACGAACCCGTGTCGCCGTAGGGCACCTGGTATCCCAGGTTGTCCATCGTCAGGATCGCGTAATCAGCCTGGCGGCGTACGTTTCCGTTGTCGAAGTAGGTTCCGTCGCCGGTGGCCAGCGCGTAGCGCATCGTGTGATACGGCACCAGCCAGCCATAGCCGTTGCAGTCTTCATAGGGCTTGGCCGACCTGGCCTGCAGCGCAAAGCACGCCTCGGCAATCTCCAGCCACCTCTCCGCCTCCACGCACTGATACCCCTGCCGGAAGTACCGCCCGGCAAAATACAGCCCCAACGCCGGAAAGGTCATGTGGTTGTGCCGCACGTGCGTGCTCGTCAGCGCCCCCGACGCCTTGCGCACCACGTTGGTCGTGATGAACTCGAACAGGATCTTCGTCACCTGCAGCCGGTCCTCGTCGCTAAGCGCCGGGCTCTCCTCGACCAGGTCCCAGGCCGGCAGGATCTCCATCAAGTGGAAGTCCATGTCCATGCCCCATGGACCGCCGTAGATTGGCGGCTTGGGCAAGTAGCTCTCGTACCAGGCCAGCGCCAGGTCGCGGTACAGCTTGGCCAGTTGGTCGTTGCCCGTGCGCGCGTACTGAATCCCCAGGGCGCCCATCCGGCCGGCCACTGTGCGATGCCCGCCGCGCGCGAACAACACCTTCGCGCGTTCCACCTCTCCTGGCAGCGCCTTGTCGGTGAGCTTCTTCCCTTCCGACGCAACCTGCCGATTCTGTTCGGCCCCCAGGTCGGCCAGCACCACCGGCGGCACCACCAGCGTTCCCCCCGGCTTCAAGGTCTCCAGCCAGGCGTCCACGCCGCGCGCAACGGCTTCCGTCGACGCCGCCCCCAACACCAACGCGTTGTGCCCCGTCCCCCACGGATCGTGTACGCTGTGCGCCAGATAGCCCTTCTCCGCCGGATAGACGTCATCCACCGGCGTGTAGAGGTGCGCGTACAGGGGCCGGATGGCCTCGTTGTTGCACACGTTGCCCAGCAGGATCGCATGCGTCGTGGCCAGTCGCGCCGCAGTGGCCTCCTCCGGCCCGAGGATCGGCAACTCCGCGCCCGTCAGTACGCGGATCTTCCCTTGCACGCGTTTGGCCAGCGCCGCCAGTCCTTCGTCCCTCGGCGCTACGATCACGGCCTGCGCCTTTGCGTCGCGCACCAACTCCGTGTCCCGATACAATCGCTTGGCCTGGGTCACCGTCGCGAACGGTATTCTCCGCGCCTCGCTCATGCGCACCTGGTCGATGTACACATCCATATCGGCCTGACCCGCGCGCGTGCCCAACACGATCTCCAGGGCCGTCACCTCGCCGGCCAATTGCGAATCGGCCTCCTTCGCCTCCCACACAAATCCCTGCCGGCTCAATTCCGGGTCCAATCGCAGCGCCAGGTGCCCCGATTCCTTGAAAGGTCGGCCGCGACGAACCCAACTGCCCGCCTTGCGCCCGCGCGCGCCGTACAGCCGCACGTACACCATCTCGGTCGTCTCTGGCGTGGAACTCCACAGGTCCACCAGGATCGTCCGGTTCAGCGCGTCCGCCTTCTCCAGCGGAATCATCACGCCGAAATACTGGTTGGAGTCCTTCTCGGGCCCCGAGCGCACGCGGAAATGAATGCTCCCGCGGCCTTCACTCAGCCACCGCCGATCCGTATTCACCTCGATCCGCGCGGTTTTCGATCCAACCGCCGCCCAGGTGGCCTTCGCTCCCTGGGCGCTCTCGCACGCATGCAGCACCAAGGTCTTCTCCGTGGGTTGAGCGGCCGCCAATCCCGGCCACGCGAGAACCGCGGTGGCCACCATCACCGGAAAACTGCGACACGACATGCGAGCGACTCCTGGCTGGAACACGGGGCAGGGGAGGGCAGGGGGGCAAAACACGCTTCCGTGGCGGGAACCTGCATCTTACCTCCGCCCATGCCCCGATTCAACGCGTATGCCGTGCACAATGCATTCCCGTATCTGCAGCGCCACACGAGGAAGCCGAACAGGAGAAAACCGAGGAGATGACTGTGCCAGTCCCTCTCCTTTCCGTCCTTTGCGGCTCTGCGTCTTGGCGCCTTCGCGGAGGATCCTCTCGCGCTTCGGGCCTGTTTCGGCCGAACGGCCCTGGGCAGGTTTTCGGGGTGTCTGGTTCGATTCTTCCCTCAGTTCAGGAGGGTTCGTCGCCAAGGCGCGATGCCGCCAAGACGCCAAGGAGAGGGCTCGAAAGTGGCTCCATCCTCGGTCCACTTCGCCCTTTTCCCCCTTTGCCCTTTTTCCTTCTTACACAGAGGTCTGCGGCAGTGGCGTTCGCAATAACGGGAATGCACCCCGGACCCGACCGGCGACCGCCTGCAGGAAGCTGTGCTTGCCCGGTCCCGGCGTGCCGGGCTCCGCGCTGGCCGAAGAGAAGATCGAACCGTAACCACTTGTTTCACCGGACCAGCCGGGCTATGCTCACCTCTGTGTCAGGAACTCGTTTTCCGATCGTTGATCGTTGGGCCCCTGAGAGCCCAACGGTACCGCGGACTTCTTCACGGACAGGTGCCGCATGTTCGCCCGGCTCTGCCTGATATGTGTGATCGTGCTGGTGTCGTCCGCGACGCATGGGCAAGACTGGCCCCAGTATCGTGGACCGCAACGCGACGATGTGTCCACCGAGACTGGCCTGTTGCAACGGTGGCCGGACGGCGGTCCGCAACTGCTCTGGACCTATGCCAACGCCGGCCTGGGATACTCCGGCCCGGCCGTCGTCGGCCAACGGCTGTATACCCTGGGCGCGCGCAAGGGCAAGGAGTACCTCATCGCCTTGAACCTGCAGACCATCCGCAAGGGTAGCGCAGCCGAGGCGTGGTCCGTGCCGGTAGGGCCCGTGTTGGACTGGGAGGGCAATCGCTGGAGCGCCGGCCCCAGCGCCACGCCCACCGTGGACGGCAAACTGGTCTTCGCCCTGGGAGGTATGGGGGACCTGCTGTGCGCCGATTCGCAGACGGGGAGGATCCGCTGGCGCAAGAACTTTCCCCAGGAACTGGAGGCCGAGGTGAATCCGGTCGGCGGCGGCCCCAAAAAGCTTGGCTGGGGCTTCACCTGGTCGCCCCTGGTGGATGGTGACCGCCTGATCTGCATCCCCGGCGGACCCAAAGGCACCGTCGCAGCGCTGAACAAACAATCAGGCGAGGTCCTGTGGCGGAGTCGCGAAATCACCGACCAGGCGGCCTACGCTTCCCCGATGCTGGCCGAAATCGGTGGCGTGCGACAATACATAGTCCTTACAAACCAGGGGCTGGCGGGTATCAGCACCGATGGCAAGCTGCTGTGGCGCTACGAACGCCGCTACTCCACTGAGGTTGTTCCCACGCCCCTGATCCAAGGCTCTCTGATCTATGTCACCGTGGGCAGCGGCAGCGGCGGCTGCGACTTGGTCCGCGTGACGCGGTCCGGCGACCAATTTGGGGCCGAAGCGGTGTACGCCAACAAGAACCTGGCCAACCATCACGGGAACGTGGTGCTGGTCAAGGACCACGTCTTCGGGTCCTCCGACCGCCAGGGCTGGGTGTGCCAGGCGTTGCTCAGCGGCGACATCGTGTGGAGCGAACGCCGCGTGCCCTCCGGCTCAGTGACCTATGCCAACGGACGCCTGTACAGCTATAGCGAACGAGACGGTACTGCGCACCTGATCGAAGCCAGCCCGGCAGGGTGCTCGATCACTGGCCAATTCACCATCCCCCAACAGTCGAAGTCCCGCAAGCCGGCCGGAAGAATCTGGACCCCGCCTGTGGTCTCCGGCGGCCGGTTGTTCCTTCGCGATCAGGAACTGCTGTTTTGCTACGATATCAAGGCCAGGGGAAAGTGATGCTATCGCGCGTGGCTTCCGCGCGCTGGGCGCCGCGGCTGGGATGCGGCAGTGCCCAATGCCCTGCTCAGTTCTTGGCCGGAGGGAAGACCGTCTTCCAGTCGGTCTTCATGCTGACGATCGTCCAGCCGCTGGTCTTGACCTCGGACATGAGCGCATCGCTGAAGGTGCCGATCTTCGATTCTGGCCCGTAAGCCCACTCGCGCTGAGCGTCGTCGTGATGCAACAGCAGCGTCAGGCGTGCGCCTCCGCCGGCCTGGGTCCACTCCAGCATCTGCCGGTCGCGGTCAATGTACCAGTCCTCGTAGGTGTTGGAACCGGTCTTCGCTTTCTCAAAGGGATCGCGACGCAGGTTATAGAGGTCCGGCGCTCGCAGGACGACGAACGGCTCCTTCCAGATCTGCAGGCGGTGTGCACGGTTATCGAGATACACGGCCTTCCAGTCGCCGACTCGGACGGCGGCCACCTCACCGCCGTCGTCCACGTAGATGAATTCCTTGCGGGGCGACTCCTCCGATCTGCCACTCAGGTAGTCAAGCATGTTGTAGCCGTCGATGTAGTTCCTGTAACTGCGGCCATTGAGTTCCACGCCGGCCCTGAGTTGTTCGACAATCTTATCGTTGCCGGCGGCGGCGGCGAAGGTCGGCAGCCAGTCTTCGTGGGCGACAATGCCATTGAGCGTCTCACCGGCGCGCCATTTCCCCGGCCAGCGCACGAAGCAAGGGACCCGGTAGGCGCCTTCCCAGGAAGAGTTCTTCTCGCCGTGGAAAGGCGTGGTGCCGGCGTCGGGCCAGGTGTTGTAGTGCGGTCCGTTGTCGGTCGAATACATGACGATGGTGTCGCTGGCGAGGCCCAGGTCGTCGAGCAGCTTCAGCAGTTCGCCCACGTGGCGGTCGTGCTCCACCATCCCGTCGTGGTATTCGTCCCCGCTCTTGCCGCTGACCCCTTGGTGCGCCTCCTTCACATGGGTGCGGAAGTGCATCCGCGTGGCGTTCCACCAGCAAAAGAAGCGTTGCCCAGCCTGGTGCTGCCGCTGGATGGACTCCTTCGCGGCAGCAAGGGTCTCCTCGTCCACCGTCTCCATGCGCTTCTTGGTCAGCGGGCCGGTGTCCTCAATGGTCTGGCCGCCTCTGCCGTCGGCCTTGCACTTCAGCACGCCGCGCGGACCAAACTGCTCGCGAAAGGTCTTGCCGTTGGCGAGCCTCAGGCCGCCGGGATAATCGCGGTTCTCCGGCTACTCCTACAACACCAGCCCGATCAACCACAATCTCGGCAGCAACTTCAGCGGACTGCCGGTAGCCCAAGACACGCTCTACCTGCTCCAGGCGTCCGAGACTGCGGTCATCAACCAGCACCGGTTGACCGCCGGTATCGGCCGGCAAGACTTCCTGTTTCGCGGGCTCGACCTGGACCTGTTTGCTGGCGGCCTCTTCAAAGCGTCTGACGACTTCGGGCCCAATACCACCGCGTCGGTTGCCGCGTACTACTTGGGGATGGGCCTGACCTGGCGATACGGGGCCGCAGCCAGCCGTGCGTGTAACTGCGATTGTCCTGGCGAGCCAGCGTCGCCAACGCAATGACGACAGGCCGCCTCGCATGTCCGTCGAACCCCACCCCTATTAGTCCAACTCGCCCCTCAAAACCCTCACGCGCTCGATCCAACCGTTGAACTTCGGCGGCAACGGCTCCAGCACCGGGCTGCCCAGGTCGGCGCCGACCTGCATCACGTCGTTCGGATCCTTCTCGATCAGCCCCGGCAGCGGCTTTGTCCCCACGCGCTGACCGTCCACGCGCAGCATCGCCTTTTTGTCGGCCGTGATCGAGCCCACCAGCGTCGCCCAGCCACTCACCGGATCCTTGCCGGCCACCGTGATCGCCTTGTTGCCGGCCGCCACCGAAAACATCGGCCGCCCTTCCTTCAGCCACAGGGCATAGCCCTGCGACTTCCCGCCCCGCGCTACGATCACCCCGTCGGCCGCGTCAGGCCGGACCGTAGCCTCCACGCTCCAGGCCTGTCGCGCTGGGTTCAGCGACTTGGACTTCGGCACCTCGATATACCCCGTGCCCTCCAATCGCAGCGCCCTGCGCCCTTCGCGACCATCGACCACCTTGGCGTTGTGGATTGTCCCGTGATTGCCCGCGCCGCTCCGATCCAAAACGCGGTTCCCCTCCACCTGGCTGAAATCGTACTCCAGGCGCAACTCCGGCGTGCTGTCCGGCCTGGCGTCCGAGCCGCCCGCCTGGCCCCACCAGTCCGGCCGATCCACGTAGTCCGGCACGCGGTACCCGACCTCGCGCGCCAGCCGCTCATGTTCCCTCTCCAGCGTACCGCGCAGCGCGCCGCTGCCGGCGTCGCCGTACAGGTTGCGCGTCTCGAACGGGTCGGCCTTCAGGTCAAACAGCTCCGTCCACTCCTCGTGCCCCGCGTACTTGATGAGCTTTGCCTCGCGCGTGCGCACCGCCGTCACGTCCGGCACGCGTGAGTTCTTCTGCTTCTCCGCAAAATACTCGTAGAACCAGCTCTGCCGCCAGCCTTCGGCCTCGCCCGTCAACAGCCCGAGCCAACTGCGCCCCTGCATTTCCTTGGGAGCCGGTACGTGCGCCAAGTCCAACATCGACTGGGCCAGGTCCAGATTCAACACCATCTCGTCCACCACGCGTCCTTGTGCGGCCCGTCCCAACGCCGGATAGCGCACCAATAGCGGCACGCGCAGGCTCTCGTCGTACGCGCTCCGCTTGTCCCCCAGCCCGTGCTCGCCCAGATAGTAACCGTTGTCGCTGGTGTAGATCACCACCGTGTTCTGCGTCTGCCCCAGTTCGTCCAAGGCCCCCAGAAGGCGTCCCAGGCAATCGTCCACGGCGCTCACGCATCGGAAATAGTCCGCTTTCACCGGCACCGTGGCCGCCGCCGGATCGGGCGCGGCACGCCCCGCCTGCTCGCTCATGTAGATCGCGCGCACGTTCAAGTTCGGTACCGTGCGTGCCTCCTGGCCCGCGAACCGTTCCCTGGCGCGCTCGGGCGGAGTCCAAGGGCCATGCGGCGCTTTGAAGCCCACCACCATCGACCACGGTTTGCCCGTCCCCTTCTGCTGGCGCATAAACTCGATCGCGTAGTCGGTCGCCAGGTCGTCAATCCAGCCTTGGCGCGGCACGTCCTCGCCTTGCACGATGAACACCGGGTCCACATAGCGCGCATGCCCCAGGTAGCTGGCATGGAAATCGAACCCTGGCCGTTCGCGCTGGCTGTCCATGTGCCACTTGCCGATGTACGCCGTCGTATAGCCCGCGCTCCGCAACAGCGTGGCGTGCGTCACGTTGTCCACGGGAAAGGGGCGGAAATTCGACGCCACGCCATTCAAATGGTTGTAGCGCCCCGTCAGGTTCACGGCGCGGCTCGGCGCGCACAGCGAACAGACTACAAACGCGTTGCGAAATCGCACCCCGTCGGCCGCCAGGCGGTCCATGTGCGGCGTGCGGAACCACGGAAACCGCCCCTTCTCCCCCTGCTCCTGCTGCACCACGCCCACCGCGTCGTAACGCTGGTCGTCGGTGTAGATGAACAGCAGATTCGGCCGCGTCTCCGCGCCCCCAACCGCTCCCGCGCCAACGTGCACCACCCCCAGCAGCCACACCAAGCTCATCAAGCGTTTCATAGCATGGACCTCAGCGTCGTCTGCGCGCCACAGTACTCCGAGACATCCACGCATATTAGTCCGGCCGATCCTCGCCGGGCAATAGCCCAGGCGGAAGAAGCCTCCGAGGGGCCCCAACGCCAGCCGCAGCTCCCCAAACGAGGACACCCGGCTCGCAGTGGACAACCTCGCCAAGCCAGTCCGCCGGCTGTAGCCGCCCAGGCGATCTGTTATACTCGGCGCCATAGTGACACCCATCGCTATTTCCACCCTCCGCGTTTCGAAAGCCCGCCCATGACATTCCCCCGCCTCGCCGTTGCCCTTGTCTTCGCCCTTTCATCCTTCACGGCCCACGCCGCCGCGCCGTCCGCTCCCCTGAAGCTCGACAGCTCGCGTCTCTCCATCGCGGTCGATCCAGCCAGCGGCGTGTTGCTCTCGCTCCGCGACCCGGCCACCGGCCGCGACTGGCTCGCCCCGCAAAAGTCGCCCGAACTCTTCCAATTGGAGTTCTCCGAGCGCAGCGATCCCTCGGGCAAGCGGTTCACGCTCTCCAGCCGCGAAGCCCAGAATGTCACGCTGCAGCGCGACCCGGCGGCCGCTGGCGCTCGCCTGCGTTGGACCTTTTCCGACCTGGCGCGCCGCGACATCCACGTCACCTGCACCGCCGCCGCAGCCCCCAACGACCTCCACCTGCGCTGGCGATTGGAGGCTCGGTTTCCCGAGGCACTCATCCTGGAATCGGTCCGCTTTCCCAGCCTGGTGCTGCGCGTGCCCACTGGCGACGATGCCTCCGACGCCCTGGTCCTGGGAAACACCAAGGGGGGCGTGCGCCGGCAATGGGCCAAGCGCAAGCCCGGCAGCGGCTTCTCGGCCATGCAGCCCGGTTCCTTGGCCGCGCAGTTCGGTTGCTACTACGACGATGCCGGCGGACTGATGACGGCCGCCTTCGATCCGCGCGGCTACCGCAAGACGTTGGCCGCCACGCGCACTGCCGAAGGACTGCTCGTCCAATGGCAGCACGCCTGTTTCGCCTCGAGCCGCTTTGCGCACGACTATGACCTGGTCTGCACCGCCTTTTCCAGTCCCGATGCCCAGCGTCCCACCGACTGGCGCGACGCGGCCGATCTCTACAAGCAATGGGCCGTCCAGCAGGCTTGGTGCCGGCGGACCTTTGCCGCGCGCGACGATCTGCCCGCCTGGCTCCGCAACGGCCCGGCCATGGTCCGCTTTGGCCGCCAGTGGCTCGCCCAGCCCGAGACCATCGAACGCTGGTTCACCGACTTCTGGAAGCCCAACTTCGGCACCGACGTTCCCCTGGTCATCGCCTATTGGGGTTGGGAAAAGGTCAGCACCTGGATCACCCCCGACTACTTCCCCGTCTATCCGTCCGACGAGCAGTTCCGCCGCCTGGCCCAGCTCGGTCGCCAGGTGAACGGACACGCCTTCCTCTGGCCCTCCGGCTATCACTACACGCTCACCTACGACAAGCAGCCCGACGGCAGTTTCGTCTGGGACGATCGGGCACGCTTCGACGCCACCGCGCGCCCCCATGCCGTCCATACGCGCGACGGCAAGCTCTATCTCCGCGACTGCTCCTGGCTCAAGGGCGGCCAGAACTCGGCCATGTGCGCCGGCGATCCCTGGACCATCGACTGGTTCAATCGCATCGCCGTCGGCTGCGCCGAGCGCGGCGCCGAACTGGTGCAGGTCGACCAGGTCGTGGG
Organism: uncultured Planctomycetales bacterium; assembly: GCA_937889015.1. Classification (GTDB taxonomy): domain Bacteria; phylum Planctomycetota; class Planctomycetia; order Pirellulales; family Thermoguttaceae; genus CALARR01. The sequence goes on along the minus strand of CALARR010000149.1, from coordinate 4,783 downwards.
CGGCAACTGGCCCGTCTGCTTCAGCGCCGAACACGGCCACGCCCCCGGCCCCGGCTGCTGGTCCACCGACGTCTTCCGCCGCCAACTGCAGACCATGCTCGCCGCCTGCCGCCGCCTCCAGCCCGACGCCGTGGTCTGCTTCGAAGAGCCCAACGAACACTTCATCCAGGAGATCGGCCTGCAGGACTACCGCGATTGGGAAGTCCTCAAGAAGCCGGGCACCGACCCGGCCTCGGTCTTCGGCTATCTGTACCACGAATATCTGCCCGCCTTCCAAAGCAATCCCCGCGCCGGTGATCGCCTGCTCGGCGCCTACTGCCTGGCCAACGGCCAGATCCCGCATCTGGTCCCCTCCATGCTTCGTGGCCCCGAGACCCTCTTGCTCAACGGCCAGTTCACGCTGCCGTTGGCCGTCGCCGGTTGGGGCAAGGTTGCGGGCTACAAAGGACGCGTCTACAGCGGCCAGGCCGACCTGGATGCCGCCACCGGCCACGGCGACAGCGTCAGCCTGCGACTGACCAACACCGAAAAGGACCAGATCGTCCAGGTCGCACAGAACGTCGCCGTCGGCCGCAATTTCGCCATCGGCGGCAAGTACCGACTGCGCGCCTGGATCAAAACCCAAGGACTGCGACAGACCAATCACATTTCTCTCGCGGCCCTGGGCCACGAGATGCACTCGGCCGGATCGTGGCGAATTCCCTTGCCCCCCGCGGCCGCCGAGTGGACCCAAGGCGAGGTCCAGTTCACGCTTCCTGCTGGCACAGACTTTCTCCGCATCATGCTCAATGTGCATGGACCGGGCACGGTGTGGGTCGATGACCTCGCCCTGGAGGCCATCGACGCCGACGGCCAGGCCTCGCCTGTCATGCGCCCCGACAAACCCGACGACTTCGAGTTCATGCGCCAGTGGGTGACCCTGTTCCACGGCGAAGGACGGCCCTACCTCCTCCTGGGCAAGATGCTCCACCCGCCTCGGCTGGAGACCGCTACCTTCGACGCGCGTGGCTGCCGCTTCCCCGCGGTCCTGCACAACGCCTTTGAAGCCGCCGACGGCACTCAGGCCGTGGTCCTGGTCAATGCCACCGACGCGCCCCAATCGGCCCGCCTCTCCTGGAAGGGAACCGTCCGCGATTTGACATTTCGGCCCTGGGAAGCCCAGTTGGCCCGCTGACCAGGAAGTCTGCGAGGGCCGTGCATCGTATCATTCTGAGCAAAGCGAAGAATCCCTTATGTCGTAGCGACGACCGAGATCCTTCGCTTCGCGGGATGACTGTTCGGAACGACGGCCTTCGCCGGCGAATCTTGCCCGACCGCGCCTCCGCCCTCCCCAACAACGGCTCGAACAGAGCCCCACCCGGGAACTATCCACACAACCACCGCACGACAAACTGCCGCACCGCTTGCCTTGTGTGTCACGAAAAAACTGCCCGACGTTTTTCGTCGCCACGGACCCCAAAATGCCGTTACAATAGACCCACAGTTCCGCACGCGAGCCCCACCGCATACTGGAGTCGATTCACGCATGTTGAACCACGCCGCTGCCAAGTCTGTAACCGTCCTGGCGATCCTGCTCACGCTGGCCACCAGTGCCGCGCCCGCCGAAGTTCGGCCCGCGGTCCCCAGCGCGGTCCCCGAATCGGCCCGCCAGATCCCCGTGGTCGCCCAGGTCGACGTGGTGGTGGTCGGCGGCTCCCTGGGCGGTGTCGCCGCCGCGATCCAGGCGGCCAACTCGGGAGCCAGCGTCTTCCTGGCCGCGCCGCGCACCTATCTGGGCGACGACGTCTGTGCCACCCAGCGATTCTGGCTCGAAGCGAAGGAGAAGCCCGCCGCCCCCTTGGCGCGCAAGCTCTTCGGCGATGATCCTGCGGCCGGCGTGCCCACCCCCATGCATGTCAAGCGCACGCTGGACCAGGCGCTGCTCGCCGCCAAGGTCGACTTCCTCTATAGCTGCTATGTGACCGACGTGCTCCGCGACGCCTCGGGCAAGCCCTGCGGCATCGTCATGGCCAATCGCGCCGGACGCCAGGCCGTCCTGGCCAAGACGATCATCGACGCCACCCAGCGCTCTACCGTCGCGCGCCTGGCCGGCGCCAAGTTCGCGCCCTATCCGGCCGGCGCGCAGACCTTCCAGCGGATCGTGGTCGGCGGCGAACCTCAGGCCCCATCCGGCGACACCGTGCGCAAGCTCCCCTTCACGCGTTCCGTGGCGGGTAAGGGCCGCTCCGTGCCCGTCTACGAGTACACGCTGCACATCCCCATGGCCGATGGCTCTTGGAACGCCTTTGCCGCCGCCGAGCAGACGGCGCGCGACCGCACCTTCGACAAGGGGCAACTCGACGCCTCGGAATCGCTCTTCCAGGTCCCGCCCGACCCCATGCAGGGCGTGGCCAAGCTGACCGGCGAGTGGCCCGGCGTGGGCCTCGTTTCCCTGGACGCCTTCCGGCCGGCGAAGGTCGCGCGTCTGTACATCCTGGGTGGATGCGCCGACGTCTCGCGCGAGGCCGCCGCCGCCCTCTTGCGCCCCCTGGTTCAGATCGACCTCGGCGCGCGCATCGGCGCAGTCGTGGGCACTGAGACCAAGCGTCTTCCCGCCATCGCCGGCGCCAGGCTGCCCGCCGCATCCGCCCCCCCGGCCACCGCTGGCGACATCAAAGAAATCCTCGTTGGTGTCCGCCCCACGCAGCGCAATCTACCCAGCGTGCCGGCCGACCCGCGTGCCCTGCCGGTCTTGGGCGTCTACGACGTGGTGGTGGTCGGCGGCGGCACGGGCGGGGCCGCTTCCGGCATCGGCGCGGCGCGCCAAGGGGCACGCACCCTGCTCGTCGAGGCCTTCTCCGAACTGGGCGGCGTGGGAACGCTGGGCGTCATCACCGGCTACTACTCCGGATACCGTGAAGGCTTCACCGCCGAAGTCACCAAGGGCCTGCAAGACATGGGCATGGGCAAAGGCACGTCCTGGTCGGCCATCGGCAAAGCCGAGTGGTGGCGGCGCACCAACCGCCAGGCCGGGGCCGACATCTGGTGCCTCACGCTGGGCGTGGGCGCCTATGTCGTCAACGGACGCGTGCAAGGCGTGGTCGTGGCCACTCCCCTCGGCCGCGGCGTGGTCCTCGCCAAAACCGTCGTCGATGCCACCGGCAGCTCCGACATCGCCGTCGCCGCCGGAGCCGACTACAAGTTCGTCGACGGGTCGGAACCGGCCGTCCAGGGCGCCGGCCTGCATACCCTGAACCTCGGCCTCCGCGGTCCCAACACCGATTTCACCTTCACCGACGACACCGACCTGATCGACGCCTGGCAAGTCACCGTCAGCGCCCGGGCCAAGGCCCCCGCGACCTACGACATGGGCCAACTGCTCCAAACGCGCGAGCGGCGGCGGATCGTGGGCCAGGTCTGGCTCACGCCCATGGACCTCGTGCTCGATCGCACCTGGCCCGACAGCGTCGCGCGCGCCAAGAGCCATTTCGACTCCCACGGCTTCACCGTGCATCCCATGTTCTGGGCGCGGCAGCCGGACATCGAGGCCGGCAAGGGCGAGATGTACGTCCCCCTCCGCGCCCTCCTGCCCACAGGCTTGGAAGGCATCTTCGTCACCAGCCTCGGCGTCAGCGCCCATCGCGACGTCCTGCCCATCATCCGCATGCAGGCCAACCTGCAGAACCTGGGCTATGCGGCCGGCGCCGCCGCGGCCATGGCCGCCAAGAACGGCACCGGTCAGGTCGACGTCGCCGCCTTGCAGCGTCACCTCGTCGACATCGGCTGCCTGCCGGCCGACGTCGTCGACGCCAAGGACTCCTTCCCCTTGCCCCCCTCCGACGTCGCCCAGTCCGTCGCCAATGTGGTCAAGGGCTCCGTGCTAGGCCATGTGGTGACCTCCGATTGGAAGGATCGCAAGCACATGGTCGACGGCAAGTACAACGCCCACGACGTGGCCGTGATCTTCGCCCACGCCTCCACCGCCTTGCCCATGCTGGAAAAGGCCTACCACCAAGCGGCCTCGGACCTCGACAAGCTCCTCTACGCCCACCTCCTGGCCGTGCTGGGCAGTCCTGCCGGGACCGAAACGCTCCGCGCTCGCGTCCAGGCGGCCAAGACCTTCGATGACGGCTGGAACTTCAAGGGCATGGCCCAGTACGGCCGCAGCCTCAGCGAACTCGATCAGTTCATCGTCGCGCTGGGCTGCGCGCGCGATGCCCAGGCCGTCGAGATCATCATCGACAAGGCCCGGCTGCTCGACGCCGACAAGGAGTTCTCCCACCACCGCGCCTGCGCCCTGGCCCTGGAGTTCCTCGCCGACCGCCGCGCCGCCCCGGCCCTGGCCGAGGTCCTCGCCAAGCCGGGCATGTCGGGCTATTCAGCCACGAATCTCGACGAGATCGCGCGCGTGGTGGAGAAGCGGTCCGAATCTTTGCGCGAGCTCATGCTCGCACGCGCCCTGTTCCGCTGCGGCGACCATCAGGGCCTCGGCCGCCAGATCCTCGAACGCTATGCGAGCGACCTCCGTGGCCCCTACGCACGCCACGCGCGCGCCGTGCTCGAACAGGGCGACTCCTCCAAATAACGCCCAGCGCGCGGCGAAGACCGCCAGCCGCATTTCAACGCACCGCAACCGGCCACACGCGCGTCACAACGACGTTGTCACGCGTCATGCCCGGAGAGCTGCGGTCCAGGCCCGCGCGCCCAAGCGCCAGGCCCGCAGGGCCGAAATCATCCAGCCCAGGTCGAAGGCCTCGTTGTTATACACAAGTATCGTGTTTGGTTTTTGCGGCATTGGCTCCGG